>NZ_SMKF01000299.1 GCF_004348325.1 Micromonospora sp. KC213 | reverse complement strand
GGTCCGGTCGGGGTGGGGGGCGGGGAATCAGTCACGACGGCCATCGCGGACAAGGTTAGCGGCGGCGGTCGGCTGGACTAGGCTCGCCCCCATGCAGGAGCAGCCGGAGTCGCCCTTTTCGCCGGGACTGACCGCCCGGGTGGAACTGACCGTCACCGACGCCGACACGGCCCAGTCGGTGGGCTCCGGCGACGTACCGGTGCTCGGCACGCCCCGGGTGCTGGCCCTGGCCGAGGCGGCCACCGTCGCGGCCACCGCCATCCAGATGCCACCGGGGCGGACCACGGTGGGAAGCCGGATCGAGTTGGAACACCGGGCGGCGACGCCGGTCGGGCGCACCGTGGTGGCGCAGGCTCGGCTGGGCGAGGTCGACGGCCGACGGCTGATCTTCGAGGTGGCCGTCACCGACGGCGACGAGACGGTCGCGGAAGGTCGGGTGGAGCGGGTGCTGGTCGACCGGCAACGCTTCGTCGAGCGAGCGGCGCGGATCCGGTGAGCCTCCGGTTCACCGAGGTCGCCGACCGGGTCCACGTGCTGCGCGAGCCGCTGCTCGACGTCAACGTCACCCTGGTCGTCGGGGACGGCGAGGCCCTGCTGGTGGACACCCTCTCCACCGCCGGGCAGGCCGCCGAGCTGGCGGCGGCGGCGCGGGCGGTCACCGGCCATCCGTGGACGCTGGTCAACACCCACCACCACTTCGACCACTGCTTCGGCAACGCCACGCTGGCCGGCGACCCACCTCGCCCGGTGTACGCGCACGTGCTGGCCGCCACCGCACTGCGCGAGGCGCCGGAGCGGCTGCGCCGCGAGGCGTACGCGGAACTGCACGGGAAGCGGCCCGGGTTCGCCGAGGAGGTGGCCGGTACCGATGTGCTGGCTCCGACCCACCCGGTGCACACCGAGCAGGTGCTCGACATCGGCGGCCGGCGGGTGCTGCTGCGTCATCCGGGGCGCGGGCACACCGACGCCGACCTGCTGGTGCACGTGCCCGACGCGGACGTGCTGATCGCCGGGGATCTCGTCGAGCAGGGTGGCCCACCCGCCTTCGAGGACTCGTACCCCTTGCAGTGGCCGGACGCGGTCGCCGACCTGCTGCGGCTCACCACGCCCGCGACCGTGGTCGTGCCCGGGCACGGCGAGGTGGTCGACGTCGGCTTCGTCCGGGCCCAGCACCAGCAGCTCGCCGACCTGGCCTGGCTGATCCGCGCCGCGCACACCGGCGGGGCGCCACCGGAGCGGGTCGCCGCCGAGGCGCCCTTCGGCGCCCGCCCCGGCCTGATCGCCGCCCGTCGCGGTTTCGCCGAACTCGACGGCACCGCCTGAGCCCGGGGGGGCGGGCCAGGGTGAGCACCGCGGTCCGGCTCGCCGGCCTCAGCCGGCGAAGCGGCGCAGCACCTCGGCCCGGGTGGGCATCGACACCGCACCGCCCGGGGACTCGCAGACCACCCCGGCCACCCGAAGCGCGAACGCCACCCGTCGGTGCCAGTCGACGGCGACGGCCGGCTCGCCGTCGACGAGCAGGTCCGCCACGAGCGCCGCCATCACCGAGTCGCCGGCCCCGGTGGCGTCGACCGCGCGCACCTTCGGCGCGGGCACGCGTACCGGATCCGCCCCGGCGGGGGCGACCACCGCACCGTCGGCACCGAGGGTGACCACGACGGTCCCGGTTCCCAACTCCCGCAGGTACGCGGCGACCCCCTCGACCGGCTCACCGGGATAGAGCAGCTCGGCGTCGGCCGCGCTCAGCTTGACCAGGTGCGCCCCGGCGGCGAACTCGGCCACCACCTGGCGCAGCTCGGCCAGAGCGGCCGGCCCGTCCACCAGCCGGGGCCGCACGTTCGGGTCGAAGACCCGCAGGCCGGTGGTGAGCGACCAGGCACGGCGGGCGGCCGCGAGCACCGGCGGGCAGAGCAGGGCGATCGAACCGCAGGAGAGCACGTCCGCGCCCTGCACCAGCGCGACGTCCAGGTCGTCGGCGGTGAGCAGGCCGTACGACGGCGGCTCGCCGTAGAAGCGGAAGTCGGGCTCGGCCTCGGCGTGGCTGGTCACCGCGAGCACGGTCGGGGCCGGCACGGTGACCGTCCCGGCCAGTCCCACCCCGGCGGCGTCGAGGAAGGACCGGATCCGGCCGGCGAGCACGTCGTCGCCGAGGGAACCGACGAACTGCGCGTCGCCGCCCAGCCGGGACACCCCGACGGCGACGTTGAGCGGGCCACCGCCGATCTCCTGCCGGAAGACGGGCCGACCGTCGCACTCGGCGTCGAGCAGGTCCACCAACGCCTCACCCAGCACCACCGCGTACCCCATATCGCCTCCCAGCATCCCGTCGCCCGGTTCCAGGCTGGCACAGGTGCCCATCTCAGCGGGTGGCGAAGCGTCGTCTTGGTATATCGAGGGATACCTATTGCGTGTCTCGTCCGGGCGTGCTGGGATTACCGGTACCGGATTGGTGCGGGGCTGTCGCACCACCGGGACGAGCTGGAGCGACGCGAGAGGCACCGGTCCGCGGGCGGCGGACCGTGGCGGCGCGCGACCGTCCGGGCCCTGCCGACATTCGGGCCGCCGGTCACGACGCCGCGATCGACGCATCCCCCGCACAGCGGGGCCGGCCACCACGCCTGCTCCGCGGATCAGGAGAACCTCGTGCTCCGTTCCCGTACCGCCGCGTTGCTCACCGCGGTAGCCACCGTCGCTCTGGGCACCGTCGCCCTGGTCAGCCAGGCCGAGCCGGCCGCCGCGCACGGCGCGGCGATGACCCCCGGCAGCCGTACCTTCCTGTGTTGGAAGGACGGCCTGACCGGCACCGGAGAGATCAGACCGAACAACCCGGCCTGCACGGCGGCCGTGGCGCAGAGCGGCCCCAACTCCCTCTACAACTGGTTCAGCGTGCTGCGTTCGGACGCCGGCGGGCGCACCGTCGGCTACATCCCCGACGGCAAGCTGTGCAGTGGCGGCAACCCCGGATTCGCCGGCTACGACCTGGCCCGCACCGACTGGCCGCTGACCCATCTCACGGCCGGCGCCCGGATGGAGTTCAAGTACAGCAACTGGGCCCACCACCCGGGCACCTTCTACTTCTACGTGACGAAGAACAGCTGGAGCCCGAACCGCCCGCTGGCCTGGAGCGACCTGGAGGAGCAGCCGTTCCTCACGGTGACCAACCCGCCGCAGCGCGGCGCTGTCGGCACCAACGAGGGGCACTACTACTTCAGCGGCAACCTGCCGACGAACAAGTCCGGCCGGCACATCATCTACTCCCGCTGGGTCCGTTCCGACAGCCAGGAGAACTTCTTCGGCTGCTCGGACGTCACCTTCGACGGGGGCAACGGCGAGGTGACCGGCATCGGCGGTGGCTCGACCCCGCCGCCGGGCCCGACCACTCCCCCGCCGGGCC
>NZ_SMKF01000298.1 GCF_004348325.1 Micromonospora sp. KC213 | reverse complement strand
GAGCGGGTGGGGTCACTTGCCCGGGATGCTGTTCATCCAGCTCTCGGCCTTCTGGAGCACCAGGCCGGTGACCGCGGTGGCCGCGACCACCAGGCCAGCGATGATCACCGCGGTGGGCACCGGGCTGTCGCCCCGGTCCGACTCGCGGCGCAGCCGGGACAGCCGGTCCACCGCGGCGAGGTAGAAGAACGTGAACATGTGCATGGGGAGGGCTCCTCACAGACGGGCGACGAAGGGATAGATGATGAAGCCGAGCAGGACGAAGACCAGCAGCGATCCGGGGATGTCGAGCCGGCTGGTGATCCCCTCGGCCCGGGTCAGGTTGTCGGTGCGGATCTGGTCCCGCAGGGAGTCGGCGCGGCTGCGCAGCGTCTCGTGCACCTGCGCGCCCTCGCTGCCCGAGTTCCGCATGATCGCGCCCACGTCGCCCAGCTCGGCGATGCCGATCCGATCGGCCAGCTCCTGCAACTCGTCCCACGGGGAGTGCATCTGCAACTGCGCGATCCGCAGCGACTCGCGGATCCGCTCGAACACCCAGCCGTCGCAGACCGTCGCCGCGCGTTCCAGGGACTGCACCGGGCCGTGCGCCGCCGACAGCTGCAACGCCACCAGATCCAGGTAGGTGCAGACCGCCTGGCGGAACTCGTCCCGCGCGGCGTCCGCCTTCGCCAGCACCGCCCGGTGGGCCAGCAGCGCGCAGAGCAGCGCCATCCCGAGGCTGCCCAGCACCGGTACGGCCACCGGCAGGCGCATCCCACCGAGGAAGAGCAGCGCGCCGAACACCGTCGGGGTGGCCAGCCCGATCAGGGCGGAGAGCAACACCGACAGGGCGTACTGCTCCGGGGTCCGGCCGATCAGGGCGAGCTGGCGGTGCGGCGGACTGAGCCAGCGGGCGAACCCGCCCAACCACTCC
The DNA here is from genome assembly GCF_004348325.1 of Micromonospora sp. KC213. Classification (GTDB taxonomy): domain Bacteria; phylum Actinomycetota; class Actinomycetes; order Mycobacteriales; family Micromonosporaceae; genus Micromonospora. The sequence continues at coordinate 2,484 of NZ_SMKF01000298.1, read as the reverse complement.
AACCGTCGTGACGAGGCGGCCGTGCCGGGCGGCTGGTGCAGCCGGCGCAGCGCCGGACCGAGCGCCGGGTACGCCGGCAGCGCCTCCCGGACCAGCAGGAACACGCCCAGGCCGATGCCCGCGCCGCCGAGCACGGCGATCGCGAGCTGCCAGTTGAGGATCACGCGACCGCCTCCTTGAGATCGGGGGCGGGCAGGAAGCGGGCCGGCGGCGGGGGCTGGCTCATCGCGCGCACCCAGACCAGCAGCCCGATGAAGGCCGCGCAGAGCACCGCCATCACCAGTTGCCCGACCACCGTGCCGTACGGGCGGATGTAGTCGGTGTTCAGCAGCCCGTACCCGAGCACCACCAGGGTCATCCCGGTGAGGAAGCGGACGGCGAACCTCGGCTGGGTGCGCTTCGCCTCCACCTCGCGGCGGGTGGCCACCTCGGCGGCGGCGGCCGAGGCGATCGCCCCGAGCACGTCACCGAGGCGTTCACCCCGGTCGGACAGGTGCAGGATGAGCGCGGCCACCACCTGGTCGCAGACCGGGTCGCCGATCTCGTCGGCGAACGCGAGCAGCGCCGCGCGGGCCGTCCAGCCGGCCTGCAGCCGGGCGGCGAGCAGCCGTACCTCCTCCTGGATCTCCTCCGGGACGGTGGCGATGGTGTTCACGATGGCCGCCTGGAGGCCCTGCCCGGTGGCGGTGACGTCCTTGAGTCGGCGGGTCCACTCGCCGACCGCCTCGACCCGGGCGATGGCCCGCTCCTCGGCCTTGCCGACCGCGAAGAGCCAGGGCACGCCCGGCACCGCCGCGGCCACGATCAGGCCCACCACCGGCAGCCCGGTGAGCAGGAAGGCCAACGCCCCCGTTCCCGCCGCCACCGCCAGTCGCGTTTGGTGCAGCCGCCGCTCGCGCCGGCTGGAAGCGGGCCAGAACCGGCGCAGGCCCCGGCTGGCGCCGGGGCGGGACCGGGTCGGCGCGCGGGTGCCGGTGAGTGCGACCACGGCCAGCACCAGCCCGGCCACGCAGGCCGCGCCGGAGACGACGGCGATCAGCTCGATCGGGTTCATCGCCGGACCACCGGACCGAGGCGGCTGTGCCGGGGGCGACGCCACGCGCCGGCGCCCGCCTCGATGAACCGGCTGAGCAGTCGGGCGTCGTACCCGACCCGCAGGAGCTGGTCACGGATGCGTTCTGGCAGGTGGCGGGGGATCGCCCGGCCGTCCGGGCCGGGACCGAAGATGGAAGTGGTGATGATCCGGCTGCCCTCGCCGACCCCGACTACCTCCTCCACATGGGAGACGAAGCGGTGCTTGCGCCCGCCGATCGCGGTCTCGTCCTCGACGGTCACGTAGACGATCAGGTCGAGAGCGTTGCCGGCCATCCGGCGGGCCTGGTCGACCGTCATCTCCCGGCCGTGGGCCAGCGCCAGCTCGATGATCCGCTCGCTCACCCCGGCCGGGGTACGGGCGTGGATGGTGCACATCGACCCACGGCTGGTCGTCATCGCCTGGAGCATCGGCACGATCTCCCGGGACCGCACCTCACCCACGATGATCCGCAGCACGCCCATCCGCAGCGACAACGGGATCAGGTCGGCGATGCTCACCTCACCGGCCGGTCGGCCGTCCAGACCGCGCTCGCCGTGCCCCTCCCGGGCCTCGAAGCTCATCACCGCCCGGTGCTTGTGCCCGCGCCGGGCGGGCAGCAGCTCCCGGCTCTCCTCCAGCAGCACGTACGGCTCGTCCGGCGGGATCTCGTCCATCAACGCGCGGATGACGGTGGTCTTTCCCGCCCCGGCCAGCCCGGCGACCATGATGTTCAGCCCGGCCCGCATCGAGGCGCGCAGGAAGTCCCGCAGCAGCGGGTCGATCATCTCGTCCAGGTCGGCCCGGGTGCCGCAGATGTCCTCCAGGCTGACGTCCAGCGTGTTGTGCTTGCGGATCACCGCGTACGGACGGTGGCTGACCAGGAACACGGCCGCGAGCCGGCTGCCGTCGGGCAGTTGCAGGTCCAGCGTCGGTTTCGACGTCGACAGGGACCGCTCGGTGGCTCCCGCCCGGCGGGCCGCCGCTTGGAGGATCTCCACCAGTTCCTCGTCGCTGTCGGCGATCGGTTCGGCCCAGTCCACGCCGCCGCCGTGCCGGGTGATGCGTACCTGGTCGCAGCCGAGGATGTGCACCTCCTCGATGGAGTCGTCCACCAGCAGCGTCTGGAGCCGACCCAGGCCGACCAGTTCGGCCGTGACCTGGTCGAGCAGGAGCCGTTCCTCCTCGGCGGTGAGCGGGGTGCCGGCGCGGCGTACCGAGTCGGCGTATCCGGAGACGACGGCGACGGCGAGCCGCGCCCGCTCGACCTCCTCGGCATCTCCGTCGAACTCCCGGCCCCGCTGCCAGTGGGTGAGCCGTTCGCTCAGTTCCCGGCGCAGCTCGCGGACCACCGCGAAGTCCACCTTGGGTCTAGGCGGCGGAGCCGGCGTGGGCGGCGGTGGGGCCGGCGG
>NZ_SMKF01000297.1 GCF_004348325.1 Micromonospora sp. KC213 | reverse complement strand
GTGACGGGGGTGGTTACTGGCGAGTAGCATCCGGGGGAAATGCCAGTGCCGGCCGACCCTCGTTCGGTCCATGGCGCCGCCCGGCGGCGCGGAGGCCGAATCATGGTCGAAGAGGAGGCTCCAAGTGCCCCGTGAAGTTAGGGATGTCGTCTTCGTCGACGGCGTCCGCACCCCGTTCGGCAAGGCGGGCGGCATGTACGCCAACACCCGCGCCGACGACCTGGTGATCCGCTGCATCCGCGAGCTGCTGCGCCGCAACCCGCAACTGCCTCCGGAGCGGGTCGAGGAGGTGGTTATCGCCGCGACCACCCAGGTCGGCGACCAGGGCCTGACCATCGGCCGCACCGCCGCCCTGCTGGCCGGCCTGCCCAAGACGGTGCCCGGCTTCGCCATCGACCGGATGTGCGCCGGCGCGATGACCGCCGTCACCACCGTCGCCGGTGGCATCGCCATGGGCGCGTACGACATCGCCATCGCCGGCGGCGTCGAGCACATGGGCCGGCACCCGATGGGCGAGGGCGTCGACCCCAACCCGCGGATCATCGCGGAGAAGCTGGTCGACCCGTCCGCCCTGGTGATGGGCGCGACCGCGGAGAACCTGCACGACCGGGTCCCGCACATCACCAAGGAACGCACCGACGCGTTCGCGCTCGCCTCCCAGCAGAAGACCGCCAAGGCGTACGCCAACGGCAAGCTCCAGCCCGACCTGGTGCCGGTCGCGGTCCGCGACCCGGAGACCGGCTGGGGTCTGGCCACCGTGGACGAGGCTCCCCGAGACACCTCGCTGGAGAAGCTGGCCACCCTCAAGACCCCGTTCCGCCCGCACGGCAAGGTCACCGCCGGCAACGCGGCCGGCCTGAACGACGGCGCCACCGCCAGCCTGCTGGCCGCCGAGTCCACCGCCCGCGAGCTGGGCCTGCCGGTGGCCATGCGGCTGGTGTCGTACGGCTTCGTCGGCGTCGAGCCCGAGGTGATGGGCGTCGGCCCGATCCCGTCCACCGAGAAGGCGCTGCGCATCGCCGGGCTGAGCATCGACGACATCGGCCTGTTCGAGCTGAACGAGGCGTTCGCCGTGCAGGTGCTCGCCTTCCTCGACCACTTCGGCATCGCCGACGACGACCCGCGGGTCAACCCGTGGGGCGGCGCGATCGCCATCGGTCACCCGCTCGCCTCCTCGGGCGTACGGCTGATGACCCAGCTCGCCCGGCACTTCGCCGAGCACCCCGAGGTCCGCTACGGCCTCACCGCCATGTGCGTCGGCATCGGCATGGGCGGCACCGTGATCTGGGAGAACCCCCACTGGGAGGGCAACAAGTGAGCGCGCTCGTCGCACCGAACGAGGTCGTCACCAAGGCGCTGCTGCGCCAGGTCAACGTACCGGGGCTGGACCGTCCCGCCGCCCTGATCACCCTGGACAACGGCTTCGACCACACCAAGCCGAACACCTTCGGGCCGGGCGGCCTGGCCAGCCTGGACGAGGCGATCAGCGCCGCCCTGGCGGCCGAGCCGGCGTTCATCGCGGTCACCGGCAAGCCGTACATCTTCTGCGTCGGCGCGGACATCACCAGCCTGCCGCAGCTCGCCGACCGGGCGCAGGCGCTGGAGATCGGCCGGCTCGGTCACCGGGTCTTCGCCCGCCTCAAGGACAGCGCGGTCCCCACCTTCGCCTTCGTCAACGGCGCGGCCATGGGCGGCGGCCTGGAGCTGGCCCTGCACTGCCACTACCGGACGCTGTCGGCCGGCGCGGCGGCCCTCGCGCTGCCCGAGGTCTCCCTCGGCCTGATCCCCGGCTGGGGCGGCACGCAGCTGCTACCGAACCTGATCGGCATCCCCGCCGCGACCCAGGTGATCATCCAGAACCCGCTGATGCAGAACAAGATGCTCAAGCCGAAGCAGGCCGCCGAGCTGGGCATCGCGGACGTCCTGCTGGAGCCGGCGGACTTCCTCGAACGGTCCCTGGAGTGGGCCGCCGGCGTGGTCTCCGGCACGGTCACCGTGACCCGACCCGAGGTCGACAAGGACATGTGGGCCGGGGTGCTCTACTTCGCCCGGCAGACCCTCGACGCGCGGCTGCACGGCGCGGTCCCGGCCGCGTACAAGGCGCTGGACCTGCTGGAGACGGCGAAGGACGCCGACTTCGCCACCGGCACCGCCGCCGAGGACGAGGCCCTCGCCGACCTGATCTTCTCCGAGGAACTGCGCAGCGGCCTGTACGCGTTCGACCTGGTGCAGCGGCGCGCCAAGCGGCCGGCCGGCGCACCGGACAAGGGCCTGGCCCGCCCGGTGACGAAGGTGGGCATCGTCGGCGCCGGCCTGATGGCCAGCCAGCTCGCCCTGCTCTTCGCCCGCCGCCTCCAGGTGCCGGTCGTGCTGACCGACCTGGACCAGTCCCGCGTCGACAAGGGCGTGGCGTACGTGCACGCCCAGATCGAGAAGGCCGTCAGCAGGGGCCGGATGGACAAGGGCACCGCCGCCAAGCTGTACGGCCTGGTCAGCGGCTCCGTCGACAAGGGCGTCTTCGCCGACGCCGACTTCGTCATCGAGGCCGTCTTCGAGGACCTGGACGTCAAGAAGCAGGTCTGGGCCGAGCTGGAGAAGATCGTCAAGCCGGAGGCCGTGCTGGCGACGAACACCTCGTCGCTGTCGATCACCGCGATGGCGGCGCAGCTGGAGCACCCGGAGCGGGTCGTCGGCTTCCACTTCTTCAACCCGGTCGCGGTGCTGCCGCTGCTGGAGATCGTCCGCGGCGAGCGGACCGACGACGCCACCCTGGCGACCGCGTTCGCGGTCGGCAAGCAGCTGAAGAAGTCGAGCGTGCTGGTCTCCGACGCGCCGGCGTTCGTGGTCAACCGGCTGCTGACCCGCTTCCTCGGCACCGTCTTGGCCGCCGTCGACGCCGGCACCCCGCTGGAGGTCGCCGACCGCGCGCTGGACCCGCTGGGTCTGCCGATGCGTCCGTTCGCCCTACTCCAGTTGGTCGGGCCAGCCGTGGCGTACCACGTCGGTGGCACCCTGCACGCGGCGTTCCCGGACCGGTTCGGTGTCAGCGAGAACCTCAAGCGGATCGCCGACTGCGGCCAGCGGCTCGTGGTCGACGACCAGATCAACGACGAGGTCGCCAAGCTGCTCGTGGTCGGCGACCAGCCGCTCACCGAGGAGCAGGTCCGCCAGAACGCGCTCGACGCGCTGGCGCAGGAGATCCGGCTGATGCTCGACGAGGGCGTCGTCGCCGAGGCGCAGGACATCGACCTGTGCATGATCCTCGGTGCCGGCTGGCCGTTCCACCTGGGCGGCGTCACGCCGTACCTGGACCGGACGGGCACCTCCGAGCGGGTCACCGGCCGGCGCTTCCTGCCGCGCGGCGTGGCCAGCCTGCCCGCCTGAGCCCACCCTCCCTCCCGCG
>NZ_SMKF01000296.1 GCF_004348325.1 Micromonospora sp. KC213 | reverse complement strand
GAAGTGGGCGGGGCGCTGCCGTCGAGGCCGAAGAACCGGATCGCCTGGGCGGCGTCCACCGGCAGGTTGTGGCCGACACCCTGCATGCTGATCGCCTCGATGGGGGCGGTGCCGCCACTGCCGCCGTACCGGGTGCGGGTGTAGGTGGACTGCGGCCGGTCGGTGTAGGTCGGGGTCTGGCTCAGCCCGTGCACGTTGGTCCACTGCTTGATGGCCTCGGTGAAGTTCTGGTAGCGCAGTACGTCGTCCTCAGTGCCGTGCCACAGCTGCATCCGGGGCCGCTTGCCGGTGTATCCCGGGTACGCGTTGCGGACCAGGTCACCCCACTGCTGCGGGGTCCTGACGAGCTGGCCGTTGGCGCACTCGCTGTTCCACTCCGAGCCGTTCGTGGTGGCGAAGCAGCCGAACGGGACGCCGGCGTACGCGGAGCCGGCGGCGAACACGTCCGGATAGAGCCCGAGCAGCACGTTGGTCATCATCGCGCCGGACGAGATCCCGGTGGCGAAGATCCGGTCGCCGTCCACCGGGTACCGCGCCCGCACGTAGTCGATCATCGACTTGATCCCGGCCGGGTCACTGCCCCCGTCGCGGCGCAGCGCCTGCGGCGAGGCCACGTCGAAGCACTTGCTGCTGCGGGTCACCGACGGGTAGATCACGATGTAGCCGTACCGGTCGGCCAGGGACGCGAACTGGGTGCCCGAGTACATGGCCGGTCCGGAGCCGGTGCAGTAGTGCACCGCCACCACCAGCGCGGGGCGTGGGGCGACCCGGTCCGGCACGTACAGGTACATCTGCAGGTTGCTGGGATTGGCGCCGAAGTTCGTCACCTGGGTCAGGGTGGCCGCCGACGCCGGGCTGGGGACCGACACGGCCGCCAGGGCCGTCAGCGCGCCGGCTGCCAGGGCGGTGCCGAGCAGTCTGAGCTTCAGTCTCATTGGGGGAGTCCTCCGGAAGGGCCGATGGGGACGGATATGCCGATCGAGGCTGCCCGGCGCCCGATCGTGCCCGGCTCAGAACATCCACAGTAGTGGATGCCTCGGATGGTCTGGCAAGGACGAGCACCGGCCCGCGACCCATGGCGACGCACCGGGCACGGGCGGCGGGACCCTCGGCATTGATTCCGGTCGGCATCCTGGGAACGGGCCCGGCCACCCGGGCCGCGTCGAGCGGGGCGGCTCCGTCCCGGCGACCGGTTGGCCGAGGCAGAGGAGGCGAGCAGTGGAGCAGACCGACAGGTCCGCCGTGGCCGCGGTGTGGCGTGAGCACCGGCGGTGGTCGTTCGCCGCGGGCAGCGCCAAGCGGAGCATCACGTTCTGGCGCACCGCGGCCCTCGCGGCGGCGGTGTGCGGTGCGGTCCTGACCACCGCGGCGGTCCAGGTGGGGCTGGGCGGCGTGCCGGGCCGCGCGTTGGCGACCGCCGGCGCCGTCGCCCTCGCCCTGGTCCCGGTGGTGCGGGTCGCGCGCCTGGGACCGGAGCGGATCGAGGCGTGGACGAGGGTCCGTGCCGCCAGCGAGGCGCTGAAGGCGCAGGTCTACCTCTTCCTCACCGGCGCGCAGCCGTACGACGGGCCGGACCGGGCCTCTCGCCTGCGGGCCCGGGCCACGGCCGTCGCCGACGACGTGACCGACCTCGCCGGCATGACACTCGACGCGCCCGATCTCGCCGCCCCGGTCCCGCCGGTCGGTGACGTGGACGGCTACCTCGCCCACCGGCTCCGTCCGCAGATCGACGGTTACTACCGTGCCGGCGCGGCCCGGCAGCAGCGCCGGCTGGCGCGGTTCCGCAGCGCGGAGTTCGCGATCGCCGCCGCCGGTGCGGTGCTCGGCGCGCTCGCCGCCACCACCGGGGCCGCCGGTGTCGGCGTCTGGGTCTCGGCGGTGACGGTGGTCGGCGCGTCCGTCACGGCGCACATCTCCGCCGCCCGGCACGAGCACCTCGTCGTGTCGTACCTGGCGACCGCTCGGCGGTTGGCCGCCCTGCTGGAGGAGTGGGAGGCAACGGCCGACCGGTCGCCGGCCGCCGTCGCGGCGTTCGTGTGCGCGTGCGAGGAGGCGATCTCGCGGGAGAACGAGAGTTGGCTGGCCGAGTGGACCCACGACCGGGGGGCGGGCTGACCCCGTCGGTCACGTGGGGCGGTACTCGACCTCGGGACGGCCGGGGGTGCCGTAACGGGGGCTGCGATCCGCCCGACCGGTGTCAGCCAGGTGCTCCAGGTAGCGTCGGGCGGTGACCCGGGACATCCCGGTCCGCTCGGCCACCTCGGACGCCGACTGGCCGGGCCGGCTGCGCAGCGCGTCCAGCACCGCGTCGAGGGTCGCCGCGACCAGCCCCTTGGGCAGGGTGTCAGGGGCGGTGCCGCGCAGGGTGGCGAACATCCGGTCCACCTCGTGCTGCGCCGCCACCGCGCCACCGGCCGACGCCTGCGCCCGGTACGCCGCGTACCGCTCCAGCTTGTCGCGGAACGCGGCGAACGTGAACGGCTTCAGCAGGTAGTGGGTGACGCCGAGGGCCACCGCCGCGCGTACCATGCTCAGGTCCCGGGCGGAGGTGACCGCGAGTACGTCGGCGGTGCTGCCGGCGGCCCGCATCGTCCGGCACACCTCCAGCCCGTGCATGTCGGGCAGGTGGAAGTCGAGCAGCACCAGGTCCACCCGGTCGTCCGAGCGCAGCACCGCCATCGCCTCCCGCGCGGTGCGTGCCACCGCCACCACCCGGAACCCGGGGATCCGTTCGGTGTACGCGCGGTGCGCCTGCGCGATCAGCTCCTCGTCCTCGACGACCAGCACCCGGATCTCGTCGCTCACGTGCGTGCCCCGATCGGGAGCCGGATCCGGAACACGCTGCCGCCCTCGGCGGCAGCGTCCACCTCGTACCGCCCGCCGTGTCGGGCGATGACCTGGCCGACCAGCGCCAACCCCAGGCCCCGGCCGGGCCGCTTGGTCGACCAGCCGCGGCGGAACGCGTCGGCCACCTGTTCCGGCGGCAGTCCCGGGCCGCTGTCGCCCACCTCGACGAGCACCTCGCCGTCGGTCTCGGTCACCCGGACCCGGACCCGCCGGGGTGGGGCCGCCACGGCAACCGCCTCCAGGGCGTTGTCGACCAGGTTGCCCACGACCGTGAGCAGGTCGGTGGTGGGCAGGGCACCCACGTGCAGCCGGGAGTCCGGGTCCACGGTCAACTCCACGCCCCGTTCGGCGGCCTGGGCGGACTTGCCGAGCAGCAGCGCGGCCAGCGCCGGTTCGGCGATCGCCCCGACCACCTCGTCGGTGAGCCGCTGGGCCAGGGCCAGCTCCTCGGTGGCCAGCCGGACCGCCTCGTCGGAGCGGCCCAACTCGACCAGGGTGAGCACGGTGTGCAGGCGGTTGGCGGCCTCGTGCGCCTGGGCACGCAGCGCCTCGGTGAGCCCGCGTACCGAGTCCAGTTCGCTGCTGAGCGCACGCAGCTCGGTGTGGTCGCGCAGGGTGAGCACGCTGCCCCGCACCC
>NZ_SMKF01000295.1 GCF_004348325.1 Micromonospora sp. KC213 | reverse complement strand
GATTCGACGCATGTGCACGGTGTTCCTTCCGTCGGTGGGGACGCCGGGACCGCGTCAACCGGCACCGGCGGGGTCGGCCCCCGCCCGACGTGGACGGATGGGTGCGCGACCCGCAGTGGACACCAGCCGGCGGTCATCGGCGGTTGCGCCGCGTGACGGAGCCCACCCCTGGCCACCGGGGCGCCTCAGCATCAGCTGGCTACCGCGAACCCGAGGTAACCGACCACCGCGAGCGGCACCGCCACCGCCAACGCGAGCGCCCGTTGGCGGGTCGTCCGGCCCACCAGCATCACGAGCAGCACAGCGAGCGCGACGTCGATGGCGACGTTCCACCACAGGCCGGTGCGATAGGGACCGGCGGCGGCCTTGGCGTACCGGGCCGCCTCCTCGAAGAAGACCGCAGCCGGCAGGGCCGTGCCGACGACCGACCGCCAGCCGGGGTCGCGCGCCCAGGCGCCGCCGACGCCGAAAACCACCCCGGCGAGTACGCCGAAGGCCATCCAGAGCAGCGATGTCGGTGCCCAGAGCATGGCCAGGTCGTCACCCTGGATAAGGGTCGCCGCAAGGTAGTAGCTGGGCACCGCGACGACGAGCAGGACCGTGGCGGCCAGGGCCGCGCGCCGCCACCCCGACCGGACCCACCACCCCACCGCGAACGCGGCGACCGCCCAGGTGGCGGTGGAGTTGCCGAGCTGCGCGAAGGGGTACGGCACGAACTTGATCCATACGAAGTCGAGGAAGCCGAGCAGGAAACCGCCCACGACGGCGACGAGAGCCACCAGTCGGTCATCAGGTCGCATGGGGCAGGAGCATACCGAGTATGCATCGCTCGACCTGCCGGCGGCGGGCGGGAATGGAGTGGAGACGAGATTGGGAAGGGACTACGGCCTCCCTCCCATTCTCAACATATACCGCACCTGGGGTCTTGCGGCAAGACCCGGGCAATGCCGCAGAATCGTCCGCCGAGGCCGAGACCTGCGGAAATGCGGGCGCGGCGTGCCCGCGCCGCCGCGCGGACCCCTGCTGCCAACGGTCGCCAGTGATCCCCGATCGGAGCTGATGCCGTGAACCCGCTGACCACCAGCGCGTTCGACCTTCCCGACCACCTCGCCGCCAAGGCCGACCCCGCGCTGGTCGCCGGCGACGAACAGCACTTCTCGGCCATCGCGGCGAGCCTGGAGCAGTCCATCGCCGACCTGTCCGACCGCCTCGACACCGAGCGCCGGGCACCCGCCGGAAAGGGCGGCCAGGCGGTGGAACGCGACCAGGCGGTCCGCCGGCTGGCCGTGCGCCTGCGCGCCCTGCGTCGCTTCGGCATCGACCTGTGCCTGGGACGCATGGTCGCCGCCGACAACCCCGAGCCCGTGTACGTCGGGCGACTCGGCCTCACCGACGGCGCGGGTAACCGGCTGCTGCTCGACTGGCGCTCCCCGGCGGCTGAGCCGTTCTTCGCCGCGACCCACGCCAACCCGATGGGGCTGGTCAGCCGCCGCAGGTATCGCTGGACCCGGGGCCGGATCACCGACTACTGGGACGAGGTCTTCACCCCGGAAGGGCTCGACGGGCACGCCGCGCTCGACGACCAGTCCGCCTTCATCGCCAGCCTGGGCGGCCACCGCTCGGCCCGGATGCGGGACGTGCTCGCCACCATCCAGGCCGACCAGGACGCCATCATCCGAGCGGGGTCGCGCGGCGCTCTGGTCGTCGACGGAGGCCCGGGTACGGGCAAGACGGTTGTCGCCCTGCACCGCACCGCGTACCTGCTCTACGCCGATGCGCGCCTCGGTAACCGCCGGGGTGGCGTGCTGTTCGTCGGTCCGCACCAGCCCTACCTCGGCTACGTCGCCGACGTGCTACCCAATCTCGGCGAGGAGGACGTGCAGACGTGCACCCTGCGGGACCTGGTCGCCGCGGGAGCCTCGGCGACGACCGAGACCGACCCGGAGGTGGCGCGCCTGAAGTCGTCCGCGGATCTGGTGAAGGCCATCGAGTCGGCCGTCCGCTTCTACGAGGAGCCGCCCGACACTCCGCTGGTGGTCTCCACCGACGAGTCCGATATCCGGGTGGGCGTCGACGACTGGGCCGAGGCGTTCGAAGCGGCACTCGGTACCCCGCACAACGAGGCGCGCGACCAGATCTGGGCGGAGTTGCTGACGATCCTGGTCAACAAGCACCACGGTGACGAACCGGCGGAGCAGTTCCGCAGGTCGCTGGAGCGCAACAGGGAGCTGCGTGCGGCCTTCCACCGCGCCTGGCCGCTGCTCGACGCGACCGACATCGTCGGCGACCTGTGGTCGGTGCCCGCCTTCCTGCGCAGGTGCGCTCCCTGGCTCAGCCGGGACGACGTGCGGAAGCTGCAGCGCACGGACGCGCAGGCCTGGACGGTGTCCGACCTGCCGCTGCTGGACGCCGCGCGACAGCGGCTCGGCGATCGGGAGGCGTCCGGACGCAGGCGCCGGCAGGACGCCGTTGTCGCCGCCGAACGCGCGCGCATGTCCCTGGTCGTCGACGACCTGATCGCGGCCCACACCTACGACGACGGTGAGGGCGTGCTGTCGAGCCTGCGCCAACTGGATCTCCAGGATGCCCTGGTCGACCAGGCCGTGCTGCCCGCCGCCGAACCGGACCGGCTCGCCGGCCCGTTCGCGCACGTCGTGGTGGACGAGGCGCAGGAACTGACCGACGCGCAGTGGCAGATGTTGCTGCTGCGCTGCCCGTCGCGGAGCTTCACCATCGTCGGGGACCGCGCGCAGGCCCGGCACGGGTTCACGGAGTCGTGGCGGGAACGGCTCACCCGGATCGGGCTCGACCGGATCACCCTGGCCTGCCTGACCATCAACTACCGGACGCCGAAGGAGGTCATGGCGGCAGCCGAGCCGGTCATCCGGGCCGTGATCCCGGACGCCAACGTGCCGACCTCGATCCGCGGCGGTGGCCTCCCCGTCGTCCACGGACGCACCTCGGAGCTGGGCGCGATCCTCGACACCTGGCTCGCCACGCACGCCGAAGGAACCGCCTGCGTCATCGGCGATCCCACCTTCCGCGAGACGTCCCGCGTCCGGGCGTTGACCCCGGAGTTGGCGAAGGGACTGGAGTTCGACCTGGTCGTCCTCGTCGACCCGGAGGCGTTCGGCGAGGGCATCGAAGGGGCCGTCGACCGCTATGTCGCGATGACCCGCGCCACCCAGCGGCTCGTCATCCTCACCAGCACCTGACCCCGGTCTGCTGCCGCTGACCCCGGTGACCGGGCCCACCGCAACCCGCGCCGGTCACCGGGTCAGCCCGACCAGGGTGGACAGTCGTGCCACGCCGACACCGGCCGGCCCGCCCCGGGCGATCTCGGCGATCACCGTACGCGCCACCGGCCGGCACCGGACCTCGGCCGGCGCGGCACGGTCCGCGTCCACCAGCGCCCGCCCGGCCCCGACCTGGTCGCCCAACTGGAGGTACGCGCGCGCGGCGTCCACCAGGTACGCGGCCCGGTACTCGGC
>NZ_SMKF01000294.1 GCF_004348325.1 Micromonospora sp. KC213 | reverse complement strand
CCCCCTGGACGCCCGTGGCCCCACCGCCGCCGTACCGGCCTCCGGCGTCACCGGCTGCCGCCCCGACGCCGGCTGCGGGGTCCGGGCCGGACCGGCCGCCGGTCCCGGTGAAGATCCTCATCGCCGGAGGCTTCGGGGTCGGCAAGACCACCACGGTCGGCGCGATCTCCGAGATCGCCCCGCTGACCACCGAGGCGGAGATGACCAGCGCCGGCATCGGGTTGGACGATCCGGGCGGCGTGAGCACGAAGTCCACCACCACCGTGGCGCTGGACTTCGGCTGCGTCACCATCGACCGCAGTCTGAAGCTCTACCTGTTCGGCACACCCGGCCAGAACCGGTTCGGCTTCATGTGGGACGACCTGGCCCGAGGCGCACTCGGCGCACTCGTGGTCGCGGACAGCTCCCGGCTGGACGACTGCTACCCGGCGATCGACTACTTCGAGCGGTCCGGGTTGCCGTTCGCGGTCGGCGTCAACGCCTTCGACGGCCGGCTCGCCCATGATCTGGACGTCATCCGCTGGGCGCTGGCCATCGGCGACCACGTGCCGCTGGTCCGGTTCGACGCCCGGGACCGACTGTCGGTACGGGACGCCCTCCTGGTCGTCCTGGACCGGGCGCTGGACCGCGCGATCAGGGAGCAGGGCGGCTGAACCATTCGCCGCCGCGACCCGTTCTCCAGCAGAGAGGGGGGACGCGATGAGAAGTGGTCTGGACGAGACACTGGCCCGGATGGCCCGCCGGGAGGAGGCGCTGCGCCGCCGGGCGGGGGACCCGGGCGACGAATCGGGCCGTCATGCGTCGCCCGCCGCCTTCCCGGCATCGGCGCCGGACGGGCGTACGGCCCGACCCGCGTGGGGCGACCCGACCGGCAACGGTCGGCCGAGCCTCGATCGGGATCCGGTGCGGGATGCCGTCGAGGCGGTGCGCCGTGTGGTGGACGCCCACCCGGGTCTCTCCGTGGCGTTGCGGGTCGAGCACGAGGGACGGACGTTCCCGCTGCGGGTCGAGTGGACGGCGACCGGAGCGACGGTCGGCCCGGACAACCCGGTCACGCCCCCAACGGCCCGACCGACGTCGGACCGGCGGACGGTGCCCGACTGGACGCCCGCCCCCGACCGGCCCACCGACGACCCGGCGGCCCGACTGGCCGAGATGATCCGTCGTAATCCGTCGCTGCTGACCGGTGACCGGTGACCGGTGACGGGGCGAGGGACGCCCTGGCCAGCTAGGGTCGGACGGTGGCCGAACCGGAGCTGATCCTCACCGCGCACCTGCGGCCCGCCGCGCTGGACGCCCGACGGGGCATTGTCCGGCTGCACCCGGAGGTGCTGACCGCGCTCGCGCTGCGCCCCGGTGACCCGGTGCGGCTGACCGGCCGCCGGGTGACCGCCGGGATCGTCGCGCCCGCCGAGCCGGGTGCGAACACCCGGCTGCTCTATGCCGACGACCTGGTCATGGGCAACCTGGGACTGCGCGACGGCGGGCAGGTGAGCGTCTGCGCCGTCCCGGTGGTACCGGCGCGGCGGGTGACCCTGACCGGTCCGGTGCCGGTCGTCGCGGCGGTGGCGCCGGAGATGCTCCGGTTGGCCCTGCTCGGCAAGATGGTCACCGTCGGCGACGACGTCTCCCTGCTCCCGCAGGACGTACTTCCCGACGCCCCGGTACGCGCCCTGGTGGAGGCCGCCCGGCGCAGCCTGGCCAACACCGTCGGGTACGCCTGGACCAACACCCTGCTCACCGTGGTCGACGCCGAGCCGGCCGGCGGCGCGCTGGTCACCATGGACACCACGGTCGGTTGGCAGCACGGCCCCGTCACCCACGGCTCCGCCGGCCCGGTGGTCGGTGGTGGCGCGCCGGGCGTGGGCAACACGTCGAACGCAGGTGGCAGGACGGACGGCGGACAGGTCGCGGCTGCCCGGGCCGGCACCACCGGCGGACCGAAGCCGGCCGGGGCGGACGCGGAGCCGGCCGGGGCGGACGCGGAGCCGGCCGGGGCGGACGCGGAGCCGGCCGGGGCGGACGCGGAGCCGGCCGGGGCGGACGCGGAGCCGGCCGGGGCGGACGCGGAGCCGGCCGGGGCGGACGCGGAGCCGGCCGGGGCGGACGCGGAGCCGGCCGGGGCGGACGCGGAGCCGGCCGGGGCGGACGCGGAGCCGGCCGGGGCGGAGCAGGACGCGCCGCGGGTGGACGAACTGCCCGGGCTCCGCGCCCAGGCCGAGCAGTTGACCGAACTACTCGACCTCGGCTTCCACCACCGTGAGGTGCTGGACCGCCTGGGCACCGGCGTCTCGCTGGGCGTACTGGTCAGCGGGCCGGCCGGGTCGGGCAAGTCGGCACTGGTCCGGGCCGTCGCCGCGGCCGTCGGCGCCCGGGTACGCCGGCTCTGGGCCCCCGAGCTGGCCGCGCTCGCCCCCGACGCGGCGGCCCGCCGGCTGCGCGAAGCAGCCGCCGAGGTGCGCGCCGCAGGGCCGGCGGTGCTGCTGGTCACCGACGTGGAGGCGCTGGCCCCGGCCGAGGACGCCGGCCCGGTGGCCACCGTGTTCCTGCAGGTGCTGGCCGAGACCGTCCGGTCCGGGGCAGCCGTGGTCTGCACCACCTCCCGACCCGAGTCGGTCGACTCCGCCCTGCACGCCCCGGACCTGCTCTCCCTGCGGATCACCGTGCCGCTGCCCGACCCGGCGCTGCGCCGCGAGCAACTGACCGTGCTGACCCGGCAGGTGCCGCTGGCCGAGGACGTACGCCTCGACGAGGTGGCCGGGCGTACCCCGGGATTCGTGGCGGCGGACCTGGCCGCGCTGGTACGGGAGGCCGGGGTACGCGCGGCGCTGCGACAGAAGTCGGCGCGCACGCCGACGGTGGCGATGGCCGACTTCACCGCCGCGCTGGAGGTGGTCCGGCCGACCTCGATGGCCGCCTCCACATTGGAGCTGGCCTCGGTCACCCTGGACGACGTCGGCGACCTGGTCGAGGTGAAACAGACCCTCACCGAGTCGGTGCTGTGGCCGCTGACCTACCCGGACACCTTCGCCCGGCTGGGCGTGCAACCGCCCCGGGGCGTACTCCTCTACGGCCCGCCGGGCTGCGGCAAGACCTATCTGGTGACCGCGCTGGCCGGTTCCGGCCGGGCGAACGTGCTGTCGGTCAAGGGCGCGGAGCTGCTCTCCAAGTGGGTCGGCGAGAGCGAACGGGCCGTCCGGGAACTGTTCCGCCGGGCCCGTGAGGCCGCACCCACGCTGGTCTTCCTCGACGAGGTGGATGCCCTGGCCCCGGTACGCGGCCAGTCGAGCGACGGGGGCACGACCGATCGCGTCGTCGCGGCGCTGCTGACCGAGCTGGACGGAATCGAGGCGCTGCGCAACGTGGTCGTGGTCGGCGCGACCAACCGTCCGGACCTGGTGGACCGGGCGCTGCTGCGCCCCGGCCGGCTGGAACGCCTGGTCCACGTGCCGCCGCCGGACGGACCGGCCCGGGCGGAGATCCTGCGCGCCGCGTCCCGGACCGTGCCGCTCGCCGAGGACGTCGACCTGGCCGCGCTCGGCGAGGAACTGGCCGGCTTCTCGGCGGCGGACTGCGCGGCGCTGATCCGCGAGGCGGCGCTGGCCGCCATGCGTGAGTCGCTGACCGCGTCCACGGTCACCGCCGCCCACGTGGCCACCGCCCGCGGACGCGTCCGCCCCTCCCTCGACC
>NZ_SMKF01000293.1 GCF_004348325.1 Micromonospora sp. KC213 | reverse complement strand
CCCGCCTGACAGACCGGGACCAGGCGACGCAGAACCGTGCCGCCGCACTGGGCCCGGCGCGGGATAAACGCCGCGTGCCGATGAGGCAGGCTTGCTGTCCGCTACAAACCTGACTACGTCAATGGATCACTGCCCGCTGCAAACCTGACTCCGTGAACGGATCAGGCACCGGGGTGAACGGGGCAGACCTGACGGGAACCCACCCGGTCACCGCCGGACCGGGACTTCGCCGGCGAGGCGGTGACTCCGATTCGGCCAGCGAGGTGTTCCGTCCGCTGACGGCAGGTGTCGCCAACTCGGCCACGCCCGCCCCGATCCGTTTGCGTAGTCAGGTTCGTAGCGTCTGATGCCTGAAGCGCTACCTCGCCCGCGAGCTATACCAGATCATCACATCACCACCATAGGAGCATCCGCCTGACCCACCGCCCCACGACCCCACGCATCCCGCGCGCGCCTCGCGTGCCGGACGCGGTTTGCGGTGGTGCCGTCGCTTCGGGACCGGCAGGAACGGCGAACGGCCGCCGTACCCCTCGGGTACGGCGGCCGTGGTGCGCAGTCAGTGTCAGCGCTGTCCGGCGCTGGTGTCCTCCTGGTAGCTGGCGCCACCGTCGGACTCGCCGGTCAGCGGCTTGGCGCCGCCCTCGGGCGGGCCGGCCAGGGTCTGGCCGGCGGCCAGTTCCGGGAACTTGTAGTCGAAGGCCGGCCGCTCGGAGCGGATCCGCGGCATCCGGTCGAAGTTGCGCAGCGGCGGCGGGCAGCTGGTGGCCCACTCCAGCGAGTTGCCGTGGCCCCACGGATCCTCGACCTCGACGATCGGGCCGGTCTTGTACGACTTCCAGCAGTTCCAGATGAACGGCAGGGTCGAGACGCCGGTGATGAACGCGCCGACCGTGGAGATCATGTTCAGCGTGGTGAAGCCGTCGACGGGCTGGTAGTCGGCGTACCGACGCGGCATGCCCTCGGCGCCCAGCCAGTGCTGCACCAGGAACGTGGTGTGGAAGCCGATCATCGTGAGCCAGAAGTGGATCTTGCCCAGTCGTTCGTCGAGCATCCGGCCGAACATCTTCGGGAACCAGAAGTAGATGCCGGCGAAGACGGCGAACACGATGGTGCCGAAGAGCACGTAGTGGAAGTGCGCCACCACGAAGTAGTTGTCGTGCAGGTGGAAGTCGAGCGGCGGGCTGGCCAGCAGCACACCGGTGAGACCGCCGAAGAGGAAGGTCACCAGGAAGCCGACCGCGAAGAGCATCGGCGTCTCGAAGGTGATCTGCCCCCGCCACATGGTGCCGATCCAGTTGAAGAACTTCATGCCGGTCGGCACGGCGATCAGGTAGCTCAGGAAGCTGAAGAACGGCAGCAGCACCTGGCCGGTGGCGAACATGTGGTGCGCCCACACGCTCATCGACAGGGCGGCGATGGCGATGGTGGCGCCGACCAGGCCCTTGTAACCGAAGATCGGCTTGCGGGAGAAGACCGGGATGATCTCGGTGATGATGCCGAAGAACGGCAGCGCGATGATGTAGACCTCGGGGTGGCCGAAGAACCAGAACAGGTGCTGCCAGAGCATCGGCCCGCCGGTGGCCGGGTCGTACACGTGGGCACCGAGCAGCCGGTCCGCGGCGAGCGCGAAGAGCGCCGCGGCGAGCAGCGGGAAGACCAGGATCGCCAGGAGGCTGGTGACCAGCATGTTCCAGGTGAAGATCGGCATCCGGAACATGGTCATGCCGGGGGCGCGCAGGGTCAGGATCGTGGTGATCAGGTTGACCGCGCCGAGGATGGTGCCCAGACCGGAGACGGCCAGCCCGACGACCCACATGTTCGCGCCCACGCCGGGCGAGTGCTCGACGCTGCTCAGCGGGGTGTAGGCGGTCCAACCGAAGTCCGCCGCGCCACCCGGGGTGAGGAAACCGGCCGTCGCCATGGTGCCGCCGAACAGGTACAGCCAGTAGGCGAACGCGTTCAGCCGGGGGAACGAGACGTCGGGCGCACCGATCTGCAGCGGCACCACGTAGTTCGCGAACGCGAACACGATCGGCGTCGCGAAGAACAGCAACATGATCGTGCCGTGCATGGTGAACAGCTGGTTGTACTGCTCCGGCGACAGGAACTGCATCCCCGGCCGCGCCAGCTCGGCCCGCATGATCAGCGCCATCAGGCCACCGATCATGAAGAACACGAACGCGGTGACCATGTACATGATCCCGATCTGCTTCGCGTCCGTGGAGCGCAGCAGCCGCGCGATGGCCGACCCCTTGACCGGCTCTCGGACCGGCCATGGCCGGGTCACGACCGGCTTGGGTGCGACGGTGGTCACGAATGGCCTCCGGTTCTCGGTTGTCCCGCTCGGCGCGCACCTGTCAGCTGCGAGCCGTCATCCGCAAGGAGGATAGTCCCCGGCAGGTGGCAGCGCCGCCGGGGGTCGTCGGGCAGTATGGTGGGCTGCCCTCACAGCGGGCCGAGAAGCAACCGGTAGTGCTCGCGGAAGATCCGATCGCCGCGTCCGCGCAGCAGCGGGTCGCGCAGCGCCGGCGGCACGTCCCGGGTCCGGTTGCGGTCCCGGGTCCGGTCCCGCACCCATCGGGTACGCGGCCGGCGACGACTCTCGTACGCGACCAGCGCCGCCTCGACGCTGCCGGCCGCGGTCAGCGACTCGGCGAGCACCACCGCGTCCTCCAGCGCCATCGCCGCGCCCTGGCTCAGCGTGGGCGCGGTGGCGTGCGCGGCGTCGCCGACCAGCAGCACCCGACCCCGGTACCAGCGCCCCAGCTCGACCTCGTCGGTGAGCCCCACCTGCACCCGGTCGAGCGCCTCCAGCACCGCCGGAACCGGGCCGCCGTAGGAGCCGAAGAGTTCGTGCAGCCGGGCCAGCGGGTCGGCGGGGGGCTTGGTGCCGGCCTCGTCGGCGTACACGTGCAGTCGCCCGGCACCGATCGGCACGACGAGGAAGCCGGCGCGCTGGCCGAGCAGGGCCGTCCAGTCGGCGACCTCCGGGCCGTCCCGGACCACGGCGCGGTAGACCACCTGCCCGGCCGGCTGGGGCGGGCCGCCGAGCGCGGCCAGGGAGCGGACCGCCGAGCGCGGTCCGTCGGCGCCGATGACCAGGTCGTACTCGCCGCCGGTGCCGTCGGTGAAGGTGACCCCGACGCCGGCGGGCAGCAGTTCGACGGCGCTGAGCTCGGCGCCGTGCCGGACGGCACCTCCCGCGCCGCTGAGCAGCACCTGGTACAGGTCGCGGCGGGGCAGCGCGCGACACTCGCCGACCCCGGCCCAGAGCGCGTCGAGATCCACCTCACAGAGCGGTTCGCCGGCCGCGTCGAGGAAACGCTGCCGGTGGATGACCCGGCCGAACGGGCGGACCGGGCCGTCGAGGTCCAGCCGGCGCAGCGCCCGCGCGGCGTTGCCGGGAAGGTAGAGGCCGGCGTCGACGAACTCGTTCGGAGGCAACTTCTCGGTGACGTCCGGGCGGAAGCCGGCCAGGCGCAACGCCCGGGCCACGGCCAGGCCGGCGATGCCCGCGCCGACGACGAGGATGCGCAGGGGAGAGCTGCCACCCATGGTGGTGTACGCCTCCGGAGGGGTTCGGCACGCGTTGGAGGCAAGACACTACTCCGCGCGATCGACGCGCGGTAGACCCGGTCGCCCCTGGCCGCATCCGGTTGCGGTCTTGTTGCAGAAATGTAAATGTGTCGAACTATGGGAGCGCTCCCGCGATCCCCTCCCC
>NZ_SMKF01000292.1 GCF_004348325.1 Micromonospora sp. KC213 | reverse complement strand
GACCAACCCCGAGACCCGCCCGCAGCCACCGGCCGCCGGCCTGCCCACCCGCCGGCCGGGCGCCGCCGACCTGGCCCGGGACGCCGCCCGGACCGCCGGGCACCTGCTCACGCCGCCGGCCCCGGTCCGCCTCGACGACGTGGTGCCGGCCCCGCTCTCGGTCGTGGCGGACCCCGGCGCCGACCACACCCTCGCGGCCGACGCCGCCATCCGGGTCACTCCCGAGGCGGGCGCGCGGGACGTCGCCGACCAGCTCGCCGACCTGCTCCGGCCCGCGACCGGCTATCCGCTCCCGGTCACCGACGCGGCACCCGGTGGCGCCGAACTGACCCTGACCGTGGCCGGCGCCGACCTCGGTTCCGGCGCGCCCACGGATTCCGGCGCGGGGGCGGGGCACGGCGACGAGGGCTACCGGCTGGAGATCACCACCACCGGGGTACGGCTCACCGCCGACACCGCCACCGGCCTCTTCCACGGGGTGCAGACACTGCGGCAACTCCTCCCGGCCACGATCGAGAGCCGCACCCCGGTGGACGAGCGCTGGGTGCTACCCGGTGGCGTGATCGTCGACCGGCCGCGCTTTCCGTACCGCGGGGCGATGCTCGACGTGTCCCGACACTTCTTCGCCGTCGAGGACGTCCTGCGAGTTGTCGACCACCTGGCCCGGTACAAGCTCAACCATCTGCACCTGCACCTCACCGACGACCAGGGCTGGCGGATCGCGATCGACTCCTGGCCCCGGCTGACCACCGTCGGCGGCACGACCCAGGTCGGGGCCGGCCCCGGCGGGTACTACTCGAAGGCCGACTACCGGCGGATCGTCCGGTACGCCGCCCGCCGGCACGTCACGATCGTCCCCGAGGTCGACCTGCCGGGCCACACCAACGCGGCGCTGGTCGCGTACCCCGAGCTGGCTCCGGGCAAGGTCGCGCCCCCGCCCTACACCGGCACCGAGGTCGGCTTCAGCCACGTCGACCCCGACGACGAGCGGACGTACGACTTCGTCGCCGACGTGCTCGGCGAGGTGGCCGCCCTGACCCCCGGCCCGTGGCTGCACATCGGCGGCGACGAGGCGTTCAAGGTCAAGGGGGCGGCGTACACCGGCTTCGTCGAGCGGACCCAGCGAATCGTCGCCCGCACCGGCAGGACGGTCATCGGCTGGCACCAGATCGCCCCGGCCGCCCACCTCGACGGGCGGGTGCTGCAGTGGTGGGGCACCAACGGCGACGACCCCGAGGTCGCCGAGGCGGTACGCCGGGGCGCCCGACTGATCCTCTCCCCCGGCAACCATGCCTACCTGGACATGAAGTACGCCCCGGACACCCCGATCGGTCACGACTGGGCCGGCCTGATCGACGTGCGCCGCGCGTACGAATGGGACCCGGGTGCGCACCTGATTGGGGTACCGGCCGAGGCGGTGCTCGGGGTGGAGGCCCCGCTCTGGACCGAGTCGGTCACCACGCTGGCAGAGGTCGAGTTCATGCTTCTCCCCCGGCTGCCCGCCCTCGCCGAGCTGGCCTGGTCACCCCGGGCCATCCACGACTGGGCCGGGTTCCGCGACCGGCTGGCCGGGCACGGCCGCCGCTGGAGCACCGCCGGCATCGCCTTCCACCGCTCCCCCGAGGTGCCCTGGCCGGCCGAGCGGGCCGACGGTGACCGGCTCGACCGCGAGCCCACGCGCCCCTTGCCCAGCCAGCCTGGCCCGGGTCAGTCCCGGCATGCCTCGACGACGGCGAGGCTGTCCTCGTAGACGTGGTGGCGGGTGATGAGACCGTCCTTGACGTCAGGTGCAGGGCGAACCGGGTGCGGAACCTCTTCCCGGTACGGCGCACCGTCTGGAGCGTCTCGCCGATCACGACGGCGTGCGGCCCGTCGACGAAGATGTCCGTGACCGTGGCCGAACCCAGCCCGGGCACGGTGCGGTCCGGTCGGGATCCTGCCCCGCGACGATGCGGGACAGGAGCTCGTCAACGGTGCGACGGGTGGTGGACATGCCGGTGCTCCGCGGTGTCGGTGTCGGTGGGGTCGGTCATCGCCGGGCGCGGTCGCGCAGCACCGACGTCGTGTGGTCGTCGGCCGGGTAGAACGACTCGATGGACAACTCGGCCAGGGTGACGTCCAGAGGCGTGCCGAACGTCGCGATGGTGCTGAGGAAGACCAGCTCCCCGCATTCGTGGCGCAGCCGCAGCGGCACCACGATCTCGCCCGGGCCGGGCAGCTCGATCTCCGGTTCCGGGCTGTCGCACGGGTAGGCGCGCAGCTCGGCCTCCAGGGCCGCCAGCTCCGCGTCGCCGGTCAGCTCGACCTGACGGCCCAACCGGCTCAGCAGGTGCCCGCGCCACTCGCCGAGGTTGGCGATGTGCGGTGCGAGCCCGTCCGGGTGCAGGCTGACCCGCAGCACGTTCGCCGGTGCGACCAGCAGCTCCGGCGCGACCAGGTCGGTGAGGAGCGTCAGGCTGGGGTTGGCGTCGATCAGGTTCCAACCCCGGTCGACCACCACCGCCGGATACGG
Source organism: Micromonospora sp. KC213 (assembly GCF_004348325.1). Taxonomy (GTDB): domain Bacteria; phylum Actinomycetota; class Actinomycetes; order Mycobacteriales; family Micromonosporaceae; genus Micromonospora. The sequence goes on along the minus strand of NZ_SMKF01000292.1, from coordinate 1,357 downwards.
CTCGTGACCGGCCAGCACCTGACGTACGGCGGCACGGACCGCCGCCATCTGCGGTGCGCCGAGGGCGTTCTCCGGGTACGCCGGCGCGTAGCCCGCCGCCAGCAGCAGCCGGTTGCGTTCGCGCAGCGGCAGGTCGAGTGGCCCGGCCAGACGCAGCACCATCTCCCGGCTCGGCCTGGACCGTCCGGTCTCGACGAAGCTCAGGTGCCGGGTGGAGATCTCCGCGCGAATGGACAGCTCCAGCTGGCTGAGGCGGCGCAGCTCCCGCCACCGGCGCAGTGCCTCCCCGACCGGCGGCGCGGACGTGTGGACGGTGGCGCTCATCGCCGGCCCCGCACTGCGCTCGTCGGGACCGGTCGGAACCTCGAACGGCGTACGCGGCATGTGGTCATCATGATCCCCCGTCTCGGGTCCTGGTGCGGTGCCCGGCACCACTGTGCCGCGCGGCGGGCCGCGCGTCGATTACCTGCCGGGTAATCGCCGGCGGTCCGATTCACGGCCACGGGCCGTTACCCGGCAGGTAATCGACACTCCCCGTCGGAGGGGCCAGAGTTCTCGCCGTCACCAACCGACGATGGGAGCATCCGATGAGTACGCACTCCGACCTGGTCGACCGTTACCTCGCCGTGTGGAACGAGCCGGACGCCGCCGCCCGAGCGTCGGCGGTCGCCACCCTCTTCACCCCGGACGCCACCTACACCGACCCGCTGGCGGCGGTACGTGGTCACCAGGAGATCACCGCCGTCGTCACCGGGGTACGGGACACCTTCCCCGGGCACGTCCTGCGCCGGCACGGCATCGTGGACGGGCACCACGACGTGGTCCGGTTCGGCTGGGAGTTGGTGCCCGCGGAGGGCGGCGACTCCGTGGTCGTCGGCTTCGACGTCGCGGTCTGCGACCCGGACGGCCGGGTGCGTGCTGTGCACGGTTTCCTGGACAAGGTGCCCGCAGCGGCCTGATCCCCGGATGCCTCGCCCGGCGGCACCCACCGGCCGGGCGAGGCACACCTGGCCAGCTTCCACGCGTGTTGATCAAGCGGTTCTCGTCGGTCGTCCATCACGGCAGCGCCAAGGGGTGAATGAGCCGGCTGGGCCGGATGTCCGGTTTGGCCTGCCGAATCCCGTGGCCGGGCCACCCCGCGCTGGCGGAATCGGCGACGGGGTGGGGGCGTTGTACATGGCATAACCACCGGCGCTCCCCCATGGGGACGCCGCCCGGAACCGGAAACGCGGGCCAACACCCCCGGCCGGTCAGGCTGTGGAATGCCGGCCCCGCCGGATCGGTTACATCCCCCGGACATCGAGGCTCGGCCCGTGGAATGCGAGCCCCGCCCGATCGGTTACATCCCCCGGACACC
>NZ_SMKF01000291.1 GCF_004348325.1 Micromonospora sp. KC213 | reverse complement strand
GCCCTGGCCCAGCTTCCCGCCACCGCGTCGCCGGCCACCGTGGCGGCGGGTGGTCTCCGCGCTGTCCGCGCTGCTCACCGTGGTGCTGGTCGCCGTCGTTGGTTTCTGGCTGTGGCAGCGGCTCGCCCCGCTGGAGGTCACCGACGTGGCGGTAACCGTGCCACGACCGGCCGGCCAGCAGTGCGACGTGACCGTGGAGGTGATCGCCACCGTGCGCACCAACGGGCGGCCCGGCGTGATCGAGTACCGGTGGCAGCGCTCGGACGACGCACCGGGGGCCCTGCTGACCGAGTGGGTCGGGTGGGGGCAGCGGACCGCCACCCTTACTCTCCAGTGGACCTTCAGCGGCACCGGAACCGCCCGGGAGACCGCCACCGTCATCCTCGTCACCCCTGCGGCCCCGCAGGCCAGCACCGAGGTCAGCTACGCCTGCCACCGCTCCTGACCGGCGTTTCCCCACCGACGGGTCCGGGTAGGTCGAGGCCGACCGGACCGACGGACGTGTGGAGGGCACGCATGACAGACAACTTCGGCGACGCGGTGGGTGACGCCTTCCGCGCCGTGATGCTCTTCCTGCCCAAGGCGCTCGCCTTCCTGGCGATCCTGGTGCTGGGCTGGCTGGCGGCCAGGGCGGTCCTGAAGATCGTGGACCGGGTCCTCGAACGGGTCCACTTCGATCGGGCGGTCGAGCGGGGCGGCATCAAGACCGCCCTGGCCCGCTCCCCGTACGACGCCAGTGACATCGTCGCCAAGCTGGCCTACTACGCGGTCCTGCTGGTGACCCTCCAGCTCGCCTTCGGCATCTGGGGGCCGAATCCGATCTCCGACCTGATCGCCGGGGTCATCGCCTGGCTGCCGCGCGCCTTCGTCGCGATCGTCATCGTGGTGGTCGCCGCGGCCATCGCCCACGCCGTCAAGGACATCATCAGCAGCGCCCTCGGTGGCCTCTCCTACGGCCGGGTGCTCGCCAACATCGCCTCGGTGTTCCTCATCGGCCTGGGTGTCATCGCCGCGCTCAACCAGATCGGCGTCGCCACCGCGGTGACCACTCCGGTGCTGGTCGCCGTGCTCGCCACGGCCGGTGGCATCCTCGTCGTCGGCGTCGGTGGCGGGTTGGTCCGCCCGATGCAGAGCCGCTGGGAGGCATGGCTGAGCCGGGCCGAGCGCGAGTCCCGGCTGATCGCCACGCACGCCCGGGCGTACCAGGCCGGGCGGCGTGACCTGCGCGACCACCTGACCCCGGCCGTCGACCCGGACGCCACCCAGGTCGTGCCCCGGGTCGCCGACGTCGACGCGACGCAGGTGGTGGCCGGCAGCGGGGACGCGGACGCCACCCAGGTCGTGCCCCGGGTCACCGACGTCGACGCGACGCAGGTGGTGACCGGTGTCGGCGGCCCAGACGCGACGCGCGCGGCGAACCCGGTCGTCGCGCCGCGGCAGCGCACGCACGACGAAGCCGGCGCGGACAGCGATGCCACCATGGTCATCCCGCCGGCCGGCGGTGAGGCATCCGGCCGCTGACCGGACAGGCCGCGATCGCGGGGCGGGATCGTCCGGGATCCCGCCCCGCCGCGTGCTTCCCGGGACCCTGCCACCGGTGTCCGGGGTAGCATCCGGACATGACCTGGCGATGGTGATCGGTCCCTGAGGGCCACGGCCGCGGGCCGCCGGGGCGACGCGCACGTGACGCGTCCGACCGGCTCCGTGGAAAGGCCCTCATGACCATCAGGCCCGAGCAGCGGGTCCGCCGAATGGCGGGCACGCTCTACGCGTACGCCTTCTTCAGCGACTTCATCCTGCTCTACCCGCTGTACGCCCTGCTGTTCAGCGACACCGGCCTGTCGGTCGGGCAGATCTCCTCACTGTTCGTCATCTGGTCGGTGACCGGGATCCTGCTGGAGGTGCCTTCCGGGGCGCTGGCGGACGCCGTCTCCCGCCGTCTGCTGGTCGTCCTCGCGCCGCTGTTCGCCGGTGCCGGGTTCGCCCTCTGGTTGCTGGCCCCGTCGTACCCGGCGTTCGCTCTGGGCTTCGTCTGCTGGGGAGTCGGCGGCGCGCTCGGATCCGGTGCCCTCGAGGCGCTGGTCTTCACCGAACTCGACCACCTCGGCGCGGCCGGCCGGTACGCCCGCACCATGGGCCGGGCGAAGACCGCCGGTGTGCTCGGGGTGCTCGCCTCGATCGTCCTGGCTGGCCCGGTGCTCGCCGCCGGCGGTTACCCGGCCGTCGGTGCGGCCAGCGTGCTGGCCACCGTGCTGGCTGCCGCCGTGGCTGCCACGCTGCCCGAACACCGCCGGGCCGGCCCGGCCACGGCGGGGGAGGCGGACGCCGACCTGGGCTGGCTGGGGAGCCTCCGCGCCGGCCTCGCCGAGGCCCGCGCGGACCGGCGGGTACGCGCCGCGCTGCTGCTCGTACCGGCGGTGACCGCCGTCTGGGGCGCCCTGGAGGAGTACACCCCGCTGCTGGCCCGGGACACCGGCGTCGCGGAGCCGACCGTGCCGCTGCTGCTCCTGATCGGCTGGGCCGGGGTGACCCTCGGTGGGCTGCTCGCGGCGCCGGCCGAGCGGCTGAGCACCCGCGGCTACGCGGGGCTGCTGGCGTTCGCTGCGGCGGCGCTCGCCGCCGGGGCCGGACTCCGGCACCCGGCGGGATTCGCGCTGCTCGGCGTCGCGTTCTGCGCGTTCCAGGTGGCCACCGTCCTGGCCGACGCGCGGCTGCAGGCGCGGATCGCCGGTCCGAGCCGGGCCACGGTGACCTCGGTCGCCGGGATGGCCACCGACCTCACCGTCATCGCCGTCTACGGCGGGTACGCCCTGGTCGCCGGGACCACCGACAACGCCGTCGCCTTCATGGTCGCGGCCGTGCCGTACGCCCTGGTGGCGGCCGGGCTGGGTCTGCGCCGTCCGGGCCGGAGGTGACCCGGCGGCGCGCGGTCACTCGGGCAGGGCGTCGAGGTACACCCAGCGGCCCCCGGAGCGTACGAACCGGCTGCGTTCGTCGACCGTGCCGGGCCGTCCGGCCTGCCGGTAGTGGGCGCGGAACTCGACGGTTCCGGTGCTGTCGAAGAGGCCGCCCCGTTCGGTGTCCACGATCTCCAGCCGGGTCCACCGCTGTGCCGGGTCGAGGCGCAGCCGAGCCGGCCGGGTCGAGGGGTGCCAGCTGCGCAGCAGGTAGTCGACGTCGCCGACGGCGAAGGCGCTGTACCGGGAACGCATCAACGCCTCGGCGGTGCCGGCCGTTCCCTGGCCCCGGTGTACCGGGCCGCAACAGTCGGCGTACGGCAGACCGCAGCCGCAGGGGCAGGGGCGGTCCGGGTCGTCGTCGCTCACCCCTCGCCGGGGTCCACGTCTGGCCACGGCCCCATCCTGCCCGTGTCGACCGGCACCCGCGCGGCCGGGTACGCCGAAGGGCCGACCCCGGATGGGGTCGGCCCTGTCGGCCGGTGCGGTCAGGAGGTGGAGTAGCCGCGGGTGGCGATCCAGTCGGCCAGGTTGTCCACGCTGATGTCGTAGGTGGCGGTGTCGGGGTTGGCCGAGTCGGCGATGGTCACGATCTTCCCGCCGTCGCGGTAGCCGGTGACGGCGATGTAGTGCCCGCCTTCGAAGGAGTGCACGCCGCCGTCGTTGTCGGTGGCGGTGCCGGCGATGTTGGCGACGAGGGCGCGGCCGTCGTCGACGGTGCGCACGATGTCGGCGCGCAGGGTGTCGGTCTGCTTGTCGTCGGCCTTCGGCGTGCTGATCTCGACGCTGTGGTAGACGTTCCTGCCGGTTTCCTTGTTCAGGACGGGGGTGATGTCGTTGATGCTGTTGGTGCCGTTCTCGGTGGTGCCCATCCGCTTGGCCATGGCGTCGACGTCGATGTTCTTGCCCTGGACGGAGAGGGCGTTGCG
>NZ_SMKF01000290.1 GCF_004348325.1 Micromonospora sp. KC213 | reverse complement strand
GTGCTGCGCTGTGCGCGTCCTCCGCGGTCGGTGGAACACCATGTACTTCTCCGGCGTGCGGTGACAGCAATGGCGTTCCACCGAAGGTGGTAGCGGGGTGGGGTGGGAGCGTTGCCTATCCGGATACGCGGCGGACGTTCTGGACCCCCTGTCGGCCCAGTGCGATCCGCCGTTGCCCGCGCTCAGCGGATACTCCTCGCGCAGAAGACCGCCTGATTTCGCCGACGGCATCCAGGGCGGCCCGATCGCAGGAAGATCCGGGTCCAGCGCCGCGGTCAGGCGGCGCCGGCCCCGTGGCCGCCAGTCACCCGTCGATGTAGATGGGCTTGAAATCCCAGCCCTGCTCTTGGCCGCCGGTCATGCTCCACTGAATCAGGCGTGCGCCCACGTCGATGCTGCCGCCGCCTTCGACGGAAACCACCTTGCCGCTCTTGCCGTTGATCAGGTAGCCGCCGCTGCTGCGCCAGTTCTGCTCGGGTTCGCCGTTGCAGGTCCATTGGATGATCGCGGCGCCGTTGGCGGTGCTGCCGCCGCCCGCGACGGACAGGCACTTGCCGCTCTTGTCGTTGACGATGCGCGAACCTGACCAGTGCCAGAAACGTTCCGGCGTGCTGTCACCGGGGAAGGGGCAGCCCCACTGGATGATCTGGGCGCCGTTGGCGGTGCTGCCGCCGCCGCCGACGGACATGCACAGCGCACTCTTGTAGTTCATGATGTTGTAGTGGGTGGCGGCGTGGGCCGGAGACGCGACGGCCAGCGCGGATGCGGTGACCGCCGCGGTCGCTGCCAGACCGGCCAGGATTGAACGTACGCTGCGTGACACGCGGGCCTCCCCCTGTCAAATGCCCTTGGTGGCTCTGTGTGGACTGACCCCGAAGATCATCCAGCGCCGACTCTACGGTCCCGCCGCATGGGACGGAACCGACGCAAGATCGAGTTCGCCTGCTGTTCACCGGCTCTATGTCGAGCCTGGCCCGCGCCTGGAAGGGCTACAGCACCGACGTGGTGGCGGTGCTGTGCCACCACGGCTTCGTCGTACGCGTCCAGGAGTGGGAGCCGGACTTCACCGGGATCCCCGGAGCCCACAGTCGTCGCGTCGGCACGCCCACGCCGGAGAGAAGAGGGCGGCATCCTCCAGTTCGTGCGCTGGCAGGTCGAAGTTTCTGGGATCGATGGTTCCGCAGTCGAAGGTGAAGTGGATGAGGGCCCGTGGCCGCTGCCCGGCGGGCGGTGCCCAGTCCACGACCAGCAGATCACCTACCTCCACGGCGAGCCCGAGTTCTTCGCGCACCTCACGCGCGCACGCCTCATGCGGATACTCGTTCTCCTCGACGTACCCGCCGGGAAATGCCCAGTGCCTTCGGTACGTCGGCTTGGCGAGCAGCACGTGACCTGCCGGGTCGGTGATGAAGCCCGCTGCGGCGGCGTGGAAGGCAGGCAGGTTGCCGTACCAGGTGGCGGGCTCCGTCCACGTCACGTCGATGACGCTAGCCGGCGCGTTGCTACGGACTTTCCGCGCAATGATGCGTGGGCGCTGGTGGCGCGCATTCAGCGCGGGTAGCGTCGAGGATCGCACAGTTGCTTGGGGTAGTGGTCATTCGTAATGGTTACAAGCGAGGAGTGCAGCATGCCCCCACGTGCGAACACGGTCGTCGATCCGCGTTTTCCCGCTGAACTGCGACGACTCCGCGAGTCACGGGGCCTGTCGCTGCGCCAGCTCGCTGCCGCTGTCAATCATGGCAAGAGCCTAATCCACCAGTTGGAGGCCGGGCATACGAAGCCCACCGTGGACGTGGCCGTCCGACTCGACGGCGCACTTGATGCGAACGGTGAACTGTCGGCACTCGTCGCGGACGCTCCCGATGGCGGCGACCGCCTGACATACGTCACTACGCATCCCCGCCGGGTCGATCCTGCTGCCGTCCGGGCGTTCGCCGACCTGCTCGCGGGTTATCGTCGGCTGGAGGACGCCATCGGCTCCGGTCCCGTTGCGGCTCCGGTCCATGCTCACCTCGACACCGTGACCTCTCTGCTGCGCGAGGCCCCACACCACATGAGGTCCCACGTGGTGGACGTTGCCGCGCAGTGGGCGCAGTTCGCCGGATGGCTGAGCATCGCGCGGGGGAACGATAGAGCAGCTACAGCCTGGCATGCCCGGGCCTTGCCGTGGGCCAGCGAGGCGGGCAACCGGGACCTCGTCGCCACCGTGCTGTCTTTTCAGGGCCATCAGGCCGAGTTGCGGCGCGATCTGCCCGCCATGATTGGACTGTCTCAGGCAGCCCGCCGAAACAAGAGAGTGAATGCGGCGCTGCGGGCCTACTGCGCGGGTCAGGAAGCGCGAGGTCTTGCCATGGCTGGTGCTGATAATCAGGAAGTAGTCGCCCGTCTGACCGAAGCTTCGGATTTGGCTGCGCAGGCAGCGGAGGAGCCGCTGTCCCCGTGGGGCTACTGGTACACCCCGTCCTTCTTTGCCATCCAGCAGGGCATCGCGTGGCGGTATCTCGGCGAGACTGACAGCCGGGCCAACGATCGAGCGCTGGAGTTGTTGACGATCGGCGTCGCGGGCGTCAACGCGGAGGCCAGTGCAGACTGGCACGGCCGGAACCTGGTGCACCTCGCTGTGGCCCAGGCGCAACACGGTGACACGGCGGCGGCCCGCGAGACTCTGACGTCGGCCGAAGGTATCGCGGTGGCGACCTCGTCCCGTCAGCTTGCCGATCAGGTGCGGGAGGTTGTCCGCCGGATCAGCCTGTCCGCGACGTCGTAGCGGACGCGTTTCACCTGCTCGGCCACCTAAAGCCGCCAGCACAGTGATTGTGGGTGACGGCGGTGTTACCTATTGCTTCACGTGGCCGTCGCGCCCTCGTCAGGAGGTCGCAGATGAACGGAACAGGACACGAAAACCCGCGCAGTCGGGGCGAGCAGATCGAGGAAGCCGAGCGGGAGGCTGCCAAGCAGCGCCTTCTCGCACAGGCCGAGGCGGATCGGATACCGGTCGAGGACACCACCCGGGCCCGCCCCGACCGGCGGTGGCGGCGTGACCAGGGATGAGCCGATCGGCCGGCGGGTGGCCCGCTGGCGGGTGCGCCGCCGGATGACGCAGCAGATGCTCGCCGACCGGCTCGGCAAGTCGAAGAGCTGGGTGGACAAGGTGGAGCGGGGTGTGCGTGCCCTGGACCGGTACTCGGTGATCCAGGAGATCTCCGAGGTGCTGCGGGTCGACCCGGCGGTGCTGCTCGGCGAGCACCGTCCACCCCCGAGCAGCGGGCTCGACGGCGTGGACGGGATCAGAGCCGCCCTCGCCCGTTACGAGGCTGGTGGCGCGGCCTCGGCCGACGAGGTCGGCCGGCACGTCGCGCACGCCTGGCTCACCTACCAGCACGCGCACTACGCCCAGGTGGTGCGGGCGCTGCCCGGGCTGCTCGACGCTGCCCGGAGCCTGCCCGGCACCGACCGGGAACTACTGGTGCAGGTGTACCGGATCACCTCGTCGATCCTGGTCAAGCTGGGCGAGGCCGACCTTGGCTGGCTGGCCGCCGACCGGGCGATGGCCGTCGCGGGCGGCGATCCGCTGCTGGCCGGACGGCGGCCGTGTCGGTCGGGCAGGCGCTGCGCGCCCTGGGCCGCGACCGGCTGGCGCTCACCGCGACGCTCGCCGCCGCGCAGCGGGTCGCGCAGCCGGGCGTACGGGGAGCACTGCTGCTCCAGGGTGGTCTGGCCGCCGCCGGTTGCGGCGACACCCGTCAGGCGGACGAGCTGATCGACCGGGCCGCCGACATCGCCGACCGGAGCGGAGCCGACGACCCGCACCGGACCTGCTTCGGGCCGGTCGCGGTGGATCTGGCGCGGGTGGTGGCGGCGGTGGAGCTGGGCGAGGCGGGGGAGGCGGTGTAC
>NZ_SMKF01000028.1 GCF_004348325.1 Micromonospora sp. KC213 | reverse complement strand
CCCGGACGCCGAGGTCTACGGCGTCACCACCGTCGACCCGCTGATCCGGCAGCGGGCCGACCCGTTCGTCACCCTGCCGGTGGAGGGCACGTACTACTTCACCGGCTCGGTGCCCGAGTACGACCGGATCGTCGTGCGGGGTGCGCCCACCATCGCCGGCCTCGCCACCGCCACCGAGTCGGTCATCTGGCGACGACCGACGAGCGGAAAGATGGGCGGGCACATCTGGGCTCCCGAACTGCATCGCATCGACGGGCGCTGGTACATCTACTTCGCGGCCGGAGACTCCGACAACGTCTTCCGCATCCGCATGTACGTGCTGGAGTCCGCGCTGGCCGACCCCCGGGACCCGGTTGGCTGGCGGCTGCGCGGCCAGATCGCCACCGAGTGGGAGGACTTCTCCCTGGACGCGACGACCTTCGCTCACCGGGGCCGCCGGTACCTGGTGTGGGCACAGGCCGAACCGGAGCTGACCGGCACGAACCTGTACATCTCGGAGATGGACACCCCCTGGTCTATCCGGACCAAGCCGGTGCGCATCGCCACCCCGACCCGGGGCTGGGAGAAGCAGGGTTTCACGGTCAACGAGGGCCCGGCGGTGCTCGTCCGCAACGGGCGGGTCTTCATGACCTTCTCCGCCAGCGCGACCGACTCCCGCTACTGCATGGGGTTGCTGACCGCCGACGCCGAGGCGGACCTGCTCGACAACGCCTCGTGGGTGAAGACGCCGGAGCCGGTCTTCGCCACCCACGAACCGACCAGGCGCTACGGGCCCGGGCACAACTCGTTCACCGTCGCCGAGGACGGGGTGACCGACGTGCTGGTCTACCACGCCCGCGACTACCGGGACATCACCGGCGACCCGCTGTACGACCCGAACCGGCACACCCGGGTGCAGAAGCTGTACTGGCACTCCGACGGCACCCCGCTGTTCGGGGTGCCGGTCGGCGAGGGCGGCCCGATCGTGCGCCTCTCCCCCGCCGACGCGCCCGACGCGTTCCTGCGCCACTACGAGTACGTGCTGCGGGTGGACACCGGAGTCCGTCAGCTGGCCGACAGCCAGTTCCGGTTCGTGCCCGGCCTGGCCGGCGGGGACACCGAGTCGATCCAGTCGGTCAACTTCCCCGACCGGTACGTCCGGGTTGTCGACGGCGTGGTCCGGATCGATCCGGTGGCGGCCGGCAGCGCCGAGGCCGCCTCGGCGAGCTTCCGCCGGGTGCCCCAGGGCAGGGGCGGCGTCGCGGTCCAGCTCGCCGCCGACCCGGGCGCGTACCTGCGGCACGAACGCGGACGGCTGACGGTGGGCGCCCTGGCCGGACGCGGCAGCGTCTTGCTGCCGAGCTAGCCCACCGCGGCGTCCGGGCACCCGCCCGGACCGCCCCGGGTGCCCGGACGTCGGGCGCCCGGGGCGGTCCGCCGGTCAGCAAGCTGCAGCTGCCGGTGTCGCCGACCGACAACCGTCGGGTGCTGGCCGTCCGGAAATTCCTCGACGCCCGCCTACCCCCAGTAAGCCGCCGCATCAGCCTCCGCGGGCGGTGGGTGGGTGCGACGTGGGGTGGCAGATCGGCCAGACTGCGATCGTGGTCGACGACGGGCCGGGCTACGGCAACCAGCGGAATGATCAGGACGATCGCCCGGCCGAGGGCGCGACCGACCGGCGCGGCGGGCCGCTGGCCGGCGTACGCGTCGTCGAGTTGGCCGGTCTCGCGCCGGCACCGTTCGGCTGCATGATGCTGGCCGACCTCGGTGCCGACGTGGTCCGCGTCGACCGGCCCGGCGGCCCCGCCGCCGGCCGGCTCGCCCCACCAGCGACCGGGCCGTTGCAGCGCGGCCGGCGGATCGTCGCCCTGGATCTGCGGTCCCCCGACGGGGTGACCGACCTGCTGCGCCTGGTGGAGCGCGCCGACGTGCTGGTCGAAGGGTACCGGCCGGGGGTGGCCGAGCGGCTCGGTGTCGGGCCGGACACCTGCCGGGAGCGTAACCCCCGCCTGGTGTACGCGCGGATGACCGGATGGGGTCAGGACGGCCCGAGGGCTATCCGGGCCGGGCACGACATCGACTACATCGCGCTGGCCGGGGCACTGGAGCCACTGGGCCGTGCCGGGGAACGCCCACACGCCCCGCTGAACCTGCTCGGTGACTTCGCCGGTGGTGGGATGCTGCTCGCCGTCGGCGTGCTGGCCGCCTTGCTGGAGCGGGAACGGTCCGGCGTCGGTCAGGTCGTCGACGCCGCGATGGTCGACGGGTCGGCGCTGCTCACCGCGTTCCTGCACGGCATGATCGGCGCCGGGTCGTGGCCCGCGTCGCGTGGCGGCAACCTGCTCGACGGTGGGGCACCGTTCTACGACACCTACCGCACCGCCGACGGCAGGTTCGTCGCCGTCGGCGCGTTGGAACCGCCGTTCTACGCGGCGCTGCTGGCTGGCCTCGACCTGGCCGACGAGGGCCTGCCCGCCCAGTACGACCCGAGCGGCTGGCCACGGCTGCGCCGCCGGTTCACCGAGCGGTTCGCCGAACGTACCCGGGACGAGTGGGAGGAGGTCTTTGCCGACCTCGACGCCTGCGTGGCGCCGGTGCTCTCGCCCACCGAGGCGCACCGCCATCCGCACAACGCCGCAAGGGGCACCTTCGTCACCGTCGGCGGGCAGCTGCAACCCGCGCCGGCCCCCCGGTTCGGGCGTACCCCGGCGGCGGTGCCGCGGCCCGCACCGGACCCGCAGCGGGACCTGTTGGACGTGGCGGACGTGCTGGCGGGGTGGCCGCAACGGCGGTGATCGCTAAACGGTGCCCCGACCTGGCGCAACTGCACACCAAGCAGGGCGCATCCGTCTCGCCACCGGCGTGGTGGCGGGCGGTGCCACGCGTGTCAGGAACCGTCCCGCAGATCGGCCGGTGCCGTCCCGGTGAGCCGGATCTGGTCGAATCGGACGACGCACCGGTCACCGAGCGGGGCCTGGGCCAGGAAGCCCACGCGGGCGTCCTGGCGGGAGGCCAACCGGAACAGTCGGACGAACTGCCAGTCGACGCCGTCGGACGAGGCGTGGAAGGCCCACGCCGGCCCCGTCCGGGTGATCCGCAGCCACACCTCGGCCGCCGTCACCAGGCTGGAGTTGCAGTCGTCGGACCAGTCGTTCGTCACGACGCTGACCACCATGGCCTGGCCCGCCGGCGACCACTCGAAACAGACCTTCGCCCAGTGGTCCTCGTCGACCCAGACGGCCAGCGCGCCCGCGTCGAACGTCGTCCGCGGCGGATCCACGCGGATCCGCGCGACGAGGTTGAACTCGGCGGGGGCCGGGAAGCTCAGCGCGGCGGCCCGGTGCTGCCGCCCACCGCCCAGGGAGTCGTTTGTCCAGTCGACGCCGGCGTCCGCCACGAGCAGCAGCTCACCGCGTTCTGCGTGGTAGGTGCCCTCGCCGTCGCGCGGCACCCAGGCCAGCGGTGGCAGCCCAGCGAGGTCGATGGTCATCCGATCCTCCCCTTCGGCGACGGTACGGCCGTGCCGCCCGCGGCGCGTACCCTACGCCGAGCGGCGCAGCTCGCGCCAGCCCTGTCCGCCGGCCCGCCACGAGTCGGCGAGGATGCTCGCCGAGCTGCGACTGCCGCACTCCATCACCTCGGAACGGCCCTGCGCGCCACCGATCTGCGCCTGGACCTCCCAGCGTCGCCCGTCGGTACGGATGTACACATCACGGCGCCCCCGAGGCGTGGCGTCCCCGTTCCACCAGTGTTCTTCGACGATCACCTGGCGACCGTACCAGCCGATCGGGAGCCGTCCGGGGGCGTGCCGGCAACGGTACGGGCACGATACGGCGACCCGGGCGGCGCCACGACGTACACGGTGGCACGAGTTGCGTCTTTACGCACGGGGCAGCACGGTGAGGGCCGGCGTGGAAGCCTCGGAGGGACGCAGCGTCACCGTCCCCCGCCCCACCACACCAGGGAGCCCAGATGCCCGGCACCCCGTCAGCGAGACCGCTGCACCGCGTGCTCGCACTCGTTGTCGTCCTTCTTCTCGGCGGTGTCGCCGGGCCTGCCGCGTCCGCCCGCGCGGCTGACGGGCCACGCCGGGCCGCATCGGCGGAGCCCTGGTCACTGGTGCCGGGGCCCGCCCGTCCCGGGACTGCGCCTGCGACAACGGTCTATGGCGGCGACCGCTGGCTGTTCACCACCACGAGCCGGGGTCACGTCCGGACGATCCGCTACTCGCTGACCACCCAGACCTGGTCGGACTGGACGCAGGTCCCGGGCTGGCCGGTGGCGAGGGACGCACCGTCGGCCGTGGTGTACGGCGGCGATCTGCGCGTCTTCGTCCGCACCGCCACCGGTCACGTCCGTGCCATCCGGTACAACCTGATGACCGGCACCTGGTCGGGTTGGGTGACGGTGCCCGGCTCGGCGGGAGCGGAGTCAGCGCCCGCGACCGCCGTCTACGGCGGCGATCTGCACGTGTTCGTCCAGGGCGCCGGCGGCACGCTGCGCACCGTCCGCTACACGTTGACGACCGACTCCTGGTCCGGCTGGGGCACCGTGCCCGGCGCGCCGCAGGCGACGTCCGCCCCCACCGCCGCCGTTCTCTACGGTCACCTGCACCTGGCGGTGCGCGGCAGCGGGGACACGCTCCGGGTCACCCGCTACACCCTCGACGCCGGGAACTGGGCCTCCTGGACGACCGTCCCGGGCACCCCGGCGACGGCGTCCGCACCGACCTTCAGCGCCCACGCCGGCACCCTTTACCTGACGGTCCGCGCCAGCGGCGACCTGCTGCACACCATCCGGTACGACGTGCCGGCCGAAGCCTGGTCCGCCTGGCGTGTCGTGGCCGGGGCTCCTCGGGCCACCTCCGCGCCGCTGGCCGCCGCCGGTTCCGTCGTCTTCGTCCGAGGCCCGGGGCACGAGATCTTCTTCGGCAGTATCGACGGGTGATCCCGATGCCGGTCAGTCGCGGGCCGGCATCCGCAGGCCCGCCAACCCGCCGTCGACGGCCAGCGCGGTCCCGGTGACCGCGCCGGCCGCCGGCGAGGCAAGGTAGACCACGGCCGCCGCCACCTCTCCGGCGGTGACCAGCCGGCCGGTGGGTTGGCGGGCGGCGAGCCGCCGTCGTTCGGCCTGGGGGTCGGGGGCAGCGGCGAGCAGCCGCGCCACCCAGGGGGTGTCCACGGTGCCGGGGGCCACGCAGTTGACCCGGATACCCTCGCCCACCAGGTCGGCGGCCATCGCCAGGGTCAGCGCGTGGACGGCGCCCTTGGAGGCGGAGTAGAGGGCGCGGCGGGGCAACCCGGCGCCGGCGGCGACGGACGAGACGTTGACGATCGCGGGGTGCGAGGAGCGGCGCAGGTACCGCAGCGCCGCGGCGGTGGTGCGGGCCACCCCGGTGACGTTGACGTCCAGGACGCGCGCCCACTGCTCGTCGTCGTTCTCCTCGATGGTGCCGACCGCCGAGATGCCGGCGTTGTTGACCACGATGTCCAGGCCGCCGAAAGCCTCCGCCACCGCGTCCACAGCGGTGGTGACCGCCGCCCGGTCGGCGACGTCGGCGCGCACCGGGTGGACCCTCGGGTCACGTGGCGCCGCGGACGGGTCCAGGTCCAGCACCCCGACCCGGGCACCGGCGGCCAGCAGCGCCTCGGTGCAGGCGCGGCCGATCCCGGAACCGCCACCGGTGACCACCGCGACCAGCCCGTCACACCGCACGCTCGTCCTCCATGCGTGCCGACGGTCCCGGCCGACGCCGGGCCGGGCCGGGCGCGGTGGCGGCCATCAGGCGCTCCGCAGCGTGCTGCGCTGCCGGCCGAGACCGTCGACCTCGACCTCCATGACGTCACCCGGTCGCAGGTAGGGGAAGCGCCCGGACAGGGCCACCCCCGGCGGGGTGCCGGTGTTGAGCAGGTCGCCCGGTTCCAGGACGGTGTACTGCGACAGGTGCCAGACGAGGTGGGCCACCTCGAAGACCATGTCCGCGGTGGTCCAGTCCTGCCGGGGCTCGCCGTTGACCCAGGACCGCAGGCCCAGCGCCTGCGGGTCGGCAACCTCGTCGGGGGTCACCAGCCACGGCCCGAGGGGTTGGAAGGTCTCGCAGGACTTGCCCTTGGACCACTGACCGCCGGAGTGGTCGAGCTGGAAGTCGCGTTCGGAGACGTCGTTGGCGCAGACGAATCCGGCGACGTGGGCGAGGGCGTCCGCCGGCGAGGAGAGGTAGCGGGCCCGGCGGCCGATCACCACGCCGAGTTCCACCTCCCAGTCGGTTTTGACCGAGCCGCGAGGGATGAGCACGTCGTCGTACGGGCCGACCACCGTGTTGGGGGCCTTGTAGAAGACGATGGGGGTGACCGGTGGCGGCGCCCCCGACTCGGCGGCGTGCGCGGCGTAGTTCTGTCCCACACAGAGGATCACCCCCGGCCGGGCGATCGGCGACCCGATCCGCTGGCCGGTGATGTCGATCTCCGGCAGGTCGGTGGCCTCGGCGACGCGGCGCAGTCCGTCGGCGGCGAAGAACGCCGGGCCGATGTCGTCGGTGACCGGGGTCAGATCCAGATGGCGGCCCTCGGCCCACAGGACCGGGCGCTCCGCGCCCACCGGGCCCACCCGCATCAGTCTCACGAACCAACCTCCAGTGGACGGGCACGGACGGCGGTGCGGCCCAGCCGGGCCGACGGCTCGTCGGCGGGGAGCCGCGCCAGATGGTGGCCGTCGATGATCATAGGGTAGGCACCTCCTCCGGCAGGAGACCGACCCGTTTGAGGTCGGCCCAGAGTTCACCGGGGATGTCCCACTCGAACATCGCGAGGTTGTCCGCGACCTGATCCGGGTCACGGGCGCCGACCACCACACCGGTGACCGCCGGATGCCCGAGGGGGAACTGGATCGCCGCGGCCCGCAACGGCACCCCGTACCGGTCACAGACCGCGCGGACCGCGCTGGCCCGCTCGAGCAGTGCCCGGTCGGCGGGAGCGTAGTCGTAGGGGGCGCCGGGTCGCGGGTCGGCGAGCAGACCCGAGTTGTAGACGCCCGCGGCGATCACCGCCACGCCCCGGTCCCGGCACAGTGGCAGCAGGGTGTCCAGCCCGGACTGGTCGAGCAGGGTGTATCGCCCGGCCAGCATGACGCAGTCGAGGTCGACGGCCCGGACCAGGTCGGTCAGCACCGGCGCCTGGTTCATGCCCGCGCCGACCGCGCCGATCTCACCGGCCGCGCGCAGCCGCGCCAGCTCCGGGTACGCCTCGGTGATCGCCTCGCCGACGTGGTCGTCCGGGTCGTGCAGGTAGGCGATGTCGATCCGGTCCAGACCGAGCCGCTCCAGGCTCTCGGCGTACGAGCGTCGTACGCCGGCCGCGGAGAAGTCGAACGTCGGGACGAGACCGCTCGGCTCGGCCCAGAATTCCTGGCCCCGGCCCTCGCCGGGGACCAGCAGCCGGCCGACCTTGGTGGACAGGGTGAACTCCGCCCGGGGCCGGCCGGCGAGCACCGCGCCGGCCCGACGTTCGGACAGTCCGCAGCCGTACAGCGGTGCGGTGTCGAAGTAGCGCAGCCCGAGCCGCCAGGCCGCCGCCACGGTGGCCCGGGCCGTCTCGTCGCCGACGCTGGTGAACATCCCGCCGATCGGGGCGAGTCCCAGACCGAGCCGGGTCACGCGTACCTCGGTGCGCCCCAGCGGCACCAGTTGTGTGGCCCGCACGGTGTCCTCCTGTCGTGAGCTGGTCCTCCCGCGGACCGTGCCGGCGGGAGCGGCGATCAGCCCTTCACGGCGCCGATCAGGACTCCCTTGACGAAGTGCCGCTGGATGAAGGGGTAGACGGCGACGATCGGCGCGACGGTGAGGACGACGACCGCCATCTTGATCGATTCGGTGGGAGGCATGGTGACGCCGGTGGTGCCGCCGGAGGTGTGCGGTGCCTGCCCGGCCAGCAGGTAGCTCTGCAGTACCCGCTGGATCGGATACATGTCGTTGCGGTCCATGAACAGCAGCGCGTCGAACCAGACGTTCCAGTAGCTGACCGCGTAGAAGAGGCCGACGACGGCGATCACCGCACGGGACAGCGGCAGCACGATCCGGGCCAGGGTGCGGAAGTCGCTGGCGCCGTCGATGCGGGCGCTGTCGAGCAGTTCCTGCGGGATGCCCTGGAAGAAGCCGCGCACGACGACCAGGTTGAACACGCTGATCGCCGGCGGCAGGATCAGCGCCCAGATGGTGTCCTTGAGCCCGAGCCCGGTCACCACGAGGTACCTGGGCACCAGGGGCGGGTAGATCAGGAACGGCAGCAGGAAGTACGCGAGCAGCCAGCGGTAGCCGAGCGACCGGGGTTGGGACAGGCCGTAGGCGGCGAGCACGGTGACGGTCAGCGCCACGGCGGTGCCGATGACGGTGACCAGGGTGCTGACCCACAGTGCCCGGGTGACCGCCCCACCGGCGAAGATCGTCGCGTACGCGGAGGTGTCGATGCCCTTGGGGACGACCACGAGGCCGCCGGCCTCGGCTATGGTCTCGCGGGAGGAGAGGCTGGTCACCAGGATCACCCAGAGCGGGAAGAGCACGCTGAGCACCAGCAGGCCGAGCAGGACGGCCTTGAAGCCCTGGCCGATCGCGGTCGGGTTCTCCTCCCACACCGGCCGGCGGCCGCGGCGCGTGGGTGACTGCTGCACGACGGTGTCGGTCATGACCTTGAGTAGATCCCTCGTTCGCCGAGCATGTGCGCGACCCGGTTGGCGGCCAGGATCAGGCAGAGCCCGATGGCAGCCTTGAACAGGCCGGCCGCCGCGCCGTACCCGTAGTTCCCGGTGGCGATGGAGAAGTGGTACACGAAGGTGTCGAGCACCTCCGACGCCTGCCGGCCGACGGCGTCGCGCTGCAGGAGGAACTGCTCGAAGCCGACGGAGAGCGCGTCGCCCAGACGCAGGATGAGCAGCAGCACGATCACCGGCCGCAGGCCGGGCAGGGTGATGTGCCACAGCCGCCGCCACCGCCCGGCACCGTCGGCCGCCGCGGCCTCGTAGAGGTTCTGGTCGATGGTGGAGAGGGCGGCGAGGAACACGATGGTGCCCCAGCCGATGTCCTTCCACACCGCCTCGGCGGTGACCAGGATGATGAACGTGTCCGGGTTGGTCATGATGTTCCACGGCTGCATCCCGGCCTCGCGCATGGTCTGGGCCAGCAGACCGGCGCCACCGAGCATGGCGACGAAGAAGCTGACGACCAGCACCCAGCTGAAGAAGTGCGGCAGGTACACGACGGTCTGGATGAAGCCGCGCAGCCGGCTGGAGAGCAGGTTGTGCAGCATGATCGCCAGGACGATCGGCAGCGGAAAGAAGAAGACCAACTGGAACGCGGTGATCGCCAGGGTGTTGCGGAACGCGTCCCAGAACGCCGGGTCCTCGAAGAGCAGCTGGAACTGCCCGAACCCGATCCAGTTGCTGTTGACGAACGCCTGGAGGGGGTTGTCCCCGAGGTAGGGGTTGTAGTCCTGGAAGGCGATGACATTGCCGAGGATCGGCACGTAGCTGAAGACCAGCAGGATCACGAAGCCGGGCGCGACCATGGCCAGCAGCTGCCAGTCGCGGCGCAGCCGGGCCCGCAGCGACAGGCGGCGGCCGGTGCGGCGGCGGGGGGCCGGCACCGGCGTGGTCGACGCGTCGGGCCGGGTCCGGTCGGACCCGGCCGCGACGGTGGTGTTGCGTGTGGTCATCGGGCGGCCTTGGGCAGCGACTGGGCGAGCAGTCGCCTCGCCTCCTCACCCCCGTTGGCCTTCCACTCCGCCACGATGGCGTCGACGTCGGACAGCGGCCGGCGCCCGCGCAGGACGTCGGTGAACTTGTCCTCGACCGGCACCTGGTTGGCCTTGTACGTGGCCGGCATTTCCAGCTTCACCCCGTCCCAGGGGTCCTTCTCCAGGTACTTCACCATGTCGTTGGAGTACGTCAGGAGGTCCTGGACGTAGTTGGGGGTGTCGGGGTACGGCCCGATGGTGGGGTTGCGGCCGCTGATGAAGAAGTACTGGTTGGCGATCTCCTTGAACGCCAGGTCGGTTTTGGACGGCCCGTTCGGCGTCCGGGTGTGGTGCTTGCCCTCCACCCCGTAGTCGCGCAGCTGCGCCTCCTGGGTGCCCAGCGGCGCGGAGCACCAGTTGATGATCCGCAGCAGTTCCTCAACCCGGTCCTTGCCGAGGCCCTTCTTGACGAAGGTGTAGGAGATCGGCTCGTCGTCGCCCCAGACAAGGGGGTCGCCGCCGGTGGCGGAGAAGATCGGCACCGGCTGGATGTTGAGCTTGGCGTTGACCTTCTGGTGCTCGGCCTGGGCGCCCTGCCAGAAGCCGGTGCCGGTTTGGTGGAAGACGACCTGGCCACTCTTCGCGAACAGCTGGCCGGCGTCCGCGCCCTTGCTGGCGACGAGATCAGGGTGGACCAGACCGTCCTTGTAGATCTTGGCCATCACCTCCAGCGCCTGCCGGAACTCCGGGGTCTCGTACTTGAACTCCGGCGTCCCGTCGGACTTCAGCCGCCACCCGCCCTTGGAACCGGGTGCCTTGTGGAACATCTGGATCATGGCGAAGATGTCGCTGAACGCCCACACCTTCTTGGCCGGGTCGGTGACCTGCTTGGCCATGGTGAGCAGCTCGTCGAGGTTCTTCGGGATGGCCAGGCCCCGATCGTCGAGCATGTCCTTGCGGGCGAACAGTGCCCAGGGGAACGGCCCGTCGGTGGGGTTGGGCACGGCCATCAGCCGTTCGTTCCAGATCGCGTGGCGCCACGCCCCGGTCGGGAAGGTGGCCAGCATGGGGTACGCGTTGACGGCGTCACCCTTGAGGTGGTCGGTGAGGTCCTCGAAGATGGCCTTGGCCGCCTCGGAGAAGCGCGGGATCTTCTCCACCTCCCAGCCCGGCACGCAGAGCAGATCGGGCACGTCCCGGGCACCGAGCATGGCGTTGAGCTTGTCGGCGTAGGTGGTGCCGTCCTGGACGGTGAAGTTCACCGGCGTACCCAGTTCCGCGTTCACCGCCTGCAGGTAGGCGCTCTGGGCGACCCCGGGCGGGGCCGGCCCCCAGGCCGGGGTCATCGCGGTGACCTGCGCTCCGCTGGTGCCCGGCTTGTCGGTGATCGCGTCGACCAGCGTCCCGGGGTACTTCGTGTATCCGTCCGGGACGGGGCGGGTGCCCTTGACGTCCGGCGTGAGGTTCAACGCCAGATCCTTCCGCGCCGGCAGGAGGTCGGCGAACTTGTCCAGGTTCTGCGCGGCGCCGGAACCGGCGGGTTTCTCGCTGCACCCGGCCAGCAGCGGACCACCGGCGACCGCCGCCGCGCCCAGGCTCGCGAGGCCGAGGAAGGAACGGCGCGAGGCTCTCGCGCCGGAGTTCGGAGATGTCATCGGTTCCCCTTCGAGAAGGGCGGTGTCGAGAGGACGCACACGGCTAGAGTGAGTAGTTGGTCTGGATACCAAACAAACTAAGGGACAATCGAAGGCTCCCACAAGGGGCCGAGGACCCTGAGCCGAGGCAGATGCCGTGGCGACGAGGAGGCTCGACACATGGCCCCCGGGAGATCGACGACCACCGACCGGCCCCTCACCTCCTGGGCCGGGCTGACCTGGCGCTCCCGTGAGGTGCTGATCGGCCCCCAGCCGGACGCGGCACACCCCGTGGTGTCGGTCAAGGACCCCACGGTGGTGCGGTGGCGGGATCGTTGGGGGGTGGTGCACGGCACCACGGCCGACACGCGGTCCCTTGCTCCGTGCCGGCGGTTGACCTAGGGTCGGAAAGCGCTTACCCCACCCCGTCTGTCGAGAGGGCGAGCGTGCCACCAGTGAACCGGCCCCTGTCCCCCGGCATCTGCTCGGTGACCCTGCGACACCTGCCCGCGTCGGCGGTGCTGGACGTCACCGCCGCCGCCCGGCTGTCCTGCGTCGAGTGGGGAGCCGACGTGCACGTCCCGCCGGGTGACCGCGTGACGGCGGCCCGGGTACGCGCCGAGGGCCTCGACCGGGGCATCCGGGTCGCCTCCTACGGCTCCTACTTCCGCGCCGGCCCGCACACCGCCGAGGACTTCACCGCCGTGCTGTCCAGCGCGGTCGCGCTCGGCGCCCCGCGGATCCGGATCTGGGCCGGCACCGTCGGCTCCGCCGCGGCCACCGTCGAGCAGCGCCGGGCGGTGGTCCACGAGACCCGGGCCGCGGCACGGCAGGCCAGCGACGCCGGGATCGAGCTGGCCTTCGAGTACCACTCCGGCACGCTGACCGACACCGTCGGGTCGACGCTGGACCTGCTCGCCGACGTCGGGCATCCCGGCGTGCGCACGTACTGGCAGCCGAACGTGGGGCTCGCCGACGCCGACGCCCTCGACGACCTGCGGCAGGTGCTGCCCTGGGTCGACACGGTGCACGTGTTCTCCTGGTGGCCCCGGCAGGAACGCCGGCCGCTGGCGGCCCGCGACCGGCTCTGGCGCGACGTGTTCACCCTGCTGCGTGGAACCGGACGCCAGCACGACACCCTGCTGGAGTTCGTGGTCGACGACGACGCCGACCGCGTCGCCGACGAGGCGGCGACCCTCACCCGCCTCATCAGGGAGGACGACCGTGGCTGACCGGGGGTTGCTCGCCCAACGCTGGGCACTGCTCGGCGCCGATGCCCGGGAGGCCGCCCTTGCCCGGGGGCGCAAGGCCATCGGGCTGCCCCCGCCCGGTGACCGGCGGGCCTGGTCCCAGGTGGACGAGGTGACCGCCCACGCGATCATCGAGCGGGCCGACGGGGACCGACGCGAGCCGTGGCCGCAGCTGCGGCTGTCCGACTACGCGCGCTACTGGCGCGACGGCAACCGCACCGCCTACGAGGAGCCGGCCGGCGAGCTGCGCCGGCGTACCTCCGGGGCGGTGCTGGCCGCCGCGCTCGCCGGGCAGCCGTACCTCGACGAGGCGGCGGACGGCCTGCTGGCGCTCTGCGAGCAGACCACCTGGTGCTGGGCGGCGCACGACACCTTCGCTGCCGAGCGCGGGCAGGTGGTGCCCGACCCCGACCACCCCTACCTCGACCTCGGTGCCGCCGAGACGGTCGCCGTGCTGGCCTGGGCCGACCTGCTGCTGGCCCCGGCCCTCGACGCCCGGGTGCCCGGACTGCGCGACCGGATGCGTCGGGAGGCCCGGTTGCGGGTGGTCGAGCCGTTCCTGGGCAGCCGGGAGTGGCACTGGCTCGGCCTGGACGGGCACCTGCACAACTGGAACCCGTGGATCCACGGTCACCTCCTCGCGACCGCCCTGTTCCTGATCGACGAACCACCGGTGCGGGCTCGGGTGGTCGACCTCGTCGTCGACGGCCTCGACCGGTATCTCACCGCCCTGCCCGCCGACGGGGGCTGCGACGAGGGGTACGCCTACTGGTGGAACGGGCCGGCACGTCTCGCCGAGGCCCTCGACCTGCTCGACCGGGCCACCGGCGGGCTGCTGGACCCGTGGCACTGGGCGCCCCTGCCCGAGCTGGCCCGGTACCCGCACCGGATGGCGCTCGGCGACGGGTGGTACGTCAACGTCGGCGACGGCCCGGCCCGCCCCGACGCCGGGCAGGCGTGGCACGTGGTGCACCGGTGGGGTCGGGCCACCGGCGACCAGCAGGTCGTCGCGCACGCGGCGAGTCACCGCGTCCCGGGTACGCCGGCGGTGACGGCCGACGCCGGGCTGGGCAGGGCCGTGCTCGGGCTCGCCGACGGGTCGTGGGCCGCCCAGTCGCCGGCTGCCGCGCCGTTGCCCGCGACGTCCTGGCTGCCCGAGGTCGAGGTGCTGGTCAGCCGTGAGCACCCCGGCGCCAGTCGGGGGCTGTGCGTGGCGGTCAAGGGCGGGCACAACGACGAGAACCACAACCACAACGACGTGGGCTCCTACCTGGTGGCGCTCGACCGGGCGCCCGTGCTGGTCGACCTCGGGCAGCCGACCTACACGGCGATCTCCTTCACCGCCCGGCGGTACGAGCAGTGGGTCACCCAGAGCCAGTGGCACAACCTGCCGGTCGTCAACGGTCACGGGCAGTCCCCGGGGCCGGGGTTCCGGGCCGTGGCGATGACCGTCGACCTCGGCCCGGACGGCGACACCGCCCGGCTCGACCTCGCCGGGGCGTACGCCCCGGAGGCCGGCTGCCGGTCGTGGCAGCGGCAGGTACGCCTCGACCGGCGTACGGGGACGGTCGCCGTGACCGACACCTGGCAGGTCGACGACCCGGCCGACGTCCGACTGCACCACGTGATCGCCGGCGAGCCGCTCGCCCACCAGGCCGGGGAACTGGCCATCCGCTCCCTCGGCGGGCGCGTGCTCACCCTGGCGTGGGATCCGCACGCCGGTGCCGGCCGGCTCGAACGGCACGTCGTGGACGATCCGCTGCTGTGCGGTGTCTGGGGTGCGGCCGTCCACCGGCTGGTCCTCGTACCGCCGGCAGCGGCCGCCGGCTCGTTCACCCTGACCGCCTCGGGAGGCCAGCATGACCGTCGATGACCGGCGGCTGTCCCCGTTCACCGGATACACCCGGGCGCACTGGGCCGCCTCGGCGGACCGGATGCTGCTGGCCCTGCGGCCGTACGCCTCGGTCGACCACGCGCGCATCGACCTGCCGGGGCACGCCAGCGCGTACGGCCGGGACAGCGACTCGCTGGAGGCGTTCGCCCGGTCGTTCCTGCTGGCCGCGATCCGGCTGCGCGGCGAGTCGGGCGCGGATCCGCACGGGCTGGCCCAGTGGTACGCCGACGGGCTGCGGGCCGGCACCGATCCCTCCTCGCCGACCGCGTGGCCGCGCCCGGACCGGCTCGACCAGGCGAAGGTCGAGGCCTGCTCGATCGCGCTGGGCCTGCACCTGAGCCGGCCGTGGCTGTGGGACCGGCTGGATCCCGGTGACCGCGAGCGGGTCGTGGCCTGGCTCGGCACCGTGGTCGGGCAGGAGTACCCGCCGATCAACTGGGTGTGGTTCCAGATCGTCGTCGAGACGTTCCTGCGTTCGGTGGGTGGCCCGTGGTCGGCCGACGACGTGGAGCGCGGACTGCGGGTCCACGAGTCGCTGTACCGCGCCCACGGGTGGTACAGCGACGGACCCGAGCGGGCCTACGACCACTACGGCGGGTGGGCGCTGCACGTCTACCCGCTGCTCTGGGCGGAGCAGGCCGGCGAGTTCTGCCCGGACGACCTGCGCCGCTCCTGGCGCACCCGGCTCGCCCGGTTCCTCGACGACGCCGTGTCCCTGATCGGCGCGGACGGCTCGCCGCTGTTGCAGGGCCGCAGCCTCAGCTACCGGTTCGCCGCCGCCGCGCCGTTCTGGATGGGCGCGATCACCGGCGCCAGCGATCTGCCTCCCGGTGTGCTCCGGCGCGCGTGCAGCGGCATTCTGGCGCACTTCGCGGCCAACGGGGTGCCGGACGAGCGGGGGTTGCTGACGCTCGGCTGGCACCGCGAGTGGCCGGCGATGGCGCAGTCGTACTCCGGCCCCGGCTCGCCGTACTGGGCGGCCAAGGGGATGCTCGGTCTGGCCCTGCCGGCCGACCATCCGGTCTGGACAGAGCCGGAGGGGCCGCTGCCGGTCGAGGCCGGGGACGTGGCCGCCGCGCTGCCGGTGCCCGGTTGGCTGGTCAGCGGCACCCGCGGGGACGGTCTGGTGCGAATCGTCAACCACGGCACGGACCATTCGGTGCCGCACGACGAGCGGGCGGACTCGCCGTTGTACGCCCGGCTGGGCTACTCGACGGCGACCCTGCCGCCGCTGGTCGGGGCGACGGTCGGCGACCCGTCGGACAACTCGGTGACGGTGGTCGACGGGGCGGGTCGGCGTACCCATCGCAACGGGTTCGAGGCGCTGGGCTGCGAGCTGGTGGACGGCGTCGGC
This sequence comes from Micromonospora sp. KC213, assembly GCF_004348325.1. GTDB lineage: Bacteria > Actinomycetota > Actinomycetes > Mycobacteriales > Micromonosporaceae > Micromonospora. Next base: position 28,686 of record NZ_SMKF01000028.1, on the reverse strand, counting down.
CGGGCGGTGTCCCGGGCCCGGGCGCACTGGGTCGCCACGGAGGACGATCACGGCCCGGACCACGGCTCAGGCCGTCGGGGGGCGGTCCGGCACGGGCCGACGCTGACCATGGGGTCGCTGCTGCGCGGCGCGGTGGAGGTGCGGGCGGCCCGGGTGGACTCGCCGGTCGGGCTGGACGCCGCGACCCGGCTGGAGTTCAGCGGGTGGCCGGTGGCCGGCGACGCGCCGCCCGAGGCGCGTACGCCCGCCGGCTCCCCCGGGGCCGAGGTGGCCGCCGGCCCGGTGGTGTCCTGCCTGGTGGGGCTGGTCGGGCTGGACACCGCCGAGGTACGCCGGGAGCGGCGCACCTCGCCGCTGGGCGAGCACGTGGCGGTGCCGCTGCTGCGCACCACGCAGCCGCCCCGGGTGGGCGGGGTGTACGTGGCGGCGGTGGTGCTGCGCGGGGCGGACGCGGCGCGGCACGCGCTGCCCACCGTGGCGGTACGGCCGGACGGGGCGGCGGACACGGTCACGGTCCGCTGGCCGGACGGCGTGACGTCGACCCTGTCCCTGCCGGCGCCCCCCACACGGGACCATCGTTAGGACCGCGATCACCTCAGCCGACGCGGAAGCCGACAACAGCCTGATCAGCGGGTCGGGTCAGGCGTCGCGTGCCACGGGCGGTGGCCCGGCGAGGTCGCCGGGCCACGCAACGGGTCGTGCTCAGATGGAGGCGAGGGTGTATTTCCCGTCGCAGGTCTTCGTGTCGACGTTCTTGGCGGTGAGGTGGACCTCCCGTTCGGCGGTGCCGTTGCTGCTGTCGATCAGCTGAAGGTCGTGGGAACCCGTCAGTTCCAGTTCGCAGCCGAGGTCCGGCTGCACCCCCGGCACGTACGCGGTCGCCGCGGGAGCGCTGTTCCAGTGCTCGGTACGCTGTGAATTGGGGGCGAGTGCGCCGATCGACCAGGAGTGTTCGATCGGAGTCGAGCCGAGCACGACATCACCCTGGCAGGTGATGCTGCCGACATTCTTCACCTCGTAGGCCACGTCGAAGACCGTCGCGACATCGCCCTGGAAGCGGTGCGTGTACCGGACGCGAGTGACTTCCAGCTTGCACGGATCGCTACTGGTGGACCCGGAGGGCAACAGGCCCAGCCGGTAGATTTTCCAGTCGTCAACGCCGTTCTCCACGAACTGCTTGGTCCCGCCGGGCGCGATGCCGCCGGTCGACCTGACGATCGCGCCAGGAATCATGTACACCATGACGTTCGCCGCGCAGGCGATGGAACCGGTGTTCTGGATGGTGTACCAGAAGTCTTTGTTTCCCTCCGGACGCTGCTCGTTCCAGACCCGGGTGACCTTGAAACGGCAGGCGTTCGAGGTGCTCGCACCGACCGGTGAGAGGCTGACGTGGAAGGCATGGTCCGTCACGACGTTCCGCCAGCGACCGTTCGTCGTCGCCCCGGCGGCCAGCGTACCGGTGAACCACCTGTACACCACCGTCCCGGACGAGGCCGCGGCGGCCCGCCCGGTGGCATCAGTCGCGGCGGGCGTGGCCGTCGCGGCGGAGGAATGCAGACCCACCACGGCCACGGTGGACAGTACGACGGACAGAAGCACCGGAAGTGATCGGCGCATGGTGCTCTCCTCTCGACAGGTGCCGCCCGCGCGGAGTCGCGGTGGCACCTGTCGAGAATGCAAGCGGCAGGTGCCACGCAACGGGCCACTTGGGGGTCACTTGGTGGGGACCACTGCGGCACCCGGCTGTCGTTGACGTCAGCCTGTCGCTCATCCGACCACGCCCCGACAGTCGAAAATCAAGCTCAGGCTCGCGGGCCAGGGGCGCCACCGCCGGTCAGCGGAACGGGCGGGGGGTGGAGGACTCCCGGATCACCAGCTCGGGGGTGATCAGCACGCGCTGCGAGGAGCGGCGCCTACCCTCCAGCAGCCGGCCCACCATCAGCTCGACCGCCACCCGGCCCACCTGGCTCTTCGGCGGCCGGACCGCGGTCAGGGCCGGCTCGGCCAGGTGCGCGACCTCGTCGTCGTACGAGACCAGGGCGAGGTCGTCGGGGATCGACACCTGCTGCTCGGCGCAGTACTGGGCGATGGACATCGCGTCGGGGTCGCCGTGCACGATCAGCGCCGTGGTGCGTGACTGCCGACACCGGCGCAGGATGTTGTCGATGATCTCCCGGTGCCCCGGTGCGTCCAGCGCGACCGCCTCCCGGATCACCATGTCGTCGGGCAGGCCGAGGTCGGCGCAGGCCAGCGCCCACCCGCGGGCCAGGTGGGCGGAGGTGGGGCTGCCCTTGGAGAGCACCAGTCCGATCCGGCGGTGGCCATGCTGGTGCAGGTGACGCACCGCCATCTCCAGGCCCAGCGAGTGGTCGCTGCGCACCCACTCCAACTGGCGCAGGGTGGGCGTCCATCGTGGTGTCTGCCGCTCCACCAGGATCGTCGGCACGGGCAGGTTCCCGATCCAGCCGATCATCTCGTCGACCCCGTCGCCCTCCAGGCTGGGTGCCAGCAGCAGTCCTTGGACCTGCTGCGACTCGATGAGTCGGCTGATCTGCCGGCGGTCTTCCTCCGGGTCGTAACTGGATCCGCGTAGTTGGATGTGCACGCCGAGGGAGGCGGCGGCGGTGCGGGCGCCGGTGACGATCGACGGCCAGTAGTAGTCGAGCGACGGCACGACCATGCCGATGGTGAAGCGGGTGGGCGCCGGGCGTTGCCGCCGGGGCTCCGGCCCGAGCTGGGTGGGTAGCGTCGCCCCGCCGTGCACCTTCGTCAGCAGGTTCTCCTCGGCCAGGGCGGTGATGTCGCGGCGCACGGTGAGCTCGCTGACGCCGAGGGTCTGGGCCAGTTCCTTGACCCGCACCGCTCCGTGGCGACGCAGCTCCTCCATGAGTCGCTCGCGGCGCTGGAGGTTGAACATCCGGTCTCTCGGCATGGAGCCGTCCTCCAGGCTTGTGTTCGTTTACGAACGTTTCGGATCGATCGAGACCGACTCGTAGCGACCGTGTTCGGAATAGGTTATCCATGTCACCGACACGAATTCAAAGGCTCCGCGACGGTCGAGCGTCGGCCAGCGATCCGTAACCGGGGAGACACATTGACGGTGCAGACCAAGCAGCAGGCACTCGTCGTGATGGACCGGGACTCCTTCCGCGCCCACTTCGACGAGGCACGGCTGGCACGGCTCGCCGAGCTGGTGGCCCTGGCCGACCCGATCTGGGTGGACGACCTGGACTCCCCGGCCGCCCGCGCCCGGCTGGCGGTGGTCGAGGTGCTGGTGACCTCCTGGGGGACTCCGACGCTGACCGCCGAACGGCTCGCCGCAGCCCCCGCCCTACGGGCCGTCTTTCACGCCGCCGGCAGCGTCCGGTCTCTGGTCACCAGCGAGGTCTGGCAGCGCGGCATCCGGGTCACCAACGCCGCGGACGCCAACGCCATCCCGGTCGCCGAGTACACCCTCGCCGCGATCATCTTCGCCGGCAAGAAGGCGCCGTTCATCGCCGCCGACCCGGAGGCGGCGTACCAGGGCTGGGGACACCGCGACGGGTACGGGGACCTGTCGAACTACCGCCGGACCGTCGGCGTGGTCGGCTTCTCCCGGATCGGTCGCCGGGTCGTCGACCTCCTCGGCTGTCTCGACTCCGCGCAGTGTCTGGTGGCGGACCCGCACGCCGACCCCACCGAGGTCGCCCTGGCCGGCGCGACCCTGGTGGACCTGCACGAGTTGCTGCCGCGCAGCGAGATCCTGTCGCTGCACGCCCCCGCGCTGCCCAGCACTTACCACATGATCGGGGCGGCGGAACTCGCGCTGCTGCCCGACCACGCGACGGTCATCAACACCGCCCGAGGCAGCCTGGTCGATTCCCAGGCCCTCGCGGCGGAGTGCCGATCGGGCCGACTGTTCGCGATCCTCGACGTCACCGAACCCGAGCCGCTGCCCGCGGACGCCGCGCTGCGTAACGCGCCCAACGTCATGATCACTCCGCACATCGCGGGGTCGCTCGGCTCGGAGATCCTGCGGCTGACCGACCACACCCTCGACGAGCTGTCCCGGTGGATCGCCGCCGAACCGCTCCGGGCCGAGGTCACCCCCGAGGCCCTGATCCTGCACGCCTGATCCGCTGGCGACTACCCCCGGTCGTCGCGCTTGAATCCCCCGATGAAGGAGTTCCTTGTGAAGAGAAGGTTCACCCAGGCCCTGGCGATCGCCACCGGTATCGCGCTGGCCACCACCGGCTGCGGCAGCGGCGGGAAGTCCGCCACCACCCCCGACGGCAAGACGATCCTGACGGTGGCGCTGTGGAACTACGACACCACGCCGGAGTTCAAGGCCCTGGTCGAGGCGTACGAGGCGGAGCACAAGGATGTCGACGTGCAGCCGGTCGACATCCTGGCCGACGACTACCCGCAGAAGGTCACCACCATGCTGGCCGGTGGGGACACCACCGACGTCATCACCATGAAGAACGTCATCGACTACGCCCGGTACGGCACCCGCGGGCAGTTGGCCTCCCTCAAGGACGAGGTGGGCAAGCTCGACAAGAGCAAGTACCGCGGCCTGGACGCCTTCGACCTCGACGGTGACTACTTCGCCCTGCCCTACCGCCAGGACTTCTGGGTGCTCTACTACAACAAGAAGCTGCTGGCGAACTCCGGCGCCGACCTGACCAGCCTCACCTGGCAGGAGTACGCCGACCTGGCGAAGAAGACGACCAAGGGCAGCGGCGCGGACACCGTGTACGGGACGTACCAGCACACCTGGCGGTCGCTGGTGCAGGCCATCGCGGCGGCGCAGAACGGCGGCGACCAGCTCGGCGGCGACTACACCTTCATGAAGCCGCAGTACGCCATCGCGCTCGACCTGGAGAAGTCGGGGGCGACGCTGAAGTGGGCCACCGCCAGGACCCAGAAGGTCACCTACCACACGATGTTCTCCGAGGAGAAGGCGGCGATGCTGCCCATGGGCACCTGGTACGCCGCCCGGCTGATCGACGAGAAGAAGGCTGGCAAGATCAAGGTCGACTGGGGCATGGCGCCGCTGCCGCAGGCCAGCGAGGGCGCCTCGACCACCTTCGGTTCGCCCACCGCGTTCGCGGTGAACAAGAAGGCCCGCAACGCCGAGGCGGCGCGGAAGTTCGTCACCTGGGCGTCGGGGGAGAAGGGCGCGGCGGCCATCGCGAAGATCGGGGTCTTCCCGGCGTACACCGACGCGACCATCACCGACCTGTACTTCGGCGTGGACGGGATGGCCAACGACGAGGTGGCGAAGAAGGCGTTCCAGCCGGGCGAGGTCAAGCTGGAGATGCCGGTGAGCGAGAAGTCCTCCGACGTCGACACCATCCTCAACGAGGAGCACGAGCTCATCATGACCGGTGAGAAGTCCGTGGACGCCGGCATCGCCGAGATGGGCAAGCGGGTCAAGTCCGAGGTCGACTGACCGCCGGGTGCCCCGGGGGCCGATCGCCCCCGGGGCACCGTCCACCTCAGGGAAGGAGGAACGTCCGGGCCCCGGACGAGCACCCACCATGGTCTCCACCACCGCATCCGCGTCCACCCCCCGGACGCGCAGCAGGCTCCGCCGGCGCAACACGCTGGCCGGCTGGAGTTTCATCCTGCCGAACTTCATCGGCTTCGCGGCCCTCACGCTGGTGCCCGTCGTCGCCTCGCTGGCCCTCGCCTTCATGAAGTGGAACTCCTACAGCACGCCCGAGTGGGTGGGCCTGGACAACTTCCGCCGCCTGGTGGACAGCGAGAACTTCTGGACCGCGCTGTACAACACCACCTACTACGCCGTCGGCCACGTGCCGCTCACCCTCGTCGCCGCCCTGGGCTTCGCCGTCCTGCTCAACCGCAAGCTGCGCGGGGTGCGGTTCTTCCGTACCGCGCTGTTCTTCCCGTACATCACCTCGCTGGTCGCCGTGGCGGTGGTCTGGAACATGCTGTTCAGCCCCGACGCCGGCCCGGTGAACCAGTTCCTGCGCGCGGTCGGCGTCGACAGCCCGCCCGGCTGGACGACCTCGACGACCTGGGCCATGCCCGCGCTGATCATCACCAGCGTCTGGCGGGACATGGGCTACTACATGGTGCTCTACCTGGCCGGGTTGCAGACCATCCCCGGTGAGCTGTACGAGGCCGCCAAGATGGACGGCGCCTCCCCTTGGCAGCGGTTCTGGCACATCACGCTGCCCTCGCTGCGCCCCACCACCTTCTTCGTCCTGATCATGCTGACCATCTCCAGCTTCAAGGTCTTCGACCTGGTCCAGGTGATGACCGAGGGTGGTCCGGGCCGCTCCACCCTCGTCCTCTCGCAGCTGATCTTCCGGGAGGGCATCGAGCAGGGCCGCTTCGGATACTCCTCCGCCATCGCGATGGTCCTGTTCGTGATCGTCCTGCTCATCACGGTGGTCCAGTTCCGACTTCAGCAGAGGAAAGAACGATGACCGCGACCGCCACCACACCGGAGCACCGGGACGGCTCCCCCACCGGCGCCGCCCACGTCCGGCCCCGGACGCCGCGCCGGCGGCCCACCGCCGTGGCCGGCCGGATCGCCCTGCACGTCCTGCTCACCGTCCTCGGGCTCGCCGTCATGGTTCCGTTCCTGTGGATGGTGACCTCCTCACTGAAGCTCGACTCCCAGGTCTTCACCATCCCGATCCAGTGGATTCCCGAGGAGTTCCACTGGGACAACTACACCCGCATCTGGGAACGCATCCCGCTGGTCACCTACCTGAAGAACTCGCTGTTCCTCAGCGTCGTCATCACGGCGTTGCAGGTGCTCACCGGCAGCTTCGCGGCGTACGGGTTCGCCAAGGTCCGCTTCCCCGGGCGGGACGCCCTCTTCGTGGCGTACATCGCCACCATCGCCGTGCCGTGGCAGGCGTACATGGTGCCGCAGTACATCATCATGGAGCGTGCGGGCCTGGTGAACACGCACCTGTCGCTGATCCTCCTGCAGGCGTTCGGCGCGTTCGGGGTGTTCCTGATGCGGCAGTACTACCTCACCATCCCCGACGAGTTGTGCGAGGCCGCCCGGGTGGACGGCCTGAGCGAGTACGGCATCTGGGCCCGGATCGTGCTGCCGCTGTCCAAGCCGGCGCTGGCCAGCCTCGCCCTGTTGACCTTCGTCAACACCTGGAACGACTACATGGGTCCGTTCATCTACCTGACCAGCAACGACCTGTGGACGGTGCAGATCGGTCTGCGCTCGTTCGTGGGCGTCTACGACGCCGAGTACGCCATGATCATGACCGGTTCGGTGCTGTCGGTGCTGCCGATCCTGACCGTCTTCCTCATCGGGCAGCGCTACTTCGTCCAGGGCATCGCCACCAGCGGGCTGAAGTGACCACCGCATGACCGCTCCCACCCCGCACCGGACACTCTCGGCCCGGGTCAACGTCAGCGCGGACACCTGGACGACCGTCTGGTCGTTCGTCCACCGGGTGCTCGTGGTCAACCTGGGCCTGGCCGTCACCAACCTGCCGCTGCTCGTGGCGCTGGCCGTGGTCGCGCAGCCCTGGCGCTACCCGGTCTTCTTCGGGCTGCTGTCGATCAGCGTCGGCCCGTCGCTGGCCGCCGCGTTCGGCTACCTCGGCCGGGCGGAGACCCCGGCCGACCAACCCCCCGTCGGCGTCTTCGTCCGCGCCTACCGGCGGTCCTTCGTCCCCGCGATCGGCCGGTGGACGGCCACGGTGGCGCTGCTCGCCGTGCTCACCACCGACATCGTCGTCCTGCACGACTCCCGGCACGGCGCGCTGCTCGTCCCGCTGCTGGCTGTCACGGCGGTCCTCGTGCTCGCCGCGAGCCTGCTGACGCTGGCACTGGCCGTGCTGGCTCCGCACCTGGGTTTCGGGCCGGCCGTCCGGATCGCCGCGTACACCGCGGTGCGGCGGGCCCCACTGAGCCTGTTCAGCCTGGTCCTGCTGCTGGTGGCCGCGCTGTCGGTCAACCAGGCGCCGCTGCTGGGGCTGGCCACCGTACCGGGCTGCGCGTTGGTCGCGGTGTGGGCCAACAGCCGGGCCGCGCTGGCCCACCTCCTCCCCGACGACGAGCCGGAAGGCCATCACCCACCCCGCGAGGAGAGACCATGACCGGACCCTCCACCCCGAGCCGGCTGGCGTCCGTGCTCACCGCGACCGCCATGGCCGTGGCCGCCGCCGCGGTCGGGTCTCCACCCGCCGTGGCCACCACCGGCACCGCCGCCGAGATCGTCCCCACCGTCGTGGTGACCCCGGATCCGTCCTACCGGCAGCCGGCCTGGGAGGGCTGGGGCACCAGCCTGGTGTGGTTCGCCAACGCCACCGGTGGTTACCCCGACGAGATCCGCAACCACCTGGTCGACCTGCTCTTCGGTGCGGACGGGCTGCGGCTGAACATGGCCCGGTACAACATCGGCGGCGGCAACGCCCCCGACGTACGCACCGACTACATGAAGGTCGGCGCCACGATGCCCGGTTTCTGGACGGCCCCGCCCGGCACCACCCGCACCGATGTCGACTGGTGGAATCCGGACGATCCCGAGCACTGGAACTGGGACGCCGACGCCAACCAGCGCTGGTGGGTCGACCAGATCAAGGACCGGGTCGACACGTGGGAGGCGTTCAGCAACTCCCCGCCGTACTTCCAGACCGTCAGCGGCTACGTCTCCGGCGGTTTCAACTCCAGCGCCGACCAGATCCGCGCCGACCGTGTCGACGACTTCGCCACCTACCTGGTCCGGGTGACCGAGCACCTGGAGGCCGCGCACGGCATCGAGTTCCACACCATCGAACCGCTCAACGAGCCGAACACCTCCTACTGGGGTACCCAGCTCGGCCCGGACGGGCAGCCCACCGGTGGCCGGCAGGAGGGTGCCCACGCCTCCCCGGCCCTGCAACAGCAGGTGATCCTGGCGTTGGCCCGTCGGCTCGAGAACGCGCAGACCCGGGCGCGGCTCGCCGCCATGGACGAGACCAACCCCGGCACCTTCGTGACCAACTGGAACGACTACCGCGCCGACACCCGCGCCGTCATCGACCAGCTCAACGTCCACACCTACGGCACCGGCCAGCGCACCTCCGCCCGGGACGTCGCCAAGGGCGCCGACAAGCCCCTGTGGATGAGCGAGGTCGACGGCCACTGGGGCACCGGGCAGAGCTTCACCAGCATGGACCCCGGCCTCGGCATCGCCGAACGGATCGTCGGCGACCTCCGCGAGCTCGAACCCTCGGCGTGGATGCTGTGGCAGCCCATCGAGGACTACAACCCGCAGCACGCGGGGAACAAGAACTGGGGCGCGATCCAGATCCCGTTCGACTGCACCGCCCAGGACACGCTGCAGACCTGTCCCGCCCGGATCAACACCAAGTTCCACACCCTGCGCAACTTCACCCACCACATCCGCCCCGGCGACCACGTGATCGAGGTGAACGACACCGCCAGCGTCGCCGCCGTGTCGGCCAACGGCAGGGCCGCGACCGTGGTGCACGTCAACAGCGCCGACACCGGTCGGCGGATCAGCCTTGATTTGTCCCGGTTCGGACATGTCACGCCGGAGGCGACCGTCACGCCGATCGTCACCGACGCCTCCGGCGCGCTGGTCCGCCAGCGGCCCATCCCGGTCGACAAGAAGTCCGCCGCCTTCACCGTGCCGGCGAAGTCCGTGACGACCTTCGTCGTCGACGGGGTACAGGGCGTCGCCGACGACGCCGCGCTCGTGCGGGCCGGCCACGTGTACCGGCTGCAGGGTGTACCGAGCGGTCGGTCGCTGACGCCCGCCGGCTCGTCCGTGGTGATCCGCACCAGCGACGCGCTCGCCGCCGACCAGCTCTGGCGGATCACCCCCGTCACCGCCACCGGCGGGAACCGGTCCCGCTACCTGCTCTCCACCGGGGATCGAAGCCTGGTGCTGCGCGACGGATCCCTCACCCTGGAGCGGTCCTCGACCGCCCTCGCCGCCGACCCGGTCGCGCAGTGGATCCTCTCCACCACCGGCGATGGCACGTACACCCTGGTCAACGCGGCCACCGGCCGGCTGATCGACGTGAGCGACCACGCCACCGCCGACGGCTCCCGGGTCGGCACCTGGACACCGACCTCGCAGAACAACCAGCGCTGGACGATCGTCGACGAAACCGTGCTGTCCACCGTCGACACCGCCGTCTTCACCACCCCCGGCACGCCGCCGGTGCTGCCCGCCACCGTCACACCGGTCCACCCCGACGGCGCCCGCGGCCTCCTGCCGGTGGTGTGGCGGACCATCCCCCACCACAGGTGGTCCAAGCCCGGCACCGTCACCGTCCTGGGCACCGCCACCGATCCGCTCGGCCGCAGGATCGCCGCCCGGGCCGTGGTCACCGTCGACACCGTCGTCGCCACCGAACCGGCCCGGGCCAAGGCGTACCCCGGTGGTCGCCCGAACCTGCCCACGACCGTGACCGGGGTGGGTGCCAGCGGCGCCCGGGTCCTTCTGCCGGTTACCTGGTCCGCTCCCCCGGCCTACGAACGCACCGGCGTCTTCGAGCTTTCCGGGACCGCCACCGTGCCGGGCGGAAGCACCCAGCCGGCGACCGCCCGGGTGCAGGTCACCACGCCGGTACTGGTCAACGCCGCGACCGATTCCGGTGTACAGGCCAGCGCGACCTACACCGAGAGCGGCTACTCCGCCGACCGCCTGCGCAACGGGGTCAGTGCGGAGAAGGGCTGGTCGAACTGGCGCTCGGGCACCAAGAACAGCAGCGACACGCTGACCTTCCAGCTGCCGTCCCGCCGGGACGCCGCCAGCGTCACGGTCCACTTCCACCGCGACGGCAACAGCGACACGTACGCCCAGTCGCTGCGCGCCGAGGTCCGCGACGCGACCGGCGCCTGGGTACGGGCCAGTGCCGAGATCAGCGTGCCGGGCGGCGCGCCCGCGCCGGCTCTCACCGTGCCGCTGTCCGCCGTCACGACGACCGACGGGGTACGGGTGGTCCTCACCGCCCGCCCGGGACTCTGGATGACCGTCGGCGAGGTGCAGATCCTCACCGCGGCACCCGGGCGGTCCTCGGACGCGGCCCTGTCGGCGCTGCATGTCAACGGCAAGGCCCTACCGGGCTTCACGCCGGACGTCCTCGAATACACCCTCCCCGCCAGCGGACAACTGACGGCGACCCCGCGCGACCCGTACGCGGGGGTGTCCACCGCCCTGGTGCGTGCCGAACGCACCGCCACGGTCACGGTGACCAGCGAAGACGGAACCCAGACCCGTACCTATCGGGTGCGGTTCCGGCGCTGACGGCCGCCGGGGCGGGGCCGGAAGAACCGGCCCCGCCCCGGCGGCGCTGCGCGCACCGGGGGGCACCACGCCCGTGCCCGGTGACCGCATCCCAGGAGATGCCCGCCGACGCCCTGCTCAATAGGGTGGTGTCGATGCCGTAGCGGCCGGTTCGTGTCGTGCCCGCACGACGCCCCGGCGACAGGTGGGAAGGATGTGATCGAGATGATCGTCCGGAGGTCACTGGCGGTGGGCGCGCTGTCGGCCGCGGCGCTCGTCGCCGCCGCGGGCGGAAGCGGTGCCGCCGCCGCCTCGTCGGCGGTCCGGGCCGCTGACAGCTCGTGCGGTTTCGTCCGCACGCTGTGTGTCTGGGACCAGGAGGCGTACCAGGGAAACCGGTTCACCGCGCAGGCCGTCAACCCGACGACCGGCACCTGCGTGGACCTCGCCGCGCACGGCTGGGGCAACGGTCGGGTGAAGTCCGCGCGCAACACCGCCAACCAGCCCGCCAGGTTGTACGCCAACCAGAACTGCACGGGCGCCTCGTACACGATCATGCCGTCGGGATCGTACAGCTCGATCACCTTCGTGTCGCAGAGCGTGTACGTGTACTGACGGGTATCGGCGGGGTGGGCGCGTTCCTCGGCCGTCCACCCCCGTCACGGCCACTCGCCGCCCGCCGGCACCAGCAGCGAGTCATCCGGTCCGCCGCTGCCGGCCGGATACTCCTGCAACGGCACCGCTTCCGTCCGCCACGCCGCCAGCACCGGCTCCACGATGCGCCAACAGTCCTCGGCGGTGTCACCCCGCACGGACAACGTCGGGTCGCCCTCGAAGGCGCCGCGTAGCACCTCACCGTACGGCGGCAGTTCGCCCGGGCCGAAGTCGGCCACCAGATGCACCTGGTCCAGCTCCATCGGGTTGCCCGGGCCGTTGATGTTCACGTCGAGACCCACCTGGTCCGGGCCGAATCCGATCCGCAGCCGGTCCGGCTGGTCGTACCCGGTGAGCCCGGTGGGCACCCGGGGCGGTTGCTTGAAGGTGATGACCGCCTCCTTGCGCCGGTCGGACAGCGCCTTGCCGGAACGGAGCCGAAACGGCACACCCGCCCAGCGCCAGGTGTCCACCGCCAGCACCACCTCGGCGAGCGTCTCGGTCCGGCGGGCCGGGTCGACGCCCGACTCGTCGACGTACGCGGGCAGTCGCCGCCCCGCGACCTCCCCGGCGGTGTACCGGGCCCGCCGGCTCCACCTCACCGGGTCGTCGTCCCAGACCCGGGTGGCCCGCAGCACCTGCGCCTTGCGTCCGCGCAGGTCCCCGGCGGCGAGGGTGGGCGGCGGGTCCATCGCGATCAGCGCCAGGACCTGCAACAGGTGGCTCTGCACCATGTCGACGAGCGCACCCGCGCCGTCGTAGTAGCCGGCCCGGCCCTCGATGCCCAGGGTCTCGTCGAAGACGATGTCCACGCACGCCACGTGAGCTGAGGTGAGCACCGGCTCGAAGATCCGGTTGGCGAACCGCAGCCCGAGGATGTTCACCACCGTGGACTTGCCGAGAAAGTGGTCGATGCGGTGCACCTGGTCCTCCGGCACGAGCCGGGCCAGGATGTCGTTGAGCGACCGCGCCGAGACGGCGTCCGTACCGAACGGCTTCTCCAGCATCAGTCGGGTGCCCGGCGGCAGCCCGATGCGGCACAGCGCGGCGGCGGTCCGGGCGGTGACCGTCGGGGGCAGGGCGAAGAAGATCACCAGCTGGCCGTGGCAGGCCGCCAGCAGCCGGCGCAGATCCTCCTCCCGGGTGACGTCGGCGGACAGGTAACGGGTGGCCCGGATCAGCTCGGTCTCCCGGGGCCCGTCCGCGCCCGCCGCCGCGAAGGAGTCGGCCACCCGGCGACGCCACCGCGCGTCGTCCCACTCCTCCTGGCCACTGCCGATCAGCGTGAGCCCGGGTTGGGTACCCTCGGACACCAGCCGCCCCAGCCCGGGTAGCAGCAGTCGGGCCGCCAGGTCACCGGTGGCCCCCAGCAACAGCAGCGTCTGGCGCGGTGGTCGCCGCCCCGGACCTTCGGCGCGGGAAACCGCGGCACTCGCGGTCGATGTCGTCATGCACCTACCATGCCCTGCCGACCGGGCACATACCCGCAGGTTGCCCAATGGCGCCCGGCGGCTCGCCACGTGCCTGGTCAGCGTCACGGTCGCCGGTGGTTCAGGCGGACTGCACCGCCCTGATCACCTCGGTCACCGCCGCCGCGACCGGCGCGACCGGCGCCGCCAGCTCGGCCAGCCGGTGCAGCAGCTCCGCCACCCGCGCCGGCCGCGGCTCCGGCCGGGACAGCTCCGCGCGGACCTGCGCCGCGACCGTCACCGCCGGCTCCGGCAGCGCACCGCGGTGCCGGTCGACCACCTCCGTCAGCTGCCGCAGCAGTCCGGCGACGTCCACGGCCGGCGGCGCGGTGGCGTGCAGGCTCCCCCCGGTGGCGAACGCCTCCGGGCCGACCGCCTGGTTGCCGACCTGGCTGGTCCCGCCGTACTGCTGAATCCCATAGTTGATCTCGGCCATTCCGCTCCCTCACCCCGTTGGCGCCTGGCCGGCGCGAGGCGTGGGCACCGCCTCGCTCCGCTGCTCCGCGCGGGCTCCCGAGCCCACCGCCTGGTTACCCACCACGCTGAGCCCGCCGGTCTGGATGACACCCTGGTTGAGGATCATCGTCTGCCGGTTGCGGAACTCGGCGGTCTCCACCCCCCGGTCGTCGAGGAAGTCGACGATGGCGGCCAGCACGTGCCGCTCCACCACCTTGAGGTGCTTGGCGGCGTCCAACACCTGGAAGTAGTTGTGGTACCCGGTTCCGGCCGCCAGCTCCCGCACCCCGACCCGGGCGCCGTAGTCGTGGCCCAGATCCTCCCGGGCCAGCCGCCGGGCCCGCTCCCGCCGTGGGTGGAGGCGGACGGCGCGGATCAGATCCTGCAACAACCGCAGCGGCGCCCCGAGCGCCGTACGCAGTAGTGTCTCGCCGGCGGTGACGAGCAGCTGGGCGAACTGGTTCGCCGGCAGCCACTCGGTCAGCCGGTCCACGTCGTGGTGGTCCCACCGGGGCGGCTCCAGCAGGGTACGGGCGCACTCCAGATAGAGCACCCGACCGTCGGTGGAGAAGTGCAGGAAGGTGCTGGCGACCACCTCGCCGCCCCAGGACGGGACCAGGGCGCACAGGTAGTGCCGGGCCACCCCCCGGGGGTGGGTGGCGACCTCCCGGACCTCCTCGTCGGTCCAGCGCTGCCGGGGCATTCGTTCCCGGTCGGGCAGCAACCGCGGATCGTCGGTGAGCAGCCGCCCCCCGACGAAAATCCGGTCCTCCAGCCGCAGGTCCGGCAGCCGGTCGGTGTCCGAGGCGTCCAGCCGGACCGCCCCGAGCCGCGACCGGACGTGATCGATCAGGTCGTCCACCGCGAACGACACCGGCGGGTCCGCCGGGTCGGGTGGTACGCCGGGCAGCAGCGACCCATGGCCGGCCGGAACGATCGGCAGGGCGAACGACCAGCCGGCGACCGGGGTGCCGTGTCCGACGAACGGCACGTACCCGCCGTAGACCGTGACGTTGCCCCGCTGGGCCTCGTCGACGGCGGCCAGGCGGTCGGCGTACCGGCCGTCCCGCGCGGCGTCGGCGACCGGCGGACGGAACCGGCCACGCCGCAACTGGGTCACCAGCAGCCGCCGGGTGCCCAGCAGATGGGCCACCAGCACCAGGTACGCGACCACACCGAAGGGCAGGGCCAGCACCGGCCGGCCGACGATCCAGCCGGGCAGGCCGGATCCTCCCTCGGACCCGCCGACGCCCGGGAGCTGGACGAGCAGCACCAGGGCGACCAACGCCACCGAGAACAGCGCCGCCACCGGCCCCACCAGGCCGTGTCGGCTCGGCCGGAACGGGGCCAGTTTCGTGCCGACCACCATCACCGTACCGGCCAGCAGCGTCCACAGCGGCGCGAGCAGCACCGCGAGACCGCCGGCGACCACCAGGCGCAGGTCCCGCCGACGTCGCCGCTGACGGGCGTGCAGGCAGTGCCGCAGCACCGACGTCAGGTCGAAGCCCACCGACGGCGCCACCGCACGCAGGTCGTCGTCGAGCGCCTCGGCCAGCGCCCGTTCGGCGAAGGACTCGTCGGTGTGCGCGGCGGCGCACAGGTAGCGGGTGGCCTCGCTGGCCTCCGGTCCTGGTCGCGGGGCGTCCCGCTCGGACCCCACGCTCTGGCGCAGCATGCCGTTCACCTCCGGTCGATCGCCGAAACATCGGTGCCGACCGGGTCAGGCCAGCGGGCCTGGACCCAGGCCAGCAGGCCCCCCAGCACGAATCCGGCGTGCAGCCCGCCGGCCAGCATGTCGCGCACCACCCGCGACGGATCGTCGCGGTAGCCGTACACGTGGAGGTTGTCGACCATGACGAGCAGGGCGGTGACGCCGACCGCCGCGACCGCCGCACCCACCAGGGGCGCGGCGAACACGGCGAGCACCCGGTACGCCCGCCGGGGTGGGGCGCCGGTGGCCAGCCGGCGCAGCAGCCAGACCGTGACCAGGACGAACAGCAGCGTCCGCAGGTTCTGCGCCAGCGCGTAGCCCAGCATGCGGGGCTCGGCGATCCGCGGATCCCAGTGCGGCCAACGCAGCGCGAACACGGTCATCTCGCCGAGCCCGGTGACCAGCCCGGCCAGGCCCTCGCTGTCGGGCAGGTCGCTCACCCACTCGAAGAGCACCGGGTACGCCCACGGGTTGCCGAGGACCAGGACCACGGCCACCAGCACACGCGCGGTGAGCGGCAACGTGCGACCGATCGGCGGGGGCGGCGGCGGCACCATGCGTGGCGGCAGCGGATCCAGTGGCGACGCGGTCAGCGGGCCGCGCGCCGCCGGCGGCTCGCCGCCGCCCGGACGGGGCGTGGTCCACGAGGTCATGAACCCATCATCGACGCACCGGGCAACGCCGTGATCGCTACTGTCCGACATGCGCCAGTTACCCACCCGGCGGGCCGGCCGGTCCGCGAGGAACGCGCGTCGTCAGGCCGGGACGGCCGGGGCGCGCAGTCCCACCAGCCCCGGCACGGTGGCCCGGCCGGCCTCCTCACCGGTGGTGGGATCGTGCCAGCTCACCGCGGCGTCCTGGCCCACGTACAGGCGCGCGCCGCCGGGACCGCGGAGCAGACCGGCGACCGGGTCACGGACGGGCCGCTCGGCGACGACGCGGAGGCCCGCGAGGTCGACGACGCGCAGGGTTCGGCCGGCGCCGACGACCAGGCGGTCACGGTCGGCCACCGCGTACGCCGGCCCGGCGCCGCCGGTCAGCCTGGCGGTGCGGCGTACCGTCAACTCCTCGGTGGAGATCTCCGCTACGGTGCCGGACGTGACGTCGGTGACCAGCAGGCGGTTGCCGTCCGGGCTGAGCGCCATGGCGTGCCCGCTCGCCGGCCCCTCGCCGAACGGGTGGGGCAGGTCGATGCAGTACGCCCACCGGTCGCCGAGGTGCAGGGTGTGCACGAACGCGTGCACGTTGCCCGGTCGCCCACTGACCAGGTCCCGGGTGTGCTGGTGGTCGGGTTGGTGGGTGTAGAGCGTGTAGAGGGTGCGGCGGTTCGGGGCGAACACCGCCTGCCGCCCGTCGCCGCGCATCTCCTCCTCCGCGCCGGCCGGGACCGCCCCCTTGTCCCGAGTGGAGAGTGCGGCGGCGGTGCCGGTGGCGAGGTCGACGGCGCGGACCCGGTAGCGGTCCGGCGCGTGCGGCGGCAGCCACTCCAGCACGAAGAGCCCGGACCGGTCGTCGGTGAACGCCTCCGGCACCACGTTGCCCGGCAACCGGAGCCGGTGCCGGATCCCGTCGGAGTCGACGACCAGCACGGGCGTGACGTCCCGGGGGCCGGGACGTGCGGTGGTGACGCTCACCGCGTCCGGGGTCAGCGCCACCAGCGAGCCGTCGGCGGAAACCGTCTGCGGCACCCAGCGGCCGGGCAACGTGACGTGCTGCGAAGTGTGGCCGGTCGACACGTCGAGGCGCCAGCAGGCGGTGTCGGCTCCTTCCGAGGCGGTCGCGTGCACCACCCGCCCGTCCGGAGCGGCGACGGCGTGCGGGATCGTCTCCCGGTCCGTGCCGCGTAACAGGCCGACTCCACCGTCGAGTTCGACCAGCAGTGGATCGGGGATCGCCGTGGGGGGACGTCGGGCCGGCTCGCAGCCGACGAGCGCAGCGGCGCCGGCGCCGGCGAGCGCGGTCAGAACGGTGCGACGCGGAAAGGTGCTCTTCGCCATCATGCTCCCCTGACACCACCGACCGGACGCGGGTTCCGGCGCGGTGGAACCGACGCCGGCCCGGCGGTGTCAACAGTGTGATCGAAGGCGGAGGTTGCCCTGAACGACGACGAGGCTGTCACCCGCGCGCGGGCAGGTGACCGGAAGGCGTACGAGTTTCTGGTCGCCCGGTACACCGCGGCCGCGTACCGGACGGCGACGCTGCTGGGCGCGGGCTCGGACGCGGAGGACGTGATCCAGGAGGCGTTCGTGAAGGGGTACCACAAGCTCTCCCGATACCGCGGGGAGTCGTCCTTCCGCTCCTGGCTGCTGGCGATCGTGGCCAACGAGACGCGCAACCTGCACCGGTCCCGCGACCGGCGCCACGGGCTCGTGCTGCGGGCGGCGACGGCGAACCCGCAGTCGGAGGTCGCCGAGGACGCCGCGGTCGGCACCGTGCTGGCCGGGGAGCGCCGCGCCGCGCTGGTGCGGGCCCTGCGCATGCTTCCGGTCAAGGACCGGGAGGTGATCGTCTGCCGGTACTTCCTCGACCTGAACGAGGACGAGACGGTCACGATGCTGGGCTGGCCCCGGGGCACGGTGAAGTCGCGGACCTCCCGGGCCCTTGCCAAGCTGCGCGGTCTGCTCGCCGTCGAGGAGGTCGCCCGTGGATGACCTGGAGCGCGAGCTGCGGGACCTGTCGGCCTGGCTGGAGACCCCCGACCCGCCCGAGGTGGTGACCCGGGTCCGCGCGCGGCTGGCCGCACCGAAGCGGCGCCGGTGGCGGTATCTGGTCGCGGTGGTGTCGACCGCGCTGGTGGTCGCGGCGCTGCCGCCGGGACGGGCCGCGCTCGCCGACGCCGTGGCGGGTCTGCTGCGCTTCGCCGGGATCACCATCAGCACGTCGTCCCCGCCGGCGCTGCCGACCGGCTCCCCGTCGCCGTTGCCGGCGCAGCGGCCGGCCGGGTTCGACGAGGCGCAGCGCGCGGTGCGGTTCCCGATCCGGGTACCGGCGAAGCTGGGCCCGCCCGAGCAGGTGCTGGTGGCCGACCCGGACAGCACCGGCAGCCACCGGGTCGCGACCCTGCTCTACCGGGGCGGCGCGCTGCGTCTGGACGCCTTCGACGGTCGCCTCGATCCGGTCTTCTTCAAGCAGGCGGGCGGCCCGGGCACCCAGTGGGTGCAGGTCGGCGAGGAACCGGCGATCTGGATCGGCGGCCCACACCCGGTGTCCTACGTGGACCGCGACGGCGCGGTCCGGGTGGAGAGCGCCCGGCTGGCGGCCGCGACCCTGGTCTGGCAGGACGCGGGCGTCACCTACCGGCTCGAGGGCCAGCTCACCGTGGCCGAGGCCGTCGGGATCGCGGCCTCCCTGACGTGACGTGCGGCAGGCCGGGAGGGCCGTGGGGAGCCCTCCCGGCCTGCCCGGTCAGGACAGCATCGCGATCACGGCCCTGGCCTGGTAGGTGAGCGTCGCGTACGCGGAATCGGAGACCCGGCTCGGGCGCTTGACCTGCCCGAGGTCCCGGACGAAGCGCTCCAGCGCCCGGACCGCCGCGGACTGCCGGCCCTGGTCGAGCTGGTACTCGGCCTCGACGAGCGCGACCTTCAGCCGCAGCACCACGAGGCCGGACACCTCGCCCGCGCGGACCTGCGCGTCGAGCTGGTCGCCGAGCGCGGCGACGCTGCCCGGAGCCCAGATCTTCGGCACCGGCACCTGGGAGAAGGTGATGTCCGAGCCGAGGTAGAAGCTCGGGTACGACGGCTGGTTGTACGTCGTCTGCTGCCGGGCCACCTCGGCACGGTACTGCGGATCGTGCATGAGCGTGTACAGCTTGCGGTCGGTCACCTCGGTGCTCAGGTAGATCCGGATCGCCGAGCTGTCCGCCGTCCGCACCAGCATCTCCTCCCGCCAGTCGCCGAAGATGTCGGCGACGAGGCCGGGGTTGCCCTTCGTGTGGTTGTTCGTGCGGGTCCCCTCGGCGGTGAGCAGGGTGCCGCGTCGCCAGTCGCCGATGGTCGGCGTGACCTCCAGCGAACCGCCGACGATCTGGGTGGTCATGTCGGCGGCCCACCTGATGCTCTGGTTCGTACCGGGCACCCGGTCTCCGAGGCGCGCCCCGTCCGCGCCGCGCAGCCCGAGGCCGCTGATCGACCCGGAGGGCTGCGAGCACCAGGTTTCCAGGCCGGGGTGCTCGGGGACGACGTCACCGATCATGCCGCGCCCGGTGTCGACGCCGGTGTAGCCACCGTAGATCAGCTGGCCGGTGGCGCCGTCGCGCAGGCTGTAGCCGTACGGCGCCCACCGCCCGCCCTCGTGCACCTCGTAGATCTCCAGCCCTGGACGGCGGGGGTCGATGTCGGTGACGTGCATGGCGTCGCCGTGACCGATCCTGGCCGACGCGCCGGGGTCGGCGCTCTCCGGCGGCATCGGCCCGAACGAGCTGTACAGCAGGGTGCCGTCATGGTCGATGGTGGCCCCGCCGTAGACGATCTCCTGCTTGCCGTCGGCGTCCACGTCGGCCGCGCTCAGCGAGTGCTGACCCTGTGTCGTGATCGTGCCGAACCGCGGGTCGGCGCCGTCCCGGCCGTGGGGGCTGTCGTTGAACGGGTTGGTCATGGGCGTCCACCCACTGTCGACGTACCAGTTCTGCGTCAACCGCTCGCCGTCCCAGCGGTAGGCGGCGATCGTCGAACGCGTGTAGTAGCCACGGGCGAAGACCGCCGACGGGCGGCGGCCGTCCAGGTACGCCACGCCGGCGAGGAACCGGTCGACCCGGTTTCCCGGCTCGATACGCGCCATCGCGTAGTCGCCCCACCTGAGGCCGTCGTCGTGCCGTCCGGGCTGGTAGTCGACGGTGTGCAGGTCCCGTCCGGTGGCGCCGTCGAAGACGGTGAGGTACTCGGGCCCGTGCAGGATGAAGCCCTGGAACGCCCGCAGGTTGTTGCGGGTGCTGCGACTGGGGGCGTAGACGTCCATGAAGTGGTCCGCGAGGGCCTGCGCGTCCTGCTGCGACAGCGGGTACTGGTGGCGCGGCTCGATGCCGAAGGCCTGCTCCAGGGTGGCGGGCCAGCGTCCGGCCACCACCTCGGGGTGGCGGTGCCACTGCCGGAACATCTCCACCACGTGCTCGTAGTAGTCGGTCGGGCTGAGGCGGTAGTCGTCGGTGTGCGAGACGCCCGCCCGGACGTCCTTCTGCGGGAGTTTGATGTACCGCTCGGAGATCACCTCACCGGTCCTGGCGTACCGGATGATCTTCGTACCGGGCGCGGTCTTGAACATCATCTCCGAGCGGCCGTCGCCGTCGAAGTCGTAGACCAGGAACTGGGTGTAGTGCGCGCCGGCGCGGATGTTGACGCCCAGGTCGACGCGGTACAGCAGCGTGCCGTCCGACTCGTACGCGTCGATGAGGACGTTGCCGGTGTAGCCGACCTGCGAGACGTCCTTGGCGTTCGACGGATCCCACTTGACGATGTACTCGTACTCGCCGTCGCCGTCGACGTCGCCGACGCTGAGGTCGCCGGCGGAGTAGGTGTAGCTCTCCCCGGCCGGGGTGACGCCGTCGGCCGGCTTGCGCAGCGGCAGGTCACGGAAGGCAGCCGACCAGGCGGTCACCGTCGCGCTCCGGTCGACCTCGTGCCCGTCGGCGACCGCCGCCACCCGGTACCTGGCCGTGGCGGTGCCGGCCCGGTCCAGGTAGTTGGTGCTGTCGGTGACCGTCGCGATCCGCTGGCCGTCGCGGTAGACGTGGAAGTTCGACCCGGTCATGCCGGTGGCGGAGGCACCGGTGACCTCGTGCCCGAGCAGGCGCCAGCTGAGGAAGACGCCGTCGCTGGTGGCCGCGGCGACCAGCCCGCGGTCGAGGTGCTCCAGTTGGACGCGGCCGGAACCGCCGCGTGCGGGATCGGCCGAGGCCGGGAGGGATGCCACGGGCACGGCGATGGCGCAGACAGCCGCCAGCAGTGCCCCTGATGTCGCGGCGAGTCCGCGACGGGATCTGGTGCGAGGACTCATCTGGTCTCCTGGGTCGATGCCGGGCGCGGCCGATGGTGGTCCAGCGGACCTCTGCCGGCGCGGGGTGCCCGACGGGGCCGGATGCCAACACTCCGTGAAACGTTTTAAGGGCAAAGATTTAGATATATTAGCGGCCCTCGGCTCCTGGCGACACGGCCCGGAAAGACGACATCGCCGACCCCGGCGGTTTCTCTCCACCGATCGGGGGCGGCTGCGCGACAACGGCGGCAGGGCCGGCGCACTCCCGTCCCTCACGGGTGTGCGCCGGCCCTGCCGCCGGTGTTGGTGATGGTGGTGGGGTGGACGCCGACGGGGGGCCGACTGGCCCGACCCGTGGCGTACCGCGTCAGCGGGCGGCGCCGGCGCGGCGCTTGTTCCAGACGTCGAAGGCCACGGCGATGAGCAGCACGAGCCCCTTCACCACCGACTGCAACGACTGGTCCACGCCCATGAGCTGCATACCGTTGCTCATCACCGCCATGATCAGGCCACCGACCATGGCGCCGACGACCGTGCCCACCCCGCCGGTGACTGCCGCGCCGCCGATGAACGCCGCGGCGATCGCGTCGAGTTCGAACATGTTGCCGGCGGCCGGCTGCGCGCCGTTGGAGCGGGAGGAGTAGATGACCCCGGCGATGGCCGCCAGGAAGCCCATGTTGACGAACATCCAGAAGTTGACCGTCTTGACCTTCACGCCCGACAGCGTCGCCGCCGACAGGTTGCCGCCGATCGCGTAGACCTGGCGACCGAAGACGGTACGCCGGGTCAGCAGCCCGTAGACCAGGACGAGGACCGCCAGGATGATCAGCACGATCGGCAGTCCCCGGGCGTGGGCCAACTGCCACGCGAAGTACATGATGACGGCGCCGACGGCGGCCACCCGGGCCACGAAGAGCGGGAACGACTCGACGGGCTGCTGGTAACGGACGCGGGCGACGCGGGTGCGGAAGCCGCTGACCGCGTACCCGGCCACCGCGAGCGCGCCGACGAGCAGGGTGAAGGCGTCATAGCCGTCTCCACCGATCAGCCCGTTGAGGAAACCGGCCGCGACCTGCTGGTACTCCGCCGGGAACGGCGACAGCGAGATGTTGTCGAGCACCCGCAGGGTGAGCCCGCGGAACAGCAGCATGCCGGCCAGGGTCACGATGAACGCCGGAATCCCGACGTAGGCGACCCAGAAACCGTGCCAGGCACCGACCGCGACACCGACGGCCAACGCGGCCAGGATGCCGACCCACCAGGGTTGCCCCTGCCGGATGACGAGCACGGCGGAGACCGCGCCGCTGAGCGCGACCACCGACCCCACCGACAGGTCGATGTGACCGCCGATGATCACGATCACCATGCCGATCGCGAGGACCAGGATGTAGGAGTACTGCAGGACGATGTTCGTGATGTTGCCGGGGCTCAACGAGACGCCGTCGGTCATGATCGCGAAGAGCGCGACGATGACGACCAGCGCGACGTAGATCCCGCTCTGCCGCAGGTTGCCCATCAGCAGCGCCCGCACGTCGCTGGCCCCGGTGTGCAGGGCCGCGGCGGGGGCACTGCCGGAGGAGGCGGTGGGCCGCGTCGAGGGGTTCTTGGTGCTGGTCATCCGACGGGCTCCTTGTCCTTCGTCATGAGCTCCATGAGGTTCTCCTGGGTCGCCATACCGATCGGCACCTCACCGGTGATCCGTCCGGCGGAGAGGGTGTAGATCCGATCGCACATTCCGAGCAGTTCCGGCAGTTCCGAGGAAATGACGATCACGGCCTTCCCGTCGGCCACCAGCCGGTTGATAATCGTGTAGATCTCGAACTTCGCTCCGACGTCGATACCGCGCGTCGGCTCGTCGAGGATCAGTACGTCCGGATCGGTGAACAGCCACTTCGACAGCACCACCTTCTGCTGGTTGCCGCCGGAGAGCTTGCCGACCACCGCCATCACACTCGGGGTCTTGATGTTCAGGTCGCGGCGGCTCTGCTCGGCGACCTTGATCTCCTCGTTGCCGTTCACCCAGCCCAGCCGCGCGAGCTTGCCCAACGCGGCGGCGGAGACGTTACGGCGGATGTCGTCGATGAGGTTGAGACCGAAGCGCTTGCGGTCTTCGGTGACATAGGCGATGCCGTTGTCGATCGCCTCGGCCACGGTACGGGCCTTCACCTCCCGGCCTCGGACGATCAGGCGACCCCTGATGTCGCGTCCGTAGGACCGACCGAAGACACTCATCGCCAGCTCGGTGCGCCCGGCACCCATCAGCCCGGCGATGCCGACCACCTCGCCGGCCCGGACGCGCAGGTTGACGCCCTCGACGACCAGACGGTCCTGGGTGGGGTGCCGCACGCTCCAGTCCTCGATGCGCAGCACCTCCTCGCCCGGGGACGACACCCGGTCGGGGTAGAAGCTGTCGAGGTCACGGCCGACCATGCCGCGGATGATCCGCTCCTGGGTCACCCCGCCGGAGCGCACGTCGAGCGTCTCCACGGTGCGACCGTCGCGGATGACCGTGGTGGAGTCGGCGATCGCGGTGATCTCGTTCAGCTTGTGGGAGATCATGATGCAGGTGATGCCCTGCTCCCGCAGCCGACGCAGCAGATCGAGCAGGTGCGCCGAGTCCACGTCGTTGAGGGCCGCGGTCGGCTCGTCGAGGATGAGCAGCCGAACCTGCTTGGACAACGCCTTGGCGATCTCCACCAGTTGCTGCTTGCCGACGCCGAGCTGGATGACCGGAGTGACCGGGTTCTCGCGAAGCCCGACGGACTCCAGCAGGGTCCCGGCGTCGGCGTTGGCCCGGTTCCAGTCGATCAGGCCGCCGCGCCCGCGCCGCTCGTTGCCGAGGAAGATGTTCTCCGCGATCGACAGGTACGGCACCAGGGCGAGTTCCTGGTGAATGATAACGATGCCCTGGGCCTCGCTGTCCCGGATGCCGCGGAAGTGCACGGGCTTGCCGTCGAAGACGACTTCCCCCTCGTAGGAGCCGGATGGGTAGACGCCCGACAGCACCTTCATGAGGGTGGATTTGCCGGCGCCGTTCTCGCCGCAGATGGCGTGGATCTCGCCGCGCCGCACCGCGAGGTTGACGTCCTGGAGGGCCGTCACCCCGGGGAACCTCTTCGTGATGCCGCGCATCTCGAGGATGGTGTCGTCCATGGTCATCGTCCTGATCGTCGATCCTGGTCGTACTGCGAAATGGGGTGCGGGCCCGGCGGCCGTGGTCACCGGGCCCGCACGGTCGGGTCAGCTCTTGGCCTGGCCCGAGGCGACCTCCTCGGCCGACCAGTAGCCGGAGTCAATCAGGACCGGCTTGATGTCGTCCTTGTAGACCGTCTGCACCGGCAGGAGGAACGACGGGACGACCTTCACCCCGTTGTCGTAGGTCTTGACGTCGTTGGCCTGCGGCTCCTTGCCCTGCAGGTACGCCTCCGCCGCGACCACGGCCTGCTCGGCCAACAGACGGGTGTCCTTGAAGATGGTGGAGCTCTGCACGCCGTCGTTGATCAGCTTGACCGAGGCGATCTCCGCGTCCTGGCCGGTGACCACCGGCATCTTCTTGCCCGCGCCACCGTACCCGGCGTTCTGCAGCGCGGTGATGATCCCGCGGGACAGGCCGTCGTACGGCGACAGGACGCCGTCGATCTTCGCGCCGTCGTTGTAGCTGGAGGTGAGCAGGTCCTCCATGCGCTTCTGCGCGGTCTCCTGCTGCCAACGCAGGGTCGCCACCTGCTCGATCTTCGTCTGGCCCGACTTGACCACCAGCGACTTGTTGTCGATGTACGGCTTGAGGGTGTCCATCGCGCCGTTGTAGAAGAAGTGGGCGTTGTTGTCGTCCAGCGAGCCGGCGAAGAGCTCGACGTTGAACGGCCCGGTCGCCGTGCCCTTCGACCCGTCCTTGTTCTGCAGGCCGAGGCCGACCAGCAGGGCGGTCGCCTGGGCGACGCCGACCTTGTAGTTGTCGAAGCTGACGTAGAAGTCGACGTTCTTGCTGTCCCGGATGAGCCGGTCGTACGCGATGACCGGGATCTTCGCGTCCGCTGCCGTCTGCAGCTGGCTGGACAGCGCGGTGCCGTCGATCGCCGCGATCACCAGCACGTCCGCGCCCCGGGTGATCATCTGGTCGACCTGCTGGGACTGGGTCGGGATGTCGTCGCCCGCGTACTGCAGGTCGACCTTGTAACCCTTCGACTCGAGCTTCTGCTTCACGGCGTTGCCGTCCGCGATCCACCGCTCGGAGGTCTGCGTCGGCATCGAGACGCCGATCGTCAGATCGGCCGGCTTCTTGTCGCTGGTGTCGCCACCACTACCGGCACCCTCACCACCACAGGCAGCCAGGGTCAGCGCCAGCGCAGCGCTACCCACAGCAGCCAGGAATTTCCTGCTCACAGGCTTGCTCCTCTCGAAACTCCCACCGACGGCAGGGCCGCACCGGTAACACGTTCAGGGGCTGAGTGTTAGCGCTCACAAAGGGATCGTCAACGGGTGCGGCGAAATCTCTACGTCACGGTCTCGTAACAGGGGCAAGAGCGATGGAAACGTGTCATTCGCGCTGGGGCATGGCCGTCGATCAGGCCGGCGGCGCGGCGACGCTGTCCCGGGTCACCAGGGTGGGAGCGATGGTCTGGCGCAGCTCGCCGCCGCTGTCGCCCTCGATCTGGGCCAGCAGCAGATCGAGGCTCGCCCGAGCCACCGCGGCGAAGTCCGGCCGCACCGTGGTCAGCGGCGGGATGAAGTACGCGGCCTCGGGCACGTCGTCGAACCCCACCACGCTGACCTCGTCCGGCACCCGCCGGCCGTACTCGTGCAGGGCGCGCAGCACGCCGAGCGCGAGGTGGTCGTTGGCGGTGAACACGGCCGTGACCTCAGGCATCCGCGCCAGCATCTGCCCGCACCGGTACCCGGAGGATGCGGACCAGTCCGCGGGCACCGGCGTCGGCACCTCGGCTCCCGCCGCCAGCAGCGTCTCCCGCCAGCCCTTGATCCGGCCGGCGCTGTCGAACCAGTCGGCCGGGCCGGACACGTGCCAGACCGTGCGGTGCCCCGCGTCGAGCAGATGCTGGGTGGCCTGCCGTGCGCCGGCCGCCTGGTCGACCGTCACCAGCGGGACCAACCGGCGCGGGTCGCCGTCGACGGTGACCAGCGGCACCTCCTTCGGCAGCCGTTCCAGCGCCGGACCGGCCGACTCGACCGGCGCGATCACCACGATGCCGGCGACCCCGTGCGCCAGGTGCCGCTCCACCACCGCCGAGATCGACCGGTGGTCCAGGTCACGAACGCTGCCCACGCTGACGGCGAAGCCGGCCTCGGCGGCGACCTGCTCCAGGGCGGCCAGCAGGGAGGCCGGGCCGTAGAGGGTGGTGTTCTGCGCGACCACGCCGATCACCTGCGAGCGGCCGGTGACCAGGGCACGGGCGGCTCGGTTGGGCCGGTAGCCGAGCTCGGCGATGGCCGCCTCGACCCGCAGTCGAGTCTGCTCGCGGACGTAGGGGTGCCCGTTGAGCACCCGCGACACCGTCTGGTGGGAGACGCCGGCGAGACGGGCCACATCGGTCATCGCCGGACCGCGTACCGCCATCTCGCTACCCCACCTGCCCCTTGGTCACCCCGTCCGTGGCGGACCGGGGCATCACTGCCCGGTCGTCTCCCGGCACCCGAGGCGCACGTCTCATCGGGCGGAGAGCGCTGGCAGGGACACTCTACGCCAACCTATGACGCGGCAGCGTTACGCCCGGCCCGCCCGGTGGGCCGGGCGTCAGGCCGGTTCAGCGGACGTAGGACGCCTCGCGCGCCGTGGCCACCAGCTTTCGACGTCGGCGGGGCGGCGCATTCCTGCCGCCGCCCAGACCGTGGTGATCGTCGTTGGCCGGGTCGCCGCAGCGGCCGATTCTCAAGGTCGCGGAGCGACGAGAGGGCCGCCGACAATGTTAGCGATAACATTCCTCTCGTCACGGCGAGTTCGGACCGTCGACGGACCGGGGGCGGCCAGCCGGTCACCTCCCGCCCGTCCGGCGGCGGGCCGCAGCACCCCTGCACACCGACCCGCCATCCTCTATATTGACGAAAGTCACTTTGGTGGAGGTGGTCGTCGTGCGCGTACGGTCGATGATGGTGACAGCGGTCGTCGCCGGTTGCACGGTCGCCGGTCTCGGAGCCGGCGCGCTCGCCCGGACGACATCGGCCGCTCCCTTCGGCGCAGACGGCTCGACGCTGGCCGTCGGCGATTTCGACCTCACCCGACCGGAGACCGTCGCCACCGGTCTAACCGTCCCCTGGGGGATGGACTTCCTGCCCGACGGCAGCGCCCTGGTGGCGATGCGCAACTCCGGCCAGATCCTCCGGGTCCGGTCCGGGCAGTCCCCGGAACCGGTGGCCCAGATCTCCGGCGTCGCCGCCAGCGGGGAAGGCGGCCTGCTCGGGCTGGCTGTCTCCCCCACCTACGCCCAGGACGGTTACGTCTACGTCTACCTGACCACCACCTCCGACAACCGGATCGTCCGGTTCCGGCCCACCGCGCCGCAGACCCAGCAGCCGATCCTCACCGGCCTGGCCCGGGCCAACGTCCACAACGGCGGCCGGATCGCGTTCGGCCCGGACGGAATGCTCTACGCGGGAGTCGGCGACGCCGGGCAGACCGCAGCCGCACAGGACCCGCGGAGCCGTAACGGCAAGATCCTGCGTCTGCGGCCGGACGGCTCGGCACCCCCGGACAATCCCTTCCCCGGCTCCCTGGTCTACAGCCTCGGCCACCGCAACGTGCAGGGCCTGGCCTGGGACGCGCAGGGCCGGCTGCTCGCCACCGAGTTCGGGCAGAACGCGTGGGACGAGGTGAACGTGATCGTCGCCGGCGGCAACTACGGCTGGCCGACGGTCGAAGGCCGCGGCAACGACCCACGGTTCCGCGACCCGCTGCTGGTCTGGTCGACCGCCCAGGCATCCCCCAGCGGGGCGGCGGTGGCCGGCAACCGGCTCTACGTGGCCGCCCTGCGCGGCACCCGGTTGTGGAACGTACCGCTCGCCGGCACCGGCGTCGGTACCCCGGTGGCCGAACTCGTCGGCACGTACGGACGGCTGCGGACCGTCGAGTACGGCCCGGACGGCTGGCTCTGGGTCACCACCAGCAACCGGGACGGGCGTGGGTCCCCGGCAGCCACCGACGACCGGATCCTGCGCTTCCCACCGCGCGACACCACCCCGCCCACCAG
>NZ_SMKF01000289.1 GCF_004348325.1 Micromonospora sp. KC213 | reverse complement strand
GCTGGGTGGGGCCGTACTCGGCGATGAGGGTCTCCACATCGAGACCGAAGTCCTCGGCCGCCTTCGCCTCCAACTGCTCGATGCGCAGCCGCTGCTCGGCGCGGGCCACCTCGTCGCGGTGCACCTGGCTGGTGAGCCGTTCCAGCTCCGCGCCGAGACGTTTGGCCGCGCCGCGTACCTCCGACAGCTCGGCCTCGCGGGTGGCGCGTTCGCGCGCCACGGCGTCGCGGTGCTCCTCGGCCGCCGCGATCGACCCGGTGAGCCGGGTCAGCGCCTCGCGGGCGCCGCCGACCACCGCCCGGGCGATCTGGGCACCGCGGGCACGGGCCGCCCGCCGGGCGGCGGCGCGTTCCCGCGCGGCCCGCTCGGCGGCGGCCTGCCGGGCGAGGGAGTCGGCCCGGCCGGCGATGGAGGCGACGCGCTCCTCGGCGGTACGCACCGCCAACCGGACCTCCATCTCGTTCTGCCGGGCCCGGGGCACCATCGCGGCGAGCTGGTCGCGTTCCTCGGTGGAGGGTTCGGCGTCGATCGGGGTGGCCTCGGCCAGCCGCAGCCGCTCCTCAAGCTCGGCCAGGGCCGTCAGGTCGCGTTCCCGGGCAGCCTCGGCGCGGGCGCGGGAGTCGCCGAGCCGGTCGGTCTCCGCCTTCGCCGACCGGGCGGCGGCCCCCAGTTCGGCGAGCCGGCGGGCGGCGGCGTTGCGGTGGCTCTCCGCCTCCCGCTTCGCGGCGGCGGCGTGCTGCACCGCCTCCTTGGCGGCGGCCACCTCGGCGCGCGCCTCGACCAGTTGCTCGCGCAGTTCCACACCGGTGCGCTCGGCGGCGGCCCGGTTGGCACGGGCCTCCTCCACCGCGGCCTGCACCTCGATGTAGCTGGGCGCCTTCGCCGACCCGCCGGCCGCCGCGTACGCGCCGACGACGTCACCGTCCGGAGTGACCGCGCGCAGTTCGGGATTGTCGGCGACCAGCTCCGCGGCGGCGACGAGGTCGTCGACGAGCACCACGTCCCGCAGCGCGCGGTGCACCGCCGGGCGGATCTCGGCGGCGCACTCGACCAGGTCGGGGGCCCAGCGGGCGTGCTCGGGCAGCTTCGGGCGCAGCGCGTCGGCAGGTCCGGCCATGCCCGGGCCGGCGGGGCTGCCGACCAGCAGGCCGGCCCGGCCGGCGTCGGAGATCTTCAGCAGCCGCATCGCCTCGACGGCCTCGTCCACCCCGGTCACCGCGACGGCGTCGGCGAGCCCGCCGAGCGCGGCGGCGAGCGCCGCCTCGCGGCCGGGGGCGACGGTGAGCAGCCCGGCGAGGCTGCCCAGCAGGCCGGGCACCTCGCCGGCGCGGGCGAGCAACGCGCCGGCGCCGTCCTTGCGGCGCAGACCGAGAGCGAGCGCCTCCTCGCGGGCCTTCCAGGTGGCGGCGTCCTTCTCGGCGGCGCGCTCGGCGTCGGCGAGGGCCCGTACGGCGGCCTGGGCGCGTTCCTGAACGGCGACCGCCTCGGCGTGCCGTTCGTCGAGTTCGGCGTTGTCCCGGTCGGCCTCGGTGGACTGCTCCGCCACCGCGTCCAGGTCTGCCTGGGCCTGCTCGGCGCGGGCGAGGGCGTCGGCGTGCGCGGCGGCGAGCCGGGCGATCTCCTCCCCGGCGCTGGTGGTGCGGGCCCGGGCCGAGTTGACCTGGCCGGTGAGTCGAGCCAGTCCCTCACGGCGGTCGGCGATGGCCTTGGCGGCGGCGACCAGTTCCCGTTCGGCGGCGGCGAGCTGGCGTTCCAGCTCCTGTCGCTGCTCGACCGCCTCGGCCAGCCGGATCTGGTCCTCGGTCAGCGCCGCGCGCAGGTCCTCCTCCTGTTCGCGCACCCGCTGCGACTCGGCCTCCAACTGGTCGGGGTCGCGGCCCGGGCGCTCGTCGTCGCCGGTGGCGCTGAGGTGGCGCAGCCGCTCCCGGGCGAGTTGCTCGACCGAACGGAACCGTTCCTGCAGGGCGGAGAGCTTGTACCAGGTGTCCTGGGCGGCGGCGAGCAGCGGCGCGTCCTCGGCGAGAGCGGCCTCCAGTTCGCCGAGGCGGGCCTGGACCTCGGCGTGCTCCGCCTCGACCTGCTCGCGCCGCTCACGCAGCGCGGTCTCGTCGGCGATCTCCCGGTCCAGGGTGGTCCGCAGGGTGTGCAGGTCGTCGGCGAGTAACCGCAGCCGGGCGTCGCGCAGGTTGGCCTGGATGGCGGCGGCCCGGCGGGCCACCTCCGCCTGCCGGCCCAGCGGCTTGAGCTGGCGGCGCAGCTCGGCGGTGAGGTCGGTCAAGCGGTTGAGATTCACCTGCATCGCGTCGAGCTTCCGCAGCGCCTTCTCCTTGCGCTTGCGGTGCTTGAGGACGCCGGCCGCCTCCTCGATGAAGGCCCGGCGGTCCTCCGGCTTGGCGTGCAGCATGCCGTCAAGCCGCCCCTGGCCGACGATGATGTGCATCTCCCGGCCGATGCCGGAGTCCGAGAGCAGTTCCTGGATGTCGAGCAGGCGGCAGGAGTCGCCGTTGATCTCGTACTCGCTCTCGCCGGAGCGGAACATCCGGCGGGTGATGGAGACCTCGGTGTAGTCGATGGGCAGCGCGCCGTCGGTGTTGTCGATGGTGAGGGTGACCTCGGCGCGGCCCAGCGGCGCCCGGCCGGCGGTGCCGGCGAAGATGACGTCCTCCATCTTGCCGCCGCGCAGCGCCTTGGCGCCCTGTTCGCCCAGCACCCAGGCGATGGCGTCGACGACGTTGGACTTGCCGGAGCCGTTCGGGCCGACCACGCAGGTGATCCCGGGCTCCAGCTTCAACGTCGTGGCGGAGGCGAAGGACTTGAAGCCCTTCACCGTCAGGCTCTTGAGATGCACCTTCTCGATCCTCGTCCGGTGGCCGCCGTACCTCGCGGGCTGCGCGGACCTGGTGAACCCGCAGACTAACCCCTTGCTGACGGCCCGCCGGCACGCGACCCGCCCCGGTCGGCAGGTGGCCGCCCGGCGACGCGCCCGCAGCGGCGGTGCGCGCGGCGGCACCGGCGGCAAGATCGTGAAATTGCGACCGCGGAATTGCGGCGGACAGAGCTGCGCGCCGGCACTTTACGTGTCGGCGCGCGTTGTTTCGGTGGTGCTATTCGGTTGTCCGGATCCCGAGAGATCAGGTCAGTGCCGGCTCGGCCAGGCGAAGGAGGCCATCGGCCTCCGCAGCCGCCGCAGCAAGCCGATCGTTGTCGGCACGCAGACGCGTGATCTCGAACTCCAGTGCCTGAACCGTGGCACGCAGTCGGGTGACCTCGTCGAGCAGACGCCGGTCGGGCGCTGCACCTACGTGGCCGAATAGGGCCTTCGCCATGCTGAACTCCTTGATGTGCGCTGCCGGAATGGCCGGCCAACGCGCGCCCACGAACTGTTCGCGACTGCTAATCCCGGCAAAATCCGGGCATGGCTGGGCGCGACTGGCGACACCTATATATTGAGCCGAGGACCCCTGTTTCGTCAAGTTCCCGCAGGCCGTAGATCATCTTCGCGTCTACCCTGTTCACTCGCCGGGGGCCGCAAGGCTCGGACACACTCTGTCCGGACTCCTTTACTGTACGCCGGAAAATGTGCGTAGGGTCACTACGTGAGGGCCGCTCTCTTAACTCTTTCTTAGCCAGGTTGCCGCCCTCACGGCACGGCCGTAGCGTCACCCCGGCCCGGTAGGCGAACCCGTGGAGGCGACAGGCGTGTACGGCTCGACCGATCCCAACGAACCGGACGGCGCTCCCCGCCGACCGCAGTCGCCCACCGACGGCGAACCGGGCTGGCTGACCGACCGACCGCAGCCGCGCTCGGCGTACCTCTTCGGCGACGAGCCGGAACAACCCGGCGCGGAGCCGGCCGCTACCTCCAGCGACGGCTGGCCGGCCCGACCCGACCACACCCCGCCGC
>NZ_SMKF01000288.1 GCF_004348325.1 Micromonospora sp. KC213 | reverse complement strand
GTGCTGATCTCGCCGGCGAGCGCCGCCACGGTCCGCAGGTCCCGCCGGTACGCCTCGAGGGTGTGGGGGGAGGGCTTGCGGGTGGCGCGGGCGGTCAGGAACTCCTCGATCAGGTGTTCTACCGATTCATCCCACTTGTCATGCATAAGGGATATTATGCATGATTTTCGCCTTGTCGTCGATCGAGCAGGGGGTGGACCGGACTTCGCGGCTGCGCCGGTGATGGCAGGCAACGGCGAATTTCCGGGGGAACAGGGTCAGCCGGGTCGCCGGTAGGCTCCCTTGTCCATGGGGGACGACCGGACACTCGACATGATCGCCATTGCAGCGGGCAGGGTGACCGTGTCGGACCGGCGGACGCGGTCCCACTGGTCGGTCGACCTGGCGCCGTACCAGCTCGCGGCGGTGCCGGTGACCCAGGCGCTCTACGCCCGGGTCACCGGGCGGCGGCCGAGTGCCGCCCGGGGCGACCGGCTGCCCGTGGAGAGTGTGTCGTGGCGGGACGCGGTCCGGTTCTGCAACAGCCTGTCCCGTCAGCAGGGCTTGCCGCCTGTGTATCGCCTCGACGGCGATGGCGTCGAGTGCGACGCGACCGGCGGGTACCGGCTACCGACCGAGGCCGAGTGGGAGTACGCATGCCGGGCCGGCACGACCGGCCCCCGGTACGGTCCGCTCGACGAGATCGCCTGGTATCGCGGCAACGCAGACGGGCAGCCCCATCCCGTCGCTGACCGGCAGCCCAACGCGTGAGGTCTGCACGACATGCTGGGCAACGTCTGGGAATGGTGTTGGGACATCTACGACGCCGAGGTCTACGACAGCTACCGCGTGCTGCGTGGCGGCGGCTGGTTCGACCAGCCCTGGAGCTGCCGAGCCTCGGTGCGTCGTCGCAGCCATCCCACGCTGCGAATCGATGACCTGGGGTTTCGCGTCGCGCGCAGCCTGCCCTGACGCCCCAGGAGGCAACCCGGGGGGAGGTCCGCCGGGCCGCTACTTGACATAATGTACATTATCGAATCCGCCGGGAGCGCCGCGAGCGCACCGGCAATACACCTGATCACGCCCGTCCACTGGTTCGATCCCGACCCGGTGACCACCGGCGCAGCTGATCGGCGGCTCGTCGGCGAGGTCGTCCTGCTTCGAAACTTCCGGAGCACAGCTGCGCCGGTGGTCAGCAGGTTCGCGCAACTTCCGGAAATCTTCGTGGTTGACCAGCCGGTCGGACGCTCCTAACGTTTCGCTCTAGTTGCGGAAATCGATCCGTAACTATCGGTGGCGCTCGCGGCCGCACGCCCCCGAGCTTCCCGCGCACGGCACCACCGCCGGCTCTGTGAGGTCCTACCTCCCCCGGCACCGGCGGTGGTCCACTCCGGAAGGACTGCAGATGAAGTGGAGACGGTGGACAGCCGTCGCTGCGGTCGCTGTCGCGACCGCAGGGGTGCTCAACACCCTGCCGGCCACGGCCAGCCGCCCGTACGATCCGGCCGCGCAGACCTTGGGCGCGCTCGGGCAACGCCACGGCCTGTATGTGGGCACCGCGGTGAGCATGGACGCCCTCGCCGACCCGAACGACCCGCAGTACCGTCAGCTCGCCGCGTCGGAGTTCTCGTCGGTGACCGCCGAGAACGTCATGAAGTGGGAGAGCCTGGAGCCGACCCGGGGCAACTACAACTGGGCACCGGCCGACGCGTTGATGGACTTCGCCCGGCGTAACAATCAGCGGGTACGCGGGCACGTGCTGGTCTGGCACAACCAGTTGCCGGGTTGGCTGACCAGTGGGGTGGCCGACGGTTCGATCAGCCGGGCCGAGCTACGCGAGCTGCTGCGTCAGCACATCACGACCGTGGTCAGCCGGTATCGGGGGCGGATCTGGCAGTGGGACGTGGTCAACGAGGCGGTCAGCGATCCCTGGAACACTCCGCCTACGTTGCACTACAAGGGGTTCTGGGCGCAGCACCTGGGGCCGGGCTACATCGCCGACGCGTTCCGTTGGGCGCGGGCGGCGGATCCGAAGGCGTTGCTGTTCTACAACGACTACAACATCGAGGCCTTCGGGTCGGGTGATCCGGCCAACGACAAGACCCAGTTCGTGTACGACATGGTGAAGCGGCTGTTGGCCGAGGGTGTGCCGATCGACGGTGTCGGCAGCCAGGGTCATCTGGGCACGCAGTACGGAAACTTCGACACGTTCCAGGTGGCTTCGGCGTTGAAGCGGTTCTCGGCGTTGGGTCTGGCGACCGCGTTGACGGAGGTGGATGTGCGCAGCCGGCTCACCGATCGGGTGCAGGCGGGTGACCCTGAGGAGATCAACCCGCGGTTGCAGGCGTCCGCGGCGAATTACAGTGTGCTGATGAAGGCGTGTCTGGCTGATCGGCACTGTTTGTCGTACACGGTGTGGGGTTTCACCGACCGGCACTCGTGGGTGCCGGGCACCTTCCCCGACGAGGGCATGGCTTCGTTGTACGACGAGCAGTACCGGCCGAAGCGGGCGTACCACGAGGTCAAGTCCGATCTGGTGTTCGCCGGCCCGCCGTACGTTCTGCCTCGGGCGCTGCATCGGCCGCGTCGTTAGGGTTCGGGTGGGTCCGGGGGCGCGCGGTCGGTCGTGGCGTCGCCGGACCCACCCGGTTGGTTCGCTGTCGGCCAGGGTGGTCCGGGTTCGTGCGGAAGGACCGGTCGGTCTCCCCCACCGGGTCGGCAACGGCGTCTGGGATGACCAGTTTCCCCGCGACCGCTCGCCGGGTTCGTGACGGGGTTCCCCGGCCCGCCGGACACATCGTGTGGCGCCCATCGGGGGCTGCAGAAGCGTGAGGGCCGGCGCGTTCCGCGCAAACGCTGCATTCGTGGGACTCGTGGGGTGGCCGCGCCATCGCCTGCCGCCCCGATCCGCGGAAGCATCCGGCGTGTCCGCTGCCCGTCGTGGTGGGGTCGGGTGTTCGATGCGCGCGTCGCAGGGTCGGCCGGGCCGGGCGTGCCTGGTCTGCGGCGACGGGGACCGGCGCTCGCGAGCAGTCTGCCGGAGCTGCGGTGTCCTACCCGGGGGCCGTGGCGATCCCCGGTAGGTTCACAGGCCGCCGGCGACGCGTACGACGGCTCCGGTGGTGTACGAGGCGTCGGGGCCGAGTAGCCAGGCGACGGCGGCGGCGATTTCGTCGGGTTCTCCGGCGCGGCCCATGGGAATGCGACCGGCGGCGCGGTCGGGGCGGTCGGGCATGCCGGAGAGCGCGTGGATGTCGGTGCGGATGACTCCGGGCGCGACGGCGTTGACGCGGATGCCGTGTGGGGCGAGTTCCTTGGCCAGGCCGGTGGTGAGGGTGTCGGTGGCGGCTTTGACGGCGGCGTAGTGGATGTATTCGCCGGGGCTGCCGAGGGTGGCGGCGGCCGAGGAGATGTTGACGATGGCGCCGCCGTGGGTGAGGCGGCGGGCGGCCTGTTGGGCGCAGAGGATGTAGCCGACGAGGTTGACGTCGATGACGTGGCGTAGGTCGTCGAGGCGTAGGTCGGTGAAGGGTCCGATGGGGCTGGTGACGCCGGCGTTGTTGACCAGGCCGGTGAGGGGGCCGAGGTTTTCGGCGGTGTCGAAGAGCCGGTTGACCTGGTCGGGGTCGGTGGTGTCGGCGGGTACGGCGACGGTGTGGCGGCCGAGGGCGCGGATGTCGGTCACGACGTGTCGGGCGGCGTCGTGGTCGTGGTGGTAGCCGATGGCGATGTCGTGGCCGTCGGCGGCGAGGCGGCGGGCGGTGGCGGCGCCGATGCCGCGGCTGCCGCCGGTGACGATGGTGACCGGCAACGGGCCCCTCTTTCCTGCTCTGGCGGGCGGTGTCGACCCTACCGGGCGGGCGGGCGGTGTGGGGCCTACGCTCTGCGCGTCGTGGTGCGGCGAGGTGGAGGTGTGCGGTGGGTGGG
>NZ_SMKF01000287.1 GCF_004348325.1 Micromonospora sp. KC213 | reverse complement strand
GCGTGTACCGCGGCCAGTCCGCCACCCCCGTGTGCACCACGGTCACCGCCGCATTCGCCGTCGGCCGCTTCTGCGCCAACAACATCGCCAACGGCCGACCCAACGTGGCACCCCGACCCAGGATCACCACCTCCCGGCCCGCCACCGGGACCCCGTGAAACGCCAACAACGCCTCGATCCCCGCCGGCGTACACGGCAGCGGCCCCGGCAGGCCCAACGCCAGCCGACCCATGTTCACCGGATGCATCCCGTCGACGTCCTTGTCCGGATCCAGCACCTGCAACGCCCGGTCATAGTCCAGATGCCCGGGCACCGGATGCTGCACCAGCACCCCGTGCACACCGCGGTCGGCGGTGAAATCCGCCAACACCGCCTCCAGATCCGCCTGCGACGCCGAGCCCGGAAGATGCACGTGCGGCGACGCGAACCCCAAAAGCGCCGCCTGCCGCTGCTTGATCCGGATGTATCCGGCGCTCGCGTCATCCTCACCCACCAGCACCGTCGCCAGGGCCGGCGTCACCCCCGCCGCCCGCAACTCCGCCACACCCTCGGCCACCTCGGCCAGCACCCGATCCGCCACCGGCCCACCCGGCAACAGCCGCGCGGTCGTAGCCGTCGAAGAAGAAGAAACCGACACAGCACACCTCGCCCACGGAGGCCCAGGCGGTCGACCCCCGCGACGAGCTCCCCGATGGTCACACCCATCCCCGTGCCGCCAGTCGCGTTCCACCCCAGCCTGCCACACCGCCGCCCACCCCAGCGGCAGTTGCCGCAGTGACACTCGCCGACGGGCCGCCCGTGGTTTCCAGCCAACGACGACTACCAGGCGGGCCGGGGAGTCGACGATCTGCCGCGCGCTTCGCCGAACAGGCTCTCGGCGCGTTCGAGTCGGCTGCGCAGGTCGACGACGACGGCGTCCGTGACCACCTGGTGCAGTGATGGCCGGTACCGCCAGGTCGTGGGCACGCCGTTCGAGATCTGCCGCAGAGCTGGTCGACGAGTGCGGCGGGTCGTACCTCGCGGACCAACCACAGCGCCCGAGTCAGCCTATGCCAACAACCTGTTGCAAGGACACCTTTGCATAATTATCTTGGCAGCATGACCGAAGATCCGCACAAGCCCGGATACGACTCCACACAGGACGTGGTCCTCGACGCACGCACGCTGCGCGGTGTAGCCCATCCACTGCGCCTGCGGCTGCTCGGCTCACTGCGCCACGAAGGACCACAGACCGCCACCCAACTGGCCGCCCGACTCGGCGAGTCCAGCGCAGCAACCAGCTACCACCTCCGCACCCTGGCAGCTCACGGCTTCATCACCGACGCGCCCGAGCTGGGCCACGGCCGGGAACGCTTCTGGCGCGCCGTGCACCGCTCAACCTGGTTCGACGCCCCCGACCGGGACACGCCGGAGCGTGAACTCGGCGAGGCGTACCTGCGCACGGTCGCCCGGATCTACGCGGAGAACGTCGAGCGATCCATCACCGAGCTGGCCGACTGGCCGCAGGAATGGGAACGAGCCGCCTCCATGAGCGACCTCACGGTCAACCTGACCGCCGCCGAGGCCCGGCAGCTCGCCGACGACATGATGGCCCTGCTGGTGCGATACCGGGACCGGGCGGCACAACGGGCCGGTGACGGGTCGGAACGCGTCGCGGTGACCACCCAGTTCCAGATCTTCCCGCGACGCGGACAACTGGACGCGCTGTTGGCGACGCGAACCACAACCGCCGGCGGGCCGGGCACCACAGGTGATCAATCGTCCGGTACCGCCGACGGGGACCGACCATGAATCGACGGTCCCCGTACGGGCTGCTCATCGCCCAGGCGGTCTCGGTCACCGGCACCCGGATGTCGGTCGTGGCGCTGCCCTGGTTCGTGCTGCAGACCACCGGCGACGCCCTACTGACCGGCGTCACCGCATTCGTGGAGATGGCCGCCCTGGTCACCGCACGCATACTCGGCGGACCACTGGTCGACCGCATCGGGCCACGAACGGCCAGCGTCGGCGGCGACCTCATCGCCGGACTCGTGCTCGGCGTGGTGCCCCTGCTGTACGCCGCCGACCTGCTCGCCTATCCCGTCCTGCTCGTACTGGTCGGTCTTGTCGGTGTGTTCCGCGGGCCGTCGGACAACGCGAAGTACGCGATGGTGCCCGACGTCGCCGCCACCGCCGGCTGGAGCAACGAACGTGCCGCCGGGCTGGCCGACAGCGTGCATCGCCTCGGGTCCATGATCGGGGCGCCGCTGGGCGCAGTGCTGATCACGCTGGTCGGCGCTCCCGCGGTCATCGCACTGGACGCGGCGAGCTTCCTGCTCGCCGCCGCGCTGGTGATGACACTGGTCCGGATCCGACGGACCGAACCCGACCCGGCCCAGGCGGGCCACCGCAGCGGCGTCGGCGGCTACCTCGCCGACCTCACGGCCGGGCTGCGCTTCGTCCGGCATGACCCGTTGCTACGGGCGATCGTCGCGATGGTGCTACTGACGAATCTCCTCGACCAGGCGCTGACCACAGTGCTCATCCCGGTGTGGGCAGCCGAGCGTTTTCACGACGCCGCACCCCTCGGGATCGTGTTCGGCGCGCTGAGCGCCGGGGCCGTCGTAGGGTCGCTGCTCGTGTCGGTGTACGGCGCGCGCCTGCCGCGCTGGCGCACGTACGCCGTGGCCTTCCTGCTCGGCGCCGTCCCGCGGATCTTCGTGCTGGCGCTGCCGGTCGGACTACCGGTCATCGCGGGCGTCGCGCTCGCCGGCGGGGTACTGCTCGGGGCCATCAACCCGTTGGTGGCCGCTGCGGAGTTCGAACGCATCCCGGCCAACCTGCGGGCGCGCGTCCTCGGCGCAGTCAGCGGCCTGACCTGGGCCGGCATCCCGCTCGGCGGGCTCGTCGGCGGCGTGCTCGCATCCACGCTCGGCGCCACCGGCGGCATCCTCGCCGTGGGAACGGCGTACCTGCTGGTCACCCTCGACCCACTGATCCGCAGACGCACCTGGCGGCTGATGAACCGGCCGGCCCCAACCACCACTCTGGTCTCCGTGCCGGGCTGACCAGGCCATCACCGGCCCGAACAGCGACCACCTACCACCTCGCACGCCACCGGCGATCAGGACCCCTGAACCGGCCCCACCAGCGCCGACAACACCCGGTGCGTCCGGTTCGACCGTACCGCCGCCCGCTGCTGACCCGCCGTCACCTCGATGTACGTCTGCGACGACGCCAACGACGCATGCCCCAGCAACCGCATGATCTCCGCCGCACTCGCCCCGTCCTCCGCCAACCGCGTCGCGAAGGTGTGCCGCAACGCGTGCAACCGCGCACCCCGCGGCACCCGGTCACCGATGCCCGCCCGCCGGTAACACGAGTCCACCAGATACTGCAACCCACCCCGGCGCAGCGGCTCACCCCGCCGATCCACCAGCAACGGCGAGTCCGGCCGCACCGTACGCGAACCGAACCGCCGCGCCCGGCTCTCCAGATAGGCCACCAGCACCCGGTCCAGCTCCGGCTCGATCGGCACCACCCGCGGCCGGCCGCCCTTGCCGGCCACGTCCATCCGCCGCTCACCCGGCCGACCCGCCACCGACGACACCCGCAACGCCAGCAGCTCCGACAGGCGCAGCCCCGCGCACAGCGCCAACGCCAGCACCGCCACGTCCCGCTCCGGCCACGGATCCCGCTGCCGGGCGTCCTCACGCGCCACCGACGCCAGCAGGTGCTCGGGGGTGTCGTCGCCGCGCAACGGCTTCGGTTGGGGCAGTGGGGTACGCGGGCGGCCCACCGCCGGCATCGGATTACCGGCCACCACACCCTCGGCCACCAGGAAGGTGAAGAACGCGTTCCAGCTCGACCAGGCGCGGTGCACCGAGGCCGCGGCCCGGGGGACGGCGAAGCGGGCGAACGCGGCGCGCATCAGGCGGGGGGAGAGGTCGGCGATCATGATC
>NZ_SMKF01000286.1 GCF_004348325.1 Micromonospora sp. KC213 | reverse complement strand
GTGTGGGGGTGGCAGGTCAGGTGTGGGTGATGGTGTAGACGTCGCGGCGGCGGAGCGCGTACTCGGTGGCGACCTCGGTGATGGCGTCGCGGCGGGACAGGCCGGCAGCCTCCCGCGCGGCCACCGCCGCGCGCAGGGTGTCGTCGTCGGGACGCTCCGCCGGGCGCGCCGGAGCGCCGGCCACCACCAGCGTGATCTCACCGCGGGGTTCGTTCTCGGCGGCCCAGTCGGCCAGCTCACCGAGGGGCCGGCGGACGATCTCCTCGTACGTCTTGGTCAGCTCGCGGCAGAGCGCCGCCGGCCGGTCGGTGCCGAACGCGGCGGCCAGGTCCGCCAGCGCGTCGGCGACCCGGTGCGGGGCCTCGAAGAGGACCAGGGTCCGTTCCTCGGCGGCGAGGGTCCGCAGCCGGGCCCGGCGCGACCCGGGCGTACGGGGCAGGAAGCCCTCGAAGCAGAACCGGTCGCAGGGCAGGCCGGACAGGGCCAGGGCGGTGGTCACCGCACTCGGGCCGGGTGCGGCGGTGACCGGGACGCCGGCGTCCAGGGCGGCCCGGACCAGCCGGTAGCCGGGGTCGGAGACGCTGGGCATGCCGCCGTCGGTGACCAGGGCGACCGTGTACCCGGCGGTGAGCACCTCGACCAGTTCGGGGGTACGCCGCTCCTCGTTGCCCTCGAAGTAGGAGACGATCCGCCCGGGCACACTCACCGCGAGGTCCCGGGCGAGCCGGTTCAGGCGGCGGGTGTCCTCGGCGGCGACCACGTCCGCGGTGGCCAGCACCTCGCGGAACCGGGCCGAGGCGTCGGCCGGGTTGCCCAGCGGCGCACCGAGCAGCACCAGCCGTCCCGGGTCGGACATTTCACCCACCAGCGCACGCTCCTTCATCGACGGATGTGCCGGCACCGGAGACGACGGACCCCACCGGGCACCTCCAGAGCCTACGATCGGCGGGTGACGAGTGCGTCGACAGCACAGAGCGCGAACGCGGCCGGGTCCGAGCCGGGGGCGTCCACGGAGAGCAGCCGGATTCCGGCGGTGGTCCGCCGCCGGCTGGCCACCGTCGAGACCGCACTGGACGTGAACTCCTGGGTGGCCACGATCGTGGTGGTGACCATCGCCGCCATCCTGCGCCTACTCGGCCTGAGTCACCCGCGCGGCAAGATCTTCGACGAGATCTACTACGCCCGCGACGCCTACGGGCTGATCGACAAGGGCGTCGAGTGGAACTACAAGGACAACGGCCCGTCGTACGTGGTGCACCCGCCGCTGGGCAAGTGGCTGATCGGGTTCGGCGAGTGGGCCTTCGGCTACCAGGACCAGGAGCACAACATCAGCGTGCCCGGTCACCTGGTGACCACCGCCCCGGAGTTCGGCTGGCGGATCGCCGCGGCCCTCGCCGGCATCCTGTCGGTGTTGATGTTGACCCGCATCGCGCGCCGGTTGTTCCGCTCCACCACGCTCGGCTGCGCCGCCGGCCTGCTGCTGGCGTTGGACGGCTTCCACCTGGTGCTCTCCCGCACCGCACTGCTCGACATCTTCCTGCTGCTGTTCGTGCTGGCCGCCTTCGGCGCCCTGGTGCTGGACCGGGACTCCCGGCGGCGGCGCTGGGCACGGGCGCTGGAGGGCGGGCTGGACCCGACCGCACCCGGTGCCGCCGGGCGGCCCGCCGGCGGGTGGCGTACCTGGCCGTGGTGGCGGCTCGCCGCCGGGGTACTGCTCGGCTGCGCGGTCGCGGTGAAGTGGAGCGCGCTCTACTTCGTGCCGGTGTTCGGGCTGTTGGCGTTGCTGTGGGAGGTCGGCGTCCGCCGTTCCGTCGGCGCCCGCCGGCCGTGGCGGGACGCGCTGCTGGACGAGTTGCCCTGGCTGGTGCTGGCCGGGTTGCTGCTGGTGGTGACGTACGTGGCGACCTGGTCGGGCTGGCTGCTCGGCGACAACGGCTACTACCGGTTGGCCGAGCGCTATCCGCACACGCCGGGCCTGAGCGACACCCCGGTCATCGGGGCGCTGAACAACCTGTTCCACTACCACAAGGCGGCGTTCGGCTTCCACACCACCCTGGACACCCCGCACAAGTACCAGTCCTGGCCGTGGCAGTGGCTGCTGCTCGGCCGGCCGGTGGCCTTCCACTGGACCGGGGACGGCCCCTGCGGGGCGGCGAGCTGCGCGGAGGAGATCCTGCTGCTGGGCACGCCGCTGCTCTGGTGGTCGTTCCTGCCGGCGCTGGCCGCCACGGCCTGGCTGGGCGTCGCCCGGCGCGACTGGCGGGCCGGAGCGATCCTGCTCAGCGTCGCGGCGGGGCTGCTGCCCTGGTTCTGGTTCGCCCTCGACGGCCGGACGATGTTCTCGTTCTACACCGCACCGGCGCTGCCGTTCCTGGTGCTGGCGGTGGTCTACGTGCTGGGGGCGATCGTCACGCCGACCACCCCGGACGGCCTGACGCTGGTCGACCAGGAGCGGGGGGCCGACCGGCGGCTGGTGGGTGGCGTGGTCGTCGGCGCGTACGTGCTGCTGGTGGCGCTCTGCTTCGCCTACTTCTACCCGATCTTCGTGGGCAACTCGCTGCCGTACCAGGACTGGTCCGCCCGGATGTGGTTGGACGGCCGCTGGATCTGACGGCCTGCGCGGCCGGATCAGAGACGGACACGCGGCACAAAAAGCACGCCCCGATCGCCTGCCACGGGGGAAGCGGGCGATTGGGGCGTGCAAGACAAAGCTTAGCCACGGTTGGCGACCCGCACAACGGGTCGAGTCGGGTCAGATTTCCGACGGATGCACGGTCGAGCAAAAGGTTTACATCCGGCAGCTAACGGCCTGTCATGACTGATTGACGGTGCGCCCAAAAACGGCCCGTGCCGGAGCCGGGCGACACGACCCCGATGACCATCCGAAGTGGACGGCCCCTACACTCCGCCCGGTGATCAACTTCAGACGATCAACAGCCGTCCTGACCGGGCTGCTGGCGGCGACCGCGCTCACCGGGCCGGCACCGGCCCTGGCGGACGAGGAGACACCCGCCGAGCCGCCGAAGGTCGAACTGGTGCTGGACGTCAGCGGCTCGATGCGGGCCAACGACATCGACGGACGCAGCCGCATCGCCGTGGCGCAGCAGGCGTTCAACGAGGTGGTCGACGCGCTGCCCGAGCAGACCCAGCTCGGCATCCGGGTGCTCGGCGCGACGTACCGGGGCAAGGACAAGAAGCAGGGCTGCCTGGACACCCAGCAGATCGTCCCGGTCGGCCCGGTGGACCGGGTACAGGCCAAGGCGGCGGTGGCCACCCTGCGTCCCACCGGGTTCA
Organism: Micromonospora sp. KC213; assembly: GCF_004348325.1. Classification (GTDB taxonomy): domain Bacteria; phylum Actinomycetota; class Actinomycetes; order Mycobacteriales; family Micromonosporaceae; genus Micromonospora. The sequence continues at coordinate 770 of NZ_SMKF01000286.1, read as the reverse complement.
CCCCGGTCGGGCTGGCCCTGCGCGAGGCCGCCAAGGACCTCGGCACCGGCAGCACCGCCCGGCGGATCGTCCTGATCACCGACGGCGAGGACACCTGCGCGCCGCCGGACCCCTGCGAGGTGGCCCGGGAGCTGGCCGCCCAGGGTACGAAGCTGGTGGTCGACACCCTCGGCCTGGCCCCGGACGAGAAGGTCCGCCGGCAGCTGCTCTGCATCGCCGCCGCGACCGGCGGCACGTACACCGCGGCGCAGAGCGCCGACGAGCTGACCGGCCGGATCAAGCAGCTCGTCGACCGGGCCCGGGACACCTACACGGCCACTCCCACCGTGGTCGCCGGCCGGTCCGCCTGCGACGGCGCGCCGCTGCTCGGCCCCGGCGTCTACCGCGACCGGGAGGGCTTCTCCGAGCACCGCTGGTACCGGGTGCCGGTCCGCCCCGGGCAGGAGCTGCGCGCCTCGGTCAGCGTGGCACTGGATCGACCGGTGAACCGCGACCACGGGGTGCTGCTGCGGGCCACCGCCACCGACGGCCGGGAACTGGTCCGTGGGGTGGACGCCGGCAGTGGACGTACCGACGTGGTCTCCGCCGGCCTGCGCTGGTCGGCCACCGAGGACCCGGCCGACGGGGCGGACCCGACGCCGCAGGCGAGCACCGGCACCATCGCGGCCACCACGGTCTGCCTGGTCGTCAGCAACTCCTTCGCCCCCCGCCCGGGCACCCGCGCCACCCCCGGCATGCCGGTCGAGCTGATGATCGACGTGGTCGCCTCC
>NZ_SMKF01000285.1 GCF_004348325.1 Micromonospora sp. KC213 | reverse complement strand
GCAGATGCGGGTGGACGCGCAGGCGGTGGCGGGGACGAGCGCGCAGTTGCGGGCGGTGCTCGGCGCCTGACGGGGCGGTTCTGGGTCGTCCGCTCAACTGCGGCTGGTGGGGGGTGCCGGACCCGAGCGGAGGTCACCTTTGACCGCGAACCGAGGTTGATCATGGCCGGGGTGCCGGCGGCGCGACGACGCTCACGTGGTCGGGTGTGCTGGCGGTGCGGCAGCATGGTGGGGTGAGGGAGACGGTCGACGCGCTGGCCGGCCTGGTGGCCGCCGGTGGTGTCGCGGTGTTGAGCGGGGCCGGGTTGTCCACCGAGTCGGGGATCCCCGACTATCGGGGGCCCAGCGGGCTGGCCCGCCGGCACACCCCGATGACCTACCAGACGTTCACCGGTGACCCGGTGGCGCGACGCCGGTACTGGGCGCGCAGTCACGTGGGATGGCGTGGCATCGCGCAGGCCGTGCCGAACGACGGGCACCGGGCGGTGGCCCGGTTGCAGGCCGCCGGCCTGGTGGACGGGATCGTCACCCAGAACGTCGACGGGTTGCACACCGCGGCGGGCAGCCGGGATGTGGTGGAGTTGCACGGCCGGCTGGCCCAGGTGGTGTGTCTGGGGTGTGGCCACCGCAGCGCGCGTGAACAGGTGCAGCAGCGGCTGCGGCAGGCCAACCCGGGGTTCGCGGTCGTGGCCGGGACGGTCCACCCCGACGGTGACGTCGACCTCGACGACGGGCAAATCGCGGGCTTCCGTACGGTCGACTGCGGGCGCTGCGGGACGGGGATGCTGAAACCGGACGTGGTGTTCTTCGGTGAGCCGGTGCCTGTCGACCGGGTCGCGCGGTGTTTCGCGATGGTCGACCGGGCGCGGGCGCTGCTGGTGCTGGGGTCGTCGTTGACGGTGTTGTCGGGGCGGCGGTTCGTGGTGCGGGCGGCCCGGCAGGGCATCCCGGTGGTGATCGTCAACCAGGGGCCGACGCGCGGCGACGGGTACGCGACGCTGCGGGTGGACGCGCCGTTGGGGGTGCTGCTGCCGGCGGTGGCCGACCGGGTGGGTGCCGCGCCGGTGGGCGCGGCGGCACCGGTCGCCGGATAGCCGGGGCCGCCTGCGGGGGGTACGCCGACGGTCGACGTCGGCGGCGCTGGTAGCGTTGACCATGCCGGTACCACCCACGCGGGAGAGACCGCCCCCCACCAGTGCGGGGCGGCGCCGAAGGGGCAGCTTCCTCCCCGGAACCTCTCAGGCAAAAGGACCGCGGGGGCAGGCACTGTGGAGCGCCCCGGGCGCGACTCAGGGGGAGGCCGATCCGTCGACCTCGCCCCCTGCTAGGAGCCCAGCGCATGACCGTAGAGCAGTTCGCCGACCGGCACATCGGCCCCGACCCGGCCGACGAGCGCCGGATGTTGGAGGCCGTCGGTTACGGCTCGATCGACGAGCTGATGGACGCGGCGATCCCCGAGGTGATCCGCTGGCACGGCACCCTGGACCTGCCGCAGCCGGTCGGGGAGCGGGAGGCGATCGCCGAGCTGCGCGCCCTGGCGGCCCGCAACACCGTCGCCGTGTCGATGATCGGGCTGGGTTACCACGGTACCCACACCCCGGCGGTGATCCGCCGCAACGTGCTGGAGAACCCGGCCTGGTACACCGCGTACACGCCGTACCAGCCGGAGATCAGCCAGGGCCGGTTGGAGGCGCTGCTGAACTTCCAGACGATGGTGACGGATCTGACCGGGTTGGCCACGGCGAACGCCTCGATGCTCGACGAGGGCACCGCCGCGGCGGAGGCGATGACCCTGGCCCGCCGCGCGTCGAAGAGCAGCAGCGGAGTGTACGTGGTCGACGCCGACGCGCTGCCCCAGACCATCGCGGTGATCAAGGGTCGGGCCGAGCCGCTCGGCATCGAGGTGCGGGTTCTCGACGTCGACCGCGACGAGTTGCCCGACGAGTTCTTCGGCCTGCACCTGCAGTACCCGGGGGCGTCGGGGGCGGTGCGGGACCACACGGATCTCGTCGAGGCCGCGCATGCGGCCGGCGCGCTGGTCACCGTCGCCGCGGATCTGCTGGCGTTGACGCTGCTGCGCCCGCCGGGGGAGGTCGGGGCGGACATCGCCGCCGGCACCACCCAGCGGTTCGGGGTGCCGATGGGGTTCGGTGGCCCGCACGCCGGCTATCTGGCGGTACGTTCGGGGTTGGAGCGGATGCTGCCCGGTCGGCTGGTGGGGGTGTCCCGCGACGCGGCCGGCAACCCGGCGTACCGGCTGGCGTTGCAGACCCGCGAGCAGCACATCCGGCGGGAGCGGGCGACCAGCAACATCTGCACCGCGCAGGTGCTGTTGGCGGTGATGGCCGGCATGTACGCGGTCTACCACGGCCCGGACGGGTTGCGGGCGATCGCCCGGCGTACCCATGGCATGGCGGCGCGGCTCGCGGCCGGGCTGCGCGCCGGTGGGGTGCCGGTCGCGGAGGTCGCGTTCTTCGACACGGTGACCGCGACGGTGCCGGGGCGGGCCGTCGCGGTGGTCGCCGCCGCGGCGCGGCACGGCGTCAACCTGCGGCTGGTCGACGCCGACCGGGTGGGGATCAGCTGCGACGAGACGACCACGGCGGCGCACCTGTCGGCGGTGTGGGCGGCGTTCGGGGTGCCGGGCTTCGACGGTGACGGCGGTGACGAGCTGCCGGCGGTGCTGCGCCGCGGCGGTGATTTCCTCACCCACCCGGTGTTCCGCACCCACCACTCGGAAACGGCGATGCTGCGCTATCTGCGCCGGTTGGCCGATTTCGACTATGCGCTGGACCGCGGCATGATTCCGCTGGGGTCGTGCACGATGAAGCTCAACGCCACCACCGAGATGGAGCCGGTGTCGTGGCCGGAGTTCGCCGACGTGCATCCGTTGGCGCAGGCGGCGCAGACCGCCGGGTACCGGGAGCTGATCGGCCAGCTGGAGGGGTGGCTGGCGGAGGTGACCGGGTACGACGCGGTCAGTGTGCAGCCCAACGCCGGCTCGCAGGGGGAGTTGGCCGGGTTGCTGGCGATCCGGGCGTACCACCGCGGCCGGGGCGAGGGGCACCGGGACGTGTGCCTGATCCCGTCGTCGGCGCACGGCACCAACGCCGCGTCGGCGGTGATGGCCGGGATGCGGGTGGTGGTGGTCGGCTGCGACGGCGACGGCAACGTCGACCTGGTCGACCTCGACACGAAGATCGACAAGCATCGGGACGCCCTGGCGGCGATCATGGTGACGTATCCGTCGACGCACGGGGTGTACGAGACGGGTATCGCGTCGCTGTGCGCGAAGGTCCACGACGCCGGCGGGCAGGTGTACGTCGACGGGGCGAACCTCAACGCCCTCGTCGGGTTCGCCAAGCCGGGACGCTTCGGCGCGGACGTGTCGCACCTGAACCTGCACAAGACGTTCTGCATCCCGCACGGCGGCGGCGGGCCGGGGGTGGGGCCGGTGGCGGTGCGCGCGCACCTGGCGCCGTTCCTGCCCGGCGATCCCGCCGCGGCGGCGGTGCACGGGCGTCCGGCGATCGCCGCGGCCCGGTACGGGTCGGCGGGGATCCTGCCGATCCCGTGGGCGTACCTGCGGATGATGGGCGCGGCGGGGCTGGCCCGGGCCACCGGGGTGGCGGTGCTGGCCGCGAACTACGTCGCGGTGCGGCTGCGGCCATACTTCCCGGTGCTGTACGCCGGCAACAAGGGCCTGGTGGCCCACGAGTGCGTCCTGGACCTGCGGCCGTTGACGAAGGCGACGGGGGTGAGCGTCGACGACGTGGCCAAGCGGCTGATCGACTACGGCTTCCACGCGCCGACGATGTCGTTCCCGGTGGCGGGGACGTTGATGGTGGAGCCGACCGAGAGCGAGAACCTGGCCGAACTGGACCGGTTCTGCGACGCGATGATCGCCATCCGCGCCGAGATCGACAAGGTGGGTTCGGGGGACTGGCCGGCCGGGGACAATCCGCTGGCCAACGCCCCGCACACCGCGGCGATGGTGGCCGGTGACGAGTGGCCGCACCCGTACCCGCGGTCGGTCGGGGCGTACCCGGCCGGGGTGGACCGGGCGGGGAAGTACTGGCCGCCGGTGCGGCGGCTCGACGGGGCGTACGGCGACCGGAACCTGATCTGCTCGTGCCCGTCGCCGGGGGCGTACGAGGACTGACCGGTACGCTGCGCCGGGGCGGACGTCGTGCCGCCCCGGCCGGCGGGGTCGACCTGGGGG
>NZ_SMKF01000284.1 GCF_004348325.1 Micromonospora sp. KC213 | reverse complement strand
GACTTGGCGAGGTGGGGGCGATGAGTCGGCCTGTCCGGCCGAGGAGGTCGCGCACGGCCTCGCCCGGGGGGTCGGCGGACGGGATGGGGACGACCGGGGCGAGAGCCAGGGTCAGGGCGGCGGCTGCGGACTTCACGGGTGCCTCCCGAGGGTTGTCTCGTGTGGGAGGCCGTACCCAGGGTGCTCGGCGATCATGCAGAGCGTGTAGAAGTGACCCCAGTAGCTACACTCTCTTATTTCTCTCTCTAGAGGAGGAGGAGTCGTCTAGAGAGAGAAATATAGGAGTGTAGCTACGTGGAGCACTCCGTCACTCCCGCGCCGCGCTTCAGCACCCCGCGTCACCTCCGCGTTACCGCCTGCGCACGGCGAACGCCCCCGGCGTGTGGCCGAGGGCGTTCGGGCGAGGCGTGTAAACGGGATCAGAAGTCGGGGTCGTGAAGTCCTTCCGCCTCGACCAGTTCTAGGCGGGCCGGGTCGAAGTGCCCGCGGCCCCCACGTTTCCCGGGGTGGAGGCGGATCAACTCGTACGCGGATTCGAGTAGTTCGCGCTTCCCCTCGACGTCTCGGGCGTGCCATTCCTCGGCCAGCGTGCGGCCCGTGGGGACTCGGACCGTGACGGGCTCGCTGGGAAGCTCGGCGAGGCGGTCGCGCTCGGCCTGAAGGCTTTGCAGGCGCGCGAAGGTCTCGGGAGTCGCGGCCTCGGCGAGCTGAGACAGGGTCGCGGCTAGTGCCTCCTCGACGGCGGCGAGGGCTCCGTCATCTGGGACCGTGGTTCGCTCCTCGAACGCTGGGGCATGGCCGAAGTCGGCCAGGAAGCGGCGTTCTAGGTAGCGCTCGAAGGGGATCGCCGAAGCGATGACGGGACGGTCGCACCGCTTCCCGTCGGCCTTTTGCTGGCACCGGTAAACCACCGTCACAGACTCGCGGACTTCGCCCGAGGCGACTTCATAGCGTTGTTTGGTGGTCACTACGTACAGGTAGTGATGGCAGGAAGAGCACTCGACCAGGCGGGACGCGAGGCGCGACGGGAGACGGCCGGGGGCCTTCCGGTGGTCGGCGGACGGGGCGAGGGCCTTCCGAAGGGCGGCCACGGTCGGAAGGTCGAGGATCGCCGGGAACGGGGCGAAGGCGTGACCGTCCGCGTCCCGCTGGACGACGCCGCCGACGGTGACGCGGCCGAGAATGTGATCTCCGGTGAGTGTCTGTCGCAGCGTGACCCGGGACCACTGGGCGGCACGACGCGGCGGCGGGCCTTCGTAGTTCAGCCAGCGGCAGACCCGGCCGAGGGTATGCCCGGACAGGATGCGTGACGCGGCTTCGCGGATCGCGCCCGCTTCCTTCTCGCATTTGGCGAGCGTCTTCCCGCGAACCTTCCCGTCGTCGCAGACGTTCGGAACGATCTCGAAGCCGAAGGGCACTTCGCCGCCGGGCCAACGACCGGCGAGGCGTAGCCGGGTCGCGCGTCCCGCCAGTCGCTCGCGGATTCGCTCCCGCTCCTCGCGGGCGGTCTCGGCCTTGATTACAAACATCATGCGGAACGCGATCCCGCCGTTGCTGTCAACGCCCTTCGTGTCCATCAACCGGACAGGCGGGCGGACGACGCGGCCCGTCGCTGGGTCCTTGCCCTCTTGCACGTCGAGGATCATCGCGGCGACGTTCAGGCCCTCGCGGGTCATGCGGTCGACGTGGTGCGCGACCAGCACTTCGCAGCGCTGATATCGGGCGTCGTCTAGCCAGGCGATGAACTCGGGACGGTCGCGCACGCCGCCGGTGATTCCGTCGTCTACGTGAAGTGCGACCTCCTCGAAGTTCTCTCGCGCGAGGACGGCGCGGCACTCGGCGATCATGTTCTCTAGGGACGTGTTCGAGTCGTCGGCGGCGTTCGACAGGCGAACATAGATACTCGCGCGTAGCCGTTGGCGACCCAGGGGCGGACCCGTCAGGGGCAAGTTGCTCACAACGTTCAGCGTAGCGTGCGCTGAGCGTTCAGCATAGTCAGGCTCTATGTGTGTCTATGGGCATAGCCGTGCCTGCTGTCATCCATTGCGTGTCGCCGTTGGTGATGGTTCCGCCCCCGCCCTGTGAGTCCTGGTGGTCCATGATCCCGTCGATCATGTACGTCACCGTCTCGAAGCCGCGGTGGGGGTGCCAGCTCGTCCCGCGAGGCTCGCCGGGGGCGTACTCCACCTCGCCCATCTGGTCCAGGTGGATGAACGGGTCCAACTCGGTCAGCGGCACCCCGGCGAAGGCCCGGCGGACCGGGAAACCCTCACCCTCGTACCCGCTGGGAGCGGTGACCAGGCGGCGCACCGGGCGGTAGCGGGTGGCCTCGCCGAGCCGGGGCAGGCGCGGCAGGACGAGGACGTCGTCGACGGTGATGGCGGGCATCGGGAACTCCTTCTTACTCACTGGGGGTGGACGACGCGTCGCGGTCGGCGCGCAGGCGCCGGCCCAGCCGTGCGAAGACCCGGGTCAGGGTGGCGACCTCGTGGTCGTCGAGGTCGTCCATCAGGTGCCGGCGCACCGAGGCCAGGTGCCCCGGCGCGGCCTCGCGTAGGGCGAGCAGTCCGGCGGCGGTGAGCACCGCCTCGCTGCCCCGGCGGTCCTGCGGACATGCCTCGCGGGCGACCAGGCCGCGTCGCCGCATGGACGAGATCTGGTACGTCAGTCGGCTGGGGGAGAAGACCAGCCGGTCGGCCAGCTCGCCCATCCGCAGTCGTTGCCCCGGCGCGTCGGAGAGCAGGACCAGCACGTGGTAGTCGGCGAAGCTGAGCCCGCTGTCGACACGCAGGTCCTCCTCCAGCCGGGTGTACAACCGCTGGCTCGCCTCGATGTACGCACGCCAACCGGCCAACCGTGCGTCGTCCAGACTCTCCGTCATGACCGCCAGCGTAGCAGCCTTTCAAATTTGAATGACAACTCGTGGCGCAGTGTATCGGACCGCTGCATCAGGTATGAGCCTCAGTCATCGGAATTTGAAATCAACATTCGCACGCGGCACCCCGCCCGGCCCGGCCGACCCGACCGGCCGGGTTGGCCGGACGGGCGACATCCCGGCGCCGCGTGGCGCCGGGATGTCGTGGCGGTGGCCTCAGCGGGCGGTCGCGCCGGTCGGCGTCAGGTGCATCCGGTTCAGCAGTTGACGCGCCTGGTCGGCCAGCTGGGCGTCGACGATCACCGCGTACTGGCCGGCCCGCAGTGAGCTGGCCGAGGTGAAGTCGCGCTGACCGCCGGACATCGCGTGCGCGACCGCGCCGAACACGGCACCCCAGATCGCGCCGATCACCAGCCCGACGAGGATCACCGCCAGCCAGTTGCCGGCGGTGAAGATGCCGAACAGCAGGCCGATGAAGAGCCCGAACCAGGCTCCGGTGCCCGCGCCGAGCAACGCGGCCCGGGCCGTGGTGAGCCGGCCGAGCACGGTCTCCACCAGCGTGAGGTCCGTCCCCACGATCGCCGTGTGCTCGACCGGGAAGCGATTGTCCGCCAGGTAGTCCACCGCCCGCTGGGCGGAGGGATAGTCCGGGTACGACCCGATCGTCACCGTGGGCGTCTGCGCCTGCGGGCCGCTCCCGTCACCGCGGGCTGCGGTCGGCTGTCCGGTCGGCCCGGACGGGAGGTTGTCGCCGCCCGGCATCCCGGGACGCCAAGGGGCGATCGGGGCTGAGGGTCTGGTCATCTCATCCTCCTTCGTCGACCACCGGCGTTCCCCTGGCCCGGCCGGATAACCGGACCGGTCGAGGAATGCCTTCGCCGTGACGGCGCCCGTTCACGCCCGACGGTGACGGCTGGGCGCGACACGCCGGGGGACTGCCACTGCTGAGCTGTCCAGCACTGACGTGCGCCCGGTTCTCGGTCGAGCGATCATCGGCAGGATGGGAAGCGGCTGCCGCCCGGTCCGGATGAGCCGGACCGGGCGGCAGGTGCGATCAGGAGCAGGCGGTGCCGTTGAGGTTGAACGCCGACGGGGCGGGCAGGGTGGCGCCGGTGAACGTGCCCTGCCAGCCGACGCTGACCGTGCCGCCGGTGGGCAGACTGCCGTTCCAGGCGGCGTTGCGCACGGTGATCCGGTCACCGGCCTGGCTCCACTCGCCGTTCCAGCCGCCGCTCAGTCGGACGCCGGCCCCGGGCTGGAAGGTGAACGTCCAGCCGTTGATCGCGGCCCCCCGGTTGGCGATCCGGATTTCGGCGGTGAAGCCACCGGACCAGGTGTTCGGGGTGTAGGTCACGGTGCAGCCACCGGCCGGCGGGGGAGTGGTCGTGGGGGGCGGCGTGGTGG
>NZ_SMKF01000283.1 GCF_004348325.1 Micromonospora sp. KC213 | reverse complement strand
GGGGGCCTCGGGTGGGCCGGTGAAGCGCCTGCTGCTGCTGCTCGGCGCGGCGGCGCTGGTGGTGGTCGCGCTGCTCGGCGCCCAGACCGCCGGGATCTTTCCGGACTTCCGCAACCCGTTCGCCGAGGAGCAGACCGACCGCAGCCAGCCGCCGCTGCTCAAGTCGATCCAGGATCTCAGCCGCTACGTCGCCGCCGAGGGCAACTTCCAGGTCGTCGTCGACCTGCAGAGGGACCGGAACAACGTGCCCGAGTGGCTGCTCAACCAGCGGACGCTGTTCGTCGGGGCGGGCAGCGTCGAGGCGTACGTCGACTTCTCGAAGCTGTCGGAGGGTGCGTTGGTGGTCTCCCCGGACGGTAAGTCCGTCGAGGTCCGGCTGCCCGCACCGCAGCTCGGCGAGACCAACCTGGACCTGGAGTCGAGCTACGTCTTCGCCGAGGAGCGCGGCCTGCTCAACCGGGTGGGTGAGCTGGTCGACGGTGACCCCAACCGACAGCAGCAGGTCTACCGGCTGGCCGAGGAGCGGATCACCGCGGCGGCCCGGGACAGCGGCCTGCCGCAGCGGGCCGAGGAGAACACCCGCAAGATGCTGGAGGGTCTGCTCCGTTCGCTCGGCTACGAGCGGGTGACGGTCACCTACACCGCCCCCTGACCTGCGGGCCTGGCCGGGGCGAGGCCCGCCGCGCCCCGGCCCGGATCCCGTCCCGGCGTCAGTGGCCGGTCGCGGCGCGGTCCTCGTTGGGCATCAGGATCCACAGCACCAGGTAGACGATCACCTGGGTGCCGGGCAGCAGCAGTGACAGCAGGAACAGCAGCCGGATCAGGTTGGCCGAGGTGTTGAACCGGCGGGCCAGGCCGGCGCAGACGCCGGCGAGCATGCGCCCCTGGCGGGGTCGGACCAGTTTGCGACTCATCGTCGTACTCCCACTCTGCGGCGATCCGCCGCGCTGACCTCCACGGTAGGAAGGGGTGGTCGACTCGCCCTCCGTCCCGAGGGGGATCCGGTGACTGCGTACCCGTAGGTGATTACCCGTGGCGGTCCCGACCGACGCGCCCACCCGGCCCGGTCGTTCCGGGCCGCCGCTGCGCCGTTCGCCGCATGGTGCGCTGTCTTAGCGCGGTCAAGCCGCCTTAGCGCGGTCAAGCCGCGACATGCCGCAGCCGGAGCCGATCACCGGTGCCGCGGCTCAGGTGAAGGATCCGCTGCGTCGAGCGGCACCGGTGGCTAGCATCAAGGCGATCACGGCCGCGCGGCCGGCGTCGCGCGGGAACGGGGTGGCCCGGCATCGTGATCGAGTGCCGACGGGCGTTCGTTCACCTACTGCTAACCTTTCGTCCGTTCTTCTTCAGGCGGGAGGCGACGGTGACCGCTGGCGTGGCAGCTCTCTGGTCGCACCGCAACTCCCTGCGCATCCTGGTCAAGCGGGACCTGGCGGTGAAGTACCAGCAGTCGGTGCTGGGCTACCTCTGGTCGTTGATCGAACCGCTCGGCATGGGTGCGATCTACTTCTTCGTCTTCGGCGTGCTCTACTCCGGCGACACCAGCCGGCACCTCGGGCAGGCGGCCGACTCGTACCCGCTCTTCCTGATCACCGGCATCTTCGCCTGGATGTGGACCAGTTCGGCGCTGAGCGAGGCGACCGGCGCGCTGACCGGGCAGTCCCGCCTGATCACCACGATGAACGTGCCCCGGCAGGTCTTCCCGATCGGCCGGGTCACCGGCCGGTTCGCCGAGTACGTCGCGGGCCTGCCGATCCTGGTCGCGGTGGCCGCCGTCTACGCGGCGCACGGCCGCATCGACCCCGGCTGGTCACTGCTCGCCCTGCCGCTGGCGGTGCTGGTGCAGGCCACCCTGCTGATCGGGTTGTCGCTGCTGCTCTCCGCGGTCAACGTGCTGATGCGCGATGTCGAGCGGTTCATGCGGCTGATCGTCCGGGTGCTCTTCTACGCCACGCCGATCATCTACCCGTTGAGCCTGGTCCGGGACTCGGAGCTGCCGGGCTGGCTGAAGGTGGCGTACGAGCTGAACCCGCTGGTCGGGATCTTCCAGCTCCAGCACGCCATCTGGTATCCGGACGAGTTCCCGGACGCCCGGCTGCTGACCACCACGGTCGGCGGCAGCGTGCTGGTGTTGGTCGCCGGTTGGTGGACGTTCCGCCGGCTCGAACCGGCCGTGCTCAAGGAGCTGTGAGGTGGCTCCGATCATCGAGGCCGAGGGCCTCGGCATCCGCTTCGTCCGCAACCGCCGCCGGCAGTTGCGGCTGCGGGAGCTGTTCATCCACCGGGGCGGACGCGGAGCGGCGGCCGGCCGGTTCTGGCCGCTGCGGGACGTGTCGTTCAGCGTCGAGGCGGGCGACACGGTCGGCGTGATCGGACGCAACGGCACCGGCAAGAGCACCCTGCTGCGGCTGATCGCCGGGGTGCTCATCCCGGACGAGGGGCGGATCACCGTCCGGGGCGACGTGGCACCCCTGCTGGAACTTTCCGCCGGCTTCTCCAACGACCTCACCGGGCGGGAGAACCTGTACCTTGTCGGCGGCCTGCACGGGCTGTCGTCGGGATACCTGAAGCGGCACTTCGACGAGATCGTCTCGTTCGCCGGCGAGCAGGTGGAGGGCGCCATCGACACCTCGGTCCGGCACTACTCGTCGGGGATGAAGGTCCGGCTCGGGTTCGCGATCATCTCGCACCTGCCGCATCCGATCCTGCTGATGGACGAGGTGACCGCGGTGGGCGACGCGGAGTTCCGCAAGAAGTGTTATTCGACGATCGACCGACTGCTCGCGGAGGGGCGCACCTTGGTGCTGGTGTCACACAACGAGAAGGATCTGACCCGGTTCTGCCGACGAGGGCTCTACCTCGACGGCGGGCGGCTGATCGTGGACGGCACGGTCGCCGAGGCGCTCGACGCGTACCACGCCGCGGTCCCGCGGTGACGCTCGCGATCGTGCTCGCCGCCGGTGCGCCGGCCGCGAGCCTGCCGACCTCGACCGGGGAGTCCCTCGCCGACCGGCTAACCGCGCAGTGGCGGCGGGCCGGGGTGGACGAGGTCCGCGCCGTCGCCGATCTGGCCGAACTCGCCGCCCTGGTGGACACCGCCACCGGGCCGGTGGTGGTCAGCGGGGCCGATCTGGTCGCGCACACCGCCGTACTCAGGCATCTGCGGACCAGTCCGGTCGGGTCGACGGTGGCCCTGGTGCTCACCGATCCGCCGGCCGACGGCCGGGTCGCGGTCCGCGAGGAACGAGGCCAGGTGGTGGCGGCCGGGCCGGACCTGGCCGACGCGACCGGTGTGTTCGGTGGGGCGCTGCGGGTCGGCGTGGGCGACCTGCCGGCGCTCGCCGCCGCTGCCCGGGCCGCCGCGGTCGCGCCGGCGGCCGGGCCCGCGGTGGACCGGCTCTTCGCCGCCCTCACCGCGCTCGGCACGCTGACCTTCGCCCACCGGGTACGCCTGCTCGTGGCGCACCGGGTCGGCGACACCGCCGGGCTGCACGCCGCCGAGGCGGCGCTGGCGGGGGTGGACGAGGACCGCGCCGAGCTGCGGCTGTCGGTCAAGGAGCGGGACGACTTCTTCACCACCTACTTCGTCAGCACCTGGTCGCCCTACGTGACGAAGGCGTGTGCCCGGCTGCGGCTGAGCCCGACGGCGGTCACGATGATCTCGGTACTCTTCGCCGCGGTCGCGGCGGTGCTCTTCGGTGTCGGCGGCCGGCCCGCGCTGGTGGCCGGCGGTGTCCTGCTCTACCTGGGCTTCGTGCTGGACTGCGTGGACGGGCAGTTGGCCCGTTACACCCGGCACTTCAGCGCCTGGGGCGGCTGGCTGGACACGATGGCCGACCGGGCGAAGGAGTACCTGGTCTACGCCGGCCTCGGCTTCGGGGCCACCGCCGCCGGGTTCCGCCTCGGTTGGGCGCTGGCGATCGCGGCGATGACGTTGCAGACCGTCCGGCACATGACCGACGCCTGGTACGGGGTGCTGCACGACGAGGCGGCCCGGCGGCCCCGGCCGGCGGCGGGTGCGGGCAGCGGTATCGGCGGGATGCTCAACGCCGCCTCGACCCGGGTGCAGGCGGACACCGGTTCGGTGTCGTACTGGTTGAAGCGGACGGTGGTCTTCCCGATCGGGGAGCGGTGGGCGTTGATCGCGCTGACCGCCGCGCTGTTCGGCCCGACGGTCAGCCTGGTGGCGGTGCTGGTCTGGGGGTCGCTCGCGTTCGCGTACACCGGGGCGCTGCGTACCCTGCGGGCCCGTTGGATGTGGGTGCCGGTGCTGGACACCGTCGACGCGACCCTGCACCGCGACGACGGGCCGTTGGCGACCCGGATGCCGGTGCTGCGCCCGGTGGGGCCGTTGACGCTGGCCGTGGTCGGGGCGCTCGGCCCGGCGGTGCTGCTGGTGGCGGCGTTGGTCGCGGCCGGCGGCGGGGGTGCGGGCGGGCTGCGCTGGTG
>NZ_SMKF01000282.1 GCF_004348325.1 Micromonospora sp. KC213 | reverse complement strand
CCATCCCCCTGGCCGGGCGGGCCCACCCCCACGACGACGAAGGAGACGGACATGGACCGCGAAACCACCACACCGGACGGTCGGTCGTGATCAGCCACCAGCTTCCCCAGCCCGGTGCCGGGCCACCGGCGGACCGGCCCCGGCCGCACCCGTCGCACGCCACACCGCACACCCCGCTGCGCCCGATCTGGTGCTGCCGGGCCTGCGGCCAGCCGTGGCCCTGCCCACAGGCCCGCCTGCTCCTCAAGGCCGAGTACGCGACCAACCAGATCGGCCTGTCGATCTACCTGTGCGGCCTGTTCCACGAGGCGGCGCGGGACCTCTACCGACTCAACCCGGACGACGGCCCGAGCCCGCGCCAACTCTTCGCCCGCTTCGTCGCCTGGGGCCCGTTCCGCCGTCCCGTCGTCCCGGAATAGCAGTCGCCCGGATCGCCCTCGACCCAGGCGACCAGCGAGCCCCGGGTCAGCGCCAGCCCACGTCGATCCGGTCGCCGCGCTCGTCGAAGAAGTGCACCGCGTCCATCCGCACCGCCACCGCCATCGGGTGGCCGGCCGAGATCGCCGGATACGGGGCGAGGCGTACCGCAAGCTCGCCCGCCCGGCGGTGGTGCCGCCCCGGGTCGCTGAGCACGCTGCCCCGGGCGTCACCGCGCTGCGCCGACTCCGGCTCCGCCGACCGACCGGCGAGACGCTGCATGACCTGCCCGAACCGGCGCAGGCCACGCTGTCCGCCGGGGCCGTTCTCGGTCGGCGGTACCACATCGTCCAGCGCTACCGCGGTGGCCCCGATGTCGAGGAAGGCCAGCGACTCGTGCCCGTGGTGCTCCAGGTAGCGGACCCGGCCCTGCAGCACGTGACCGTGGGTGTCCGGCGCGACCGGAGTGAGCGCCTCGGCCCGCATGCCGACCACGATCCGCTCCCCGTGGTAGTGCGCCACCGCCCGGCTGCGGATGTCCTCCCAGGGCAGGTAGAGCGCCTGGTCGCCGAGGTTGAGCGTGACGTACCGGTCGAGATGGACGTAGACCGACGCCTCCATCAGGTTCATCCGGGGGCTGCCCAAGAACGCCGCCACGTACAGGGTGGCCGGGCGGCCGTACACCTGTGTGGGGGTGCCGACATCCTGCAACACGCCCCCGCGCATGATGGCGACCCGGTCGGCCATGGTCAGCGCCTCGGCCTGGTCGTGCGTGACGTAGATCGTGGTGACTCCCAGCTCGCGGGTGAGCCCGGAGATCTCCGCGCGCAGTTCGGCGCGGAGCCCGCTGTCCAGGTTGGACAGCGGCTCATCCATCAGGAAGAGCCCGGGACGGCGTACGATCGCCCGCCCCATCGCCACCCGCTGGCGCTGGCCGCCGGAGAGCTGGCTCGGCCGGCGGGCGAGAACATCCCTTATCCCGAGCGCGCTGGCCACGTCCTGGATGCGTTCGTCGCGCGAGGCCGACGCGACGCCGGCCAGCCGCAGTGGGAAACCGATGTTGTCGTTAACACTCATGTGCGGGTAGAGGGCGAAATCCTGGAAGACCATGGCGATCTTCCGCTCCCGCGGCGGCAGATCGTTGGCAAAGGCACCGTCGAGCAGCACCGCCCCGGAGGTCGGTTCCTCCAGGCCGGCGATCATTCGTAGGACGGTGGACTTACCGCAGCCAGACGGCCCGAGCAGGACCATGAATTCGCCATCGTTGACATCCAAATTGACATTGTCGACCGCCAGTGTCCCGTCCGGGAACACCTTGGTGACATCCTTGAGCGCGACGGTGGTCACCGTCTCCTCCCCAGTTTGACCGGAAACCCCGGTGTGACTCTGGCCACCTTGGCCGGTCCCGCGCATCGGGTGAACGTGCCATGTTCGGGTAATGACAGGACCATTAACTGATCAGTAACCTGCCAGATTCGGGCCGCGTCACGTCGTTTCGCCGAGGAACACCCGCCGGACCACCCGTTCCGCCGCTCCGCCGTCGTCGAGCGCGCAGAACCGTTCCCGAAACCGCCGGCGCGCCCGCGTCGCGGTCGGGGTGGACTCGCCGCCGCCACGGAACACCGCCAGCAACTCGTCGAAAGTCAGGGCCACCGCCCCCGGCGGCTCGGCGGTCACGTCGAAATAGACCCCCCGGGCCAGCGCGTACGCGTCCCGGTCCGGGGCGTACACCACGATCGGCCGGTCCAGGACGGCATAGTCGAACATCGCCGACGAGTAGTCGGTGACCAGCACGTCGGCGGCGAGGTAGAGGTCCTCCACGCAGGGATGGTCGCTGACGTCCACCGCGCGCCCCCGGCTGCGCCGCCCGGCCAACCCGAGCCGGTCGTGGAAGTAGTGGCTGCGGATCAGCAACCGTCCGGTGGGCCCGAGCACGTCGAGCAGCCGGTCCGAATCGAACGGTGGACGGTAGTGCGGCAGGTGTTCGCGGTGCGTCGGGGCGTACAGCACCACCCGCTCGCCCGGGCCGATCCCGAGCCGCCCGCGGACCTCGGCCACCTCCTCGGCGGTGGCGACGGCCAGCCGGTCGTTACGCGGGTACCCGACCTCCAGTGTGGTGTACGAGGCCGGGTACGCCCGCTCCCACATCTGGGTGGAGAAGCTGTTGGCGGTGATGCTGTAGTCCCAGCGGTCGACCCGGCGCAGCAGCCCGGCGAAGTCCATCCCGACCGCGCCCAGCGGATACCGCTGCTGGTCCAGCCCCATCACCTTCACCGGCGTGCCGTGGTGGGTCTGCACGTGCACCGAGCCGGGCCGCTTGCGGACGTAGTCCGGGAAGTTGACGTTGTTGATCAGCCAGCGCGCCCGGGCCAGCGCCCGGTAGTAGGCAGGGGTGCCCGCCACCACGTACTCGGTGCCGGGCGGCAGGGTGTCCACCCGGTCCCGCCGGACGATCCACACCGCGCGGACCTGCGGCGCGAGCCGCCGGGCAGCAGCGGCGACGGCCGCCGGGTTGCAGGCGTGGCCGCGGTACCAGTAGGCGGCGTACACGGCCAGCGACGGGTCGACGGGTCGGCGCAGTTCGGCCCGGTAGTACTCGCGCAGCGCCGCGTCCCGGGTGAGCCGGGCCGTCCGCCGGGCCACCGGCAGCACCCGGCGGGCGACGCCCCGGACGGTCGCCCGGGCCTGGTTCGCCCCGCGCAGCACGCTGAACGTCCGCCACCGTCCCGCCGCCACCAGCCGGTGCTTGAGCGCCTCCACGCCGTCCGGCGCGGGGTAGCCGCCGGGGGGCAGGAAACGGCGGTAGTCGGCGGAGATCCGGCCGAAGAAGGCGGGCCGCAGTTCGGCGGCGATCCGCTCGCCGTTGCCGAGCACCGTCAGGTGGTGCCAGACCATCCGCTCGAAGACGGCCGGCCGCAGTCCGGCCAGTTCCGGGTGGTCGTCGAGGAACCCGAACACCCGGTGCCACTGGTCGAACACCTCGAAGTGCCGGTCGCCGCGGGTGCGGGTGATGGCGCCTGAGCGGCGCTGCCGGTAGTGCACGCAGACCCGGTCGAGCACGCCGATCCGCTCGGCGGCCAGCAACAGGGGGTAGGTGAAGGAGACGTCCTCGTACCAGCCGGGGGCGAAGCGGAGCCCCAGGCCGGTCAGGAACTCCCGGCGGACCAGCCGGTTCCAGGCGGTGTGCAGCAACCGCAGCGTCTCCGGCCGGTCGGCCAGCCGGAACGTGGTCGCGCCGGGCGGCTCGGGGAACACCTCGGCCATCGCGCTGCGGCTCGCGGTGTCGTTCCAGTGCACCCGGACGTGGTCGACGACCAGCACGTCCAGGCGGGTGGCGCGGAGCCGGTCGGCCACCTCGGGCAGGCAGTCCGGGGCCAGCCAGTCGTCCCCGTCGAGGAACCAGACGTACTCCCCGGCGGCCCGGTCCAGCCCGGCGTTGCGGGCCGGCCCGAGCCCCGCGTTCTCGGTGAGCCGGACCACCCGGACCCTGCGGTCGCGGGCGGCGTACTCGTCGAGGATGTCGCCGCTGGTGTCGGGCGAGGCGTCGTCGACGCCCACCACCTCGATGTCACCGAACGGCTGCCCGAGCAGCGAGTCCAGGCATTCGCGCAGGTAGCCCTGCACGCGGTAAGCCGGGACGACGAAGCTGATCAGGGTCATCCCGGCCGCCCTCTCGTCAGCCCGGCGAACCGCCCGAGACCGGTACGGCCGTCGCCCGCGCGGCGCGGGCCGGCAGGACGACCCAGGTCAGGGCGACGCTCGCCACGAACACCACGAACAGGTACACACCGAGTGTAGCCAGACCAACACCAGCGAAACCGGCGATCCCGGCGAGGGCCAGCAGCACCGAACGCCCGTCCCAGCCCAGCGTCGCGCCGTGCAACGGCGGCGCGGACTGCCGCTTCTCCAGCCGGGCCACCAGGTCGTAGTGGTGCAGGGTGAGCACGAAGACGTACCCGAAGACCAGCCAGGCCGGCGCGCCGCCCACCACCCCGACGGTGATCGCCAACAGGTACTCCCCGGCCCGCAGCGCCGCCGGCACCAGCCAGTCCAGCGGCCCGTTGTGCGCCGCCCCGGCGCCCAGCCCGCCGGCCAGCAGCACCAGCACGGCCACCGGCAGCCACCAGCCCAGCCCGCCC
>NZ_SMKF01000281.1 GCF_004348325.1 Micromonospora sp. KC213 | reverse complement strand
GCCCTGGTTCACCCTCGCCCACCCGGACGCGCTGCCGGTCACGGCCGCCGGGGTACGCCTGCGTCACGGCAGCCGCGACACCTACTGCGCCGCCGCTCCCGCCTACCGGGCCGCCGCCCGTCGCATCGCACAGGTGCTCGCCGACCGGTACGCCGCGCACCCGGCGCTGGCGATGTGGCACGTGCACAACGAGTACGGCAGCACCTGCCACTGCGAACACACCGCGGGGGCGTTCCGCACCTGGTTGGCCCACCACTACGGCGACCTCGACACGCTCAACGACGCCTGGGTGACCAGCTTCTGGAGCCAGCACTACTCGGACTGGGCCCAGATCAGCACCCCCCGCGCCACCCAGTACCTGGCCAACCCCGGCCAGTTGCTGGACTTCCGCCGGTTCTGGTCCGACACCCTGCTCGCCGCGTACGTCGAACAGCGGGACCTGCTGCGCGCCGCCAACCCCCGGGTGCCGATCACCACCAACTACGTGCTCGGCGACTGGGTGCCGGTCGATCACGCCCGCTGGGCCCGGGAGGTGGACCTGGTGGCGATCGACCACTACCCGTCGGCCGTCGACGGCGGTGCCGAGGAACAGACCGCGCTCGCCGCCGACCTGGCCCGCGGCTGGGCCCGGCACGCCACCGGCGGCGGATCACCGGCCTGGCTGCTGATGGAGAGCGCCGCGAGTCAGATCCACACCCGCCGGCGGAGTCACACCAAGGAACCCGGGCGGATGGCCCGGCACAGCCTGTCCCACGTCGCGCGCGGCTCCCGGGGAGCGATGTTCTTCCAGTGGCGCGCCCCGGCCGGCGGGGCGGAGCGCTTCCACTCGGCGCTGGTGCCGCACGCCGGCCCGGACAGCCGGGTGTTCCGGGAGGCGGTCGAGTTCGGTGGCGTGCTGGAACGGATCGCCGAGTGCGACGCGGGAGCCGTCGACGCCCGCGTCGCGATCGTCCACGACGTGGCCAGCGGCTGGGCGCTGCAGCACCCTGGTCTGCCGTCCGAGGCACTCGACCACCAGGCCGAGGTCGCCGCCGCGCACCGGGCACTGTGGAGCACCGGGTACGCCTGCGACATCGTCGTTGCCGGCGACGACGTGCGGACGTACCGGCTGCTGGTGCTGCCCGCGCTCTACCTGGCCTCCGACGCCACCGCCGACTGGCTGCGTGGGTACGTCGCGCGCGGCGGACACCTGCTGGTGACCTGGCTCAGCGGCGTCGCCGACGAGCACGCCCGGGTCCGTCTCGGCGGCTACCCGGGCGCTTTCCGGGACGTGCTGGGGGTACGGGTGGAGGAGTTCCATCCGCTCGCCGACGACGAGCAGGTACCGCTGTCGGGCGGCGGCACCGGGCGGATCTGGGCCGAGACGGTGCACCTGGCCGGGGCGCAGACCATCAGCGCGTACGTCGGCGGGACGCTTCACGGCCGGCCCGCGGTCACCCGGCATCGCTTCGGCGCGGGCACCGCCTGGTACGTCTCGACCCGCCCCGACGACGAGACGTACCGGCGGCTGATGGTCGAGGCCGCCGGCGCCGCCGGAGTCGAGCCGGTCTGCCCGGACGCCCCACCCGGCGTCGAGGCGGTCCGCCGCCGCGCCGGCGAGGCGAGCTGGCTGTTCCTGCTCAACCACACCGACCGGCCGCAACCCGTCCCGGCCGTCGGAGTGGACCTGCTCACCGACACACCGGTCGACGGCACGGTGGTGGTGCCGGCCGGTGGCGCCGCCGTGGTCCGCGAGACCTGACCGCCCGAGTGGCCCAGGCGGGGTCAGGGCATCGCGACGGCGGCACGGGAGCGGTCGGCGGCGATGCGCACCGCGAGGCCCGCCAGCACACCACCCATCACGTACCGCTGTGCCCGGGCCCAGTCGGGCCGGCTGGACAGGAACGTCGACACCGTGCCGGCGGTCAGCACGATCAGCCCGTTGACCGTCAGCGCGACCGCGATCTGGGTGAGGCCGAGCAGCAGACTCTGCACGGCCACCTGCCCGCGCGCCGGCTCGACGAACTGTGGCAGCAGCGACACGTACAGGATCGCGATCTTCGGGTTGAGCAGGTTGGTGACCAGGCCCATCGTGAACAGCCGGCGGGGCCGGTCCGGCGGCAACGGCGTCGGCGTGAACGCCGAACTGCCGCCCGGGCGCAGCGTCCGCCACGCCAGCCAGAGCAGGTATGCCGCCCCGGCCAGCTTCACCGCCGTGTACAGCGGCGGCACCAGCACGAACACCGTGGCAATGCCGGCCACCGCGGCCGTCAGGTAGACCAGGAAACCGACCGCCACCCCGAGCAGGGAGACCAAGCCGGCCCGCCGACCCTGGGTCACGGACCGGGACACCAGATAGACCATGTTCGGCCCGGGCGTGAGCACCAGACCCAACGCCACCAGACCGATCCCGACCAACGCACCCACCGTGACCATCGACGCCCCCCGTCCTCGTTTCGGTGACCGTAGCCGTGCCACCACACCGGCCCGACAGCCAATTGGCGACTGCTGGCCCGGGCGATGGTGGGTCACACTGCACGGATGTCGATGATGTTGCGTGTCCCGGCCACCGCGTCCGCCCCCGCGCTCGTCCTGCGCCCGTGGCGGGTTGACGACGTCGAGGCGCTGGTGGCGGCGCACCGTGACCCGATGCTGCGGGCACACACGCGCCATCCGTTGCGGGACGTCGCACAGGCCCGCCGCTGGGTGGCCCGCGCCGAGCAGGGCTGGGCGGCGGGGTGCCGGTTCAGTTTCGCGGTCTGCGAGGTGGCCGGCGCCACCGAGCGGCTGGTCGCCCACGTGCTGCTCAAGGAGGTCGTTCCCGGCCGCCCCGACGCGGAGGTGGGCTACTGGACCGCCGCCGACGCCCGTGGCCGGGGAGTGGCCCCGCGAGCGTTGGAGGCGGTCTCCGCGTGGGCGTTCACCCGGTTCGCGGCCGCCGGGCTGACCCGGCTGGAACTGCTCCACCAGATCGACAACGAGGCCTCCTGCCGGGTGGCGGAGAAGACCGGGTACGACCTCGTCGAGGTGCTGCCGGCTCGGCCGCCATGGCCGCGGGACGGGCACCGCCACGTACGGCTGCGCCCGGCCGTGGCCACGCCCGGCCGCTGATCCACGGCCCGTGTCAGGTCCACCTTTCGGCCCGCCGCGCAGGCCCGGTCAGGCCCCGGCCGGGCCGAGCAGCCGCAGCAGCAGGCGCGGCTCGCCGGGCCAGGCGGCCAGCAGCACCTCCCGGGGCACCTGCCGCCCGGCGTAACGCAACGCCAGGGCGATCACCACGATGTCGTCCAGCGGCCCGATGACCGGCAGGAACTCCGGGATGAGGTCGATCGGGCTGGCCAACCACAGCGCGGCCAGCACGACCGCCACCCGGGCCGGACGGGGCACACGCGGATCGGCGCGCAGCCGGCGTACCGCGGTCAGGCAGTCGGGGACGAACGCCGCCAGGTCACGCAGCAGGCCCGGGGGCAGCCGCCGGGCGAGCAGCACCAGCACCGCCCAGCTGGCGATCACGCACGCCGCCGCCACCGCGAGGCCCACCAGCCAGTCCCACATGCGCACTCCTCCACTGTCCGGCCTCCGATCCTCCGCTCGGGAACGGCCCGCCGTCCGCCGGGACGTGTTGCCCCGCCGGAGAGTGATTACCGTAGGGGCAGGAGGTGTCGGGATGAGCAACGACATGGAGGCGAGGGTCGAGGCGCAGATCCGCTCCGCGCTGGAGCGCGGGGACTTCGACAACCTGCCCGGTGCGGGCAAGCCGATCCCCGGGCGAGGGCTGCCCTACGACGAGTCGTGGTGGATCACGAGCTTTCTGGAGCGCGAGGCGCTGCCCACCGACCTGCTGCTGCCCACACCTTTGCAACTGCGTCGCAAGATCGAGAATCTTCCGGACGAGGTCCGCGACCTGCCCACCGAGCAGGCCGTCCGGGCGGTCGTCGCCGACCTCAACGCGCAGATCGTGGCCTGGCTGCGCTACCCGGACGGGCCCCGGGTCGCCGTCGGTCCCGTGGACGTCGAGAACGTGGTACGGCAGTGGCGCACCCAGCGGCAGCCGGCAGTGGCCTCGCCGGCCGCGCTGACGACCTCGCCGCCCGATCCCGCCGCGCCCGCCCGCCGGCCCTGGTCGTGGCGGGTGCTCTGGCGCCGCCGCTGACCGCTGCCGTCGTGCCGGACGACTGGCAGGCAGCCGGATCCGGCATGGCCGCCGGCCACGACCAGTTGGTCCTGCCGGGAGCGGAAGGGTTGCCCCTGCTCCAACCCCTTGTCAGTTGCGGCTGGTGCCCACCGGCATCTGGTCGGCTGCGGGCACCGACGCGGTGACCTCGACTTCGAGCAGCGCGTCGGGGTGGAACAGCCGGGCGACCTCCACGGTGGTGCTGGCCGGTGGCTGCCCCGGAAACCAGCGCCGTCGTACCTCGCGCAGCTCGGCGAGCCGGTTCAGGTCGGTGACGAAGGTACGGACATGGGCGATGTCGGCCATGGTGGCGCCGTGGGCGGCAAGCAGCGCGGCGACGATCTCAAAGATGCGGTCGCCCTGTGCCGCCATGCTGTCGATGCCGACCAGTTGGCCATCGTCGTCGACCGCGATCTGACCGGACAGCATCAGCAGATCCCCGATGCGGGCGAGTTGGGAGTAGGGG
>NZ_SMKF01000280.1 GCF_004348325.1 Micromonospora sp. KC213 | reverse complement strand
GGTCGCTCCCGCGCAGCTGCGCGACGTCGACGGTGCGACGATCACCTACCTGCTCGGCGTCGGCGCGTGCGACACCGGGATCACTCCGCTGGTGCAGGAACACGACGACGTCGTCGTGATCGGGGGTGGGGTGGTCCGCTCCACCGGCGTGTGCACCGAACAGCTCGTGCTGGAACCGGTCACCGTCACCCTCGCCGCGCCGCTGGGCACCCGGCCGGTGCTCGACGTGCTCACCGGACGGGTGCTCACCGAACAGCCGCACTGAGTACGGCGTGGCGTCAGCCGCCGTGGTGGGCGGCAACCGGATCCCGGGCGCCGCCGGGGGAGCGGCTCAGGGCAGGGGGACCGGGAGCTCGATGCCGTCCAGGGCGTGCCCGCACGGGCAGTCCCGGCCGGCCGGCAGCGCCGCCACGGCGTCCAGCAGCACCCCGCGCAGCCGGTCGGTGTTCTCCGCGAACACCCGGAACACCTCCGCCTGGGTGACCGACTCGCCGGCCGTGACGCCCGCGTCCAGGTCGGTGACGAGCGCGATCGAGGTGTAGCAGAGGGCCAGCTCTCGGGCGAGCACCGCCTCCGGATGCCCGGTCATGTTGACCACCGTGCCGCCCATCGAGGCGTACCAGCGGGACTCGGCGCGGGTGGAGAAGCGCGGCCCCTCGACCACCACCACCGTGCCACCGTCCACCGCCGGCACGTCCCGTCCGGCCGCCGCCGCGAGCAGCGTACGCCGCCCGACCGGGCAGTACGGGTCGGCGAACGAGACGTGCACCGCACCCCGGTCGTAGTAGGTCTGGCTGCGTCCGGTGGTCCGGTCGATCAGCTGGTCCGGCACCACGAAGGTGCCCGGACCCAACTCGGGCCGGAGCCCGCCCACCGCGCACGGGGCGAGCACCTGACGCACCCCGAGGGACCGCAGCGCCCACAGGTTGGCCCGGTACGGGATCAGGTGCGGCGGGTGCCGGTGGTCCCGGCCGTGCCGGGGGAGGAACGCCACCCGGCGACCGCCCACCTCGGCGATGGTGACCGGGTCCGAGGCAGGCCCGTACGGCGTGTCCACCTCGTACGCGGTCGCGCCGTCGAGCAACGCGTACAGGCCCGATCCGCCGATCACCGCGATGTCCGCCGTAGGGCTCAACGGTCCTCCTCTGTCGCCGCTCGATCATCCGCCGCTCAGACCTTAGCCACCGCCCCGGGCGCAAGCTATGGTGCCAGGCATGGCGGTGACAGCACGGACCCACGGCGACGCCCCGTTACCCGACCCGGCGCGCGGGTGACGATGTCCGAGATGCAGGAGGAGGGACGCGCGATCGGCGGTCGAGCCACGGAGTCGATGACAGGGCGGCTGCTGGTCGCGACTCCGGCCCTGAAGGACCCGAACTTCGACCGTACGGTGGTGCTGCTGGTGGCCCACGAGGCCGGCGGGGCGCTCGGCGTGGTGCTCAACCGGGCCACCGAGGTCCCGGTGGCCGACGTCCTGGGCGGCTGGAGCGACCTGGCCCGCCACCCCGCGGTGCTCTTCGAGGGCGGCCCCGTCCAGCCGGACTCGGCGATCTGCCTGGCCCGGATGCGGCACCCGATCCGCCGCCTGAAGGGTTTCCAGCCGATCTCCGGCGCGGTCGGCACGATCGACCTGTCGGTGGATCCGGAGAAGCTGCGCGACAGCATCGGCAGCATCCGGGTCTTCGCCGGCTACTCGGGCTGGGGTGCCGGCCAGTTGGAGCAGGAGATCGAGGAGGGCTCGTGGTTCGTCTTCGACGCCCTGCCCGGCGACGCGTTCGTCGACCGGCCCGACGACCTGTGGCCGATGGTGCTGCGCCGGCAGGGCGGGATGATGGCGGCGGTCGCCCATTTCCCGCCCGACGTGGCGTTGAACTGAGCGCCGGGGAGGGGTACCCCCGCGAGATGACCATCGCGGGGGCCGTGTGTATAGTTCTCTGCGTGCCCGGGACGCCGGGGACGAGCAAGGGGCCGTGGCGCAGCTGGTAGCGCACCACACTGGCAGTGTGGGGGTCAGGGGTTCGAGTCCCCTCGGCTCCACCCTTGCGAAACGCCCGGGTGAGGGACACGATCCCCCACCAGGGCGTTTTTCGTTTCCGCCGTTCTCGGGGCGCTACGTGCCAGATCCGGCGCTGACCTTGCCTCTCGCCTCTTCGATCAGCGCGTCCAGGGCGGCGGCGATGGCGTGATCGCGGTCACGGGTGGCGTGCTGGTAGATCATGGCGGCGCGGGTGCTGGAATGCCCGAGGCGCGCCATCAGCTCTTCGAGCGTCGCGCCGCTCTGGGCCGACCATGTGCTGCCAGTATGCCGTAGGTCGATGCGGCATTAGGCGAGCAACGAATAAGGTTTCCGCATAAAGGCGGGGCGTCGGCGCGGCAGATTTCCAGCCGCCATCGATGCCCCGCTCTTGCGTTGCCTGAAAACGCCATTCGTGCTGGCTGCCCTTCATAAGAGTTGCGCTACCGGCTGTCGGGTCAATCAGCGTAGATCGGAAGGAAATGAGCGCAGACACCGCCTTCCGATCGAGCGACTTCCAATCGGCGGATTCCACCTTGGCATCCGTGAGCCATTTTCATCGTGGGTAGCGGGCGTCCTCGGCGGCTTCGAGGACGAGGATGGCCTGCACGATCGCGGTGGCGCGGCGGGGGCAGACCTCGAGGTGTCCGGGCCGACAGAGGGCAGCCGCCTTTATCCTCGACGTCATGGCTTGACATGAAGTTAAGTTGAGGTTCTAGGCTGGCCGTATGGCAGAGACCATCACAATTATCGGAACCGGCAACATCGGAACAGCGGTGGCACACCGGCTACTCGACGCGGGCCGCGAGGTGGTGGTGTGGAACCGCACTCAGCACCGGCTCACCGGTCTGGTGGAGGCGGGTGCTCGGCCCGTCGACTCGGTCGCTGCGGCCGTGTCGTCGAGCGATCTCGTCCTGCTCACCCTCACCGACTACCGCGCGGTCGCCGACTGCCTGGCTGCCATGCACCCGGACCAGGCCGGGCGGACCATTGTCGCGTTGTGCACCGGCACACCGGGGGAGGCGCAGAAGACGGCCGAGCTCGTCGCCGGCATGGGCGCTCGGTATCTTGACGCGGGCGTCCAGGCATCGCCGGAGACGATCGGCACTGACAGGGCCACCATCCTGTACGGCGGTGATCGTGCCGCGTACGAGCTTCACCTTGACACCTTGCGCCTGCTCAGTCGGCCCCGCTTCGTCGGGGACGCGCCAGCGGCCGCCGCGATCTGGGATCTGGCCCTCTTCGGCGTCTGGTACGACGCACAACTGGGCCTGCTCCGCGCTCTCGACACCGTACGCGCCGCCGGCATCGACATCACCGACTTCGCCCGGACTGCCGGTACACAACTCGGCCACGTGGTCGACTCGGCCCCGGCCACCGCGATCGAGCTTCTCGAAGCTGACTATCCGCCCGGCCCGGCCAACCTCGGCGAGCACCTCACCGTGCTCCGTCACCTCATCGAACAACGTTCCGGCAGCCCGCTCGGCGACGGCGGCCTTCCGATCGTGGCAGCGCGGATCGAGGCGCTCCTCGCTGACAACCGCTCAGGCGAGGGTCTCACCGCCGTCGTCGATCGACGGGAAGTCCCATAGGAGGCCGGACAACCTGCCTCGATCCGGCTCCGGCGTCTCGGCGAGCACCCCTGCGGACCTTGGGGCCAGGTCACCCACCAGATAGCGAGTTCCTCCGCATCGTTGCGGTGACAACCGCACATCCCTACGGCCCCTCGGTTGCCCCCTCGAATGGTAGGCCCGCAGATCGGCTATCCCCCAGGCTGGGGCTGGCGGTGGCGACCCGTGCGGAAGCCCGCCGCCGACCCGCCACCGACATGACATGCCCAGCCGTACGCAGGTCAGGCACGTGCGGGGCCGCCACCCAAGGCGTCGTGAGTTACTACCGCCAGCCGACGTCCTGCGCGATTCGACAAGCACGAAAGGAGTAGCCTACAGATGTCCCAGTCAACTGCCCGGTTGGCAGATGGCCCGATTCTTCTCCGTAACACCATGCGCATCAAGGAGGGTCACCTCGAAAAATATCGAGACGCAGTTCGTTCTGCTGTTGACTTCGTAAGAGAGCACGGCCCGCAACTCATGGTTGAAGTGTTCATTGACGAAGCCAACCTACGCGCCTACAGCTTTCAGCTGTACCTCGACTCTGCCGCGGTGCTGAAGCATTGGCAGCTCGCCGATCCATACATCCAAGAGGTCATGGAACACTGCTCCGTGGAGGCGCTTGACGTTTACGGGCAGCCCAGCAAGGAAGTCATGGACGGTCTGACGCAAAATGGTGGTACGGCCTCGCTCGTGGTTACCCCACATCTAACAGGCTTTTTCCGTCACCGCTGATCGACGCCTTTCAGTACGGCCGGTCGATGGCGGGTAGTAGCGGGGAGTCAAGGGCGTGCCGCCTATCGCTGCGCCACCCTGACTGACCAGGGTGGCGGCGGGAATCCAAGATCCTTCCTGGCAGTGCGGGGGTCAGGGGTTCGAGTCCCCTCGGCTCCACCGACCGCACCATCGTGCGAACCGGTGATTCGACATGACAATGTCCCCGCCCGGAACGGACGGGGACATTGTCATGTCGGTGGGTCCATCGGTCACGAGTCGCGTCGAGCGCCACCCCGCCCCCGCTGGCGGCGGGGACGGGGCGGT
>NZ_SMKF01000027.1 GCF_004348325.1 Micromonospora sp. KC213 | reverse complement strand
GGCGGGGCTGGCGGCCAGACCTCCGGGGGCACGGCGGACGGGCGCTCACCGACCAGTTCGGCAAGCCGGGCCAGCCGTCGCCGGCCCGTGATGCGGAACGCCGGGCCGCCGGCCTCCGCCTCCAGCACGGCGACGGGCAGCCCCACGGCGGCCAGCGCCGACCGCACCGTCGGCCACCATTCCCGGTCGGTCCCGCTCAGCCCGAGCAGGAATCCCGTGGGGTCGGGCGTACCCGCGCCGGCGAGCCAGAGCCGCAGCCGCCGGCCGTTGAGGTGGAAGCCGGCGGGGGGCCGCTTGCGCCCGTGGCCGGCCAGCCAGGCCGTGGCCAGCGGCGCCAGGGTCCGGACGTACGACGTTCGGACCGCGAACCGCGGCGGCGCTGCGGGTTCGCCCACCGCCTGCTCCCCAATCGACTCCCAGCTCGCGGCGAGCCCGCGCGCCCGCAGCTCGGCGACGAGCACGTGCACCCGCCAGGCGGCGTCGACCGTGATCGACAGCCGGGCGGTGCGCCCCATCCGGACCACCTCGCCGGGACCGGCGAGCAGGCCGGCCAGGTCGGCGACCGACGGGTCCGCGGCCTCGGTGCCGAACAGCGAGAGCTGGCGCACCGGTCGGGGGGTGGGGTCGGCAGGGGTCAGCGACACTCCGGGACCTCGTCGAAGGCCTGTTTGAGCTCTTCCGAGTCGAGTCGGCTGGTGTCCAGCGCACTCTCGTCGTACTCCTTGGTCAGGGTCTCGACCGTGGCCCTGACGCCGTCGTAGAAGGCGGCCGGCTCGGTGGTGCCGAGCCCGTCGATGGTGTCCCGGGCCCGGCCGTACGCGTCCCGCACCTTCTCCAGGGTGGTCCGAAAACCTTGGGAGATCTCCTCCCCGTGCTCGGTCTCCGGCACCCCGGCGGCGGCGACCTGGCGGCGGGCGGTCTCGCTCGCCTGCGCCGCGCCGGCGAAGAGCCGCACCAGGTTCTCCTTGGCCTGAGCCGGGGTGGTCTGCGCGGTCATCTGCTGCTTGGTGCTGCTGGTCAGCTTGTTGATCTCGGCCCGCCACGGGGTGAGTGCCTCGCAGACCGAGGCGGCCCAGACCCGGGGGCTGGGCCCGCCACCGCAGCCGGTGACGACGAGTACGAGCGTGGCCAGGACCACCGTGATCCTTCCGGCGGCTGCCGCCCGGCACGTACGCATGCAAGGCAGCGTACGGCCTCGCGGGAAACGCGCCACCGGTCAGGCGGACGGTCCCCGGTCGACGTGGTCGACCGGGGACCGTTGCCTACCGAGGATCAGGCCTTGACCGTGGCGCGTTCGTGGTTGCCCGCGTCGGTGCCGGTCCCGCCGCCGGAGGAGGAGTCCATGGCGACGCCCTTGCGCTTGCTGAACACCACCGCTGCGACGACGACCAGGGTCGCGACCACCGCGATGGCCACCCGCAGCGGGGTGTTGCGCTCGTCGCCGACGCTGTACGCCACCACGGCCGGCGCGATCAGCAGCGAGACCAGGTTCATCACCTTGATCAGCGGGTTGATCGCCGGGCCGGCGGTGTCCTTGAACGGGTCGCCGACGGTGTCACCGATGACGGTGGCGGCGTGCGCCTCGGAGCCCTTGCCGCCGTACGCGCCGTCCTCGACGAGTTTCTTGGCGTTGTCCCAGGCGCCACCGGAGTTGGCCAGGAAGACCGCCATCAGGGTGCCCGCCCCGATCGCCCCGGCCAGGTACGACGCCAGCGCGCCCGGCCCGAGGCCGAACCCGACCGCGATCGGGGCGAGGATGGCGAGCAGACCGGGGGTCATCAGCTCCCGCTGGGCGTCCCGGGTGCAGATGTCGACGACCTTGCCGTACTCCGGGCGCTGGGTGCCGTCCATGATGCCGGGCAGTTCGCGGAACTGCCGGCGGACCTCCATCACCACCGCGCCGGCCGAACGGGACACCGCGTTGATGGCCAGCCCGGAGAAGAGGAAGACCACCGCCGCGCCGATGATCAGGCCGACCAGGTTGCGCGGGTTGGCCACGTTCAGCGAGTTGAGGATCTCGGTGCCGACGTCGCCGACCCCGGCGGTGGCATACGAGCTGCGCAGCGTGTCGGTGTACGACCCGAACAGTGCGGTGGCGGCGAGCACGGCGGTGGCGATGGCGATGCCCTTGGTGATCGCCTTGGTGGTGTTGCCGACCGCGTCCAGTTCGGTGAGGATGCGCGCGCCGTTCTCGTCGATGTCGCCGGACATCTCGGCCACGCCCTGGGCGTTGTCGGAGATCGGGCCGAAGGTGTCCATCGCCACGATCACGCCGACGGTGGTGAGCAGGCCGGTGCCGGCCAGCGCCACCGCGAACAGCGAGAGCGTGATGGAGCTGCCGCCGAGCAGGAACGCGCCGAAGACACCGGCGCCGATGAGCAGCGCCGAGTAGACCGCCGACTCCAGGCCGACGCTGATGCCGGCGAGGATGACGGTGGCCGGGCCGGTCTGCGAGCTGGCGCCGATGTCCTGCACCGGACGCCGGTTGGTCTCGGTGAAGTAGCCGGTCAGCGCCTGGATAGCGGCGGCCAGCACGATACCGATGACGACCGCGCCGATGGCCACCAGACGCGGGTTCTCGTCGACGCCGGTGAGGCCGCCCTCCAGTTCGGCGAAGGTGGCCGGGAGATAGAGGAAGGCGGCGACGGCGACCAGCACCGCGGAGAGGACCGCGGAGAGGTAGAAGGCGCGGTTGATGGCGGTCAGGCCGTTGCGGTCCGAGGCGCGCAGCCGGGTGATGAAGACCCCGACGATGGCGATGAGCACCCCGATGGTGGAGATGATCAGCGGGAAGACCAGACCGGCCTCGCCGAACGCGGCGCGGCCGAGGATCAGAGCGGCGACCAGGGTGACCGCGTACGACTCGAAGAGGTCGGCGGCCATGCCGGCGCAGTCGCCGACGTTGTCGCCGACGTTGTCGGCGATGGTGGCGGCGTTGCGGGGGTCGTCCTCGGGGATGCCCTGCTCGACCTTGCCGACCAGGTCGGCACCGACGTCGGCGGCCTTGGTGAAGATGCCGCCGCCGACCCGCATGAACATGGCCAGCAGGGCGGCGCCGAAGCCGAAGCCCTCCAGCACGGTCGGGGCGTCCCCCTCGAACAGGATGACGACCAGCGCGGCGCCGAGGAGGCCGAGGCCGACGGTGAGGAAGCCGACCACGCCGCCGGTGCGGAAGGCGATCTTCATGGCGGCCTCGCGCCCGCCCTGCGCCTCGCGCGCCGCGGCGGCGACGCGGAGGTTGGCGCGGGTGGCCAGCCACATGCCGGCCCCGCCGATGAACGCGCTGAACAGGGCACCGACCACGAAGAACGCCGAACGGCCGATCTTCACCGCGACCTCGCTGCCGTCGGTGTCGTGCACCGGCAGCAGGAAGAGGAGTACGACGGCGATGACGACGAAGATCGCCAGCGTCCTGAACTGCCGGAGCAGGTACGCGGAGGCCCCCTCCTGTACCGCTCCGGAGATTTCCTGCATGTTGGTGGTGCCCTTACCGGCTGCCAGCACGGCCTTGGTCAAGGCCGCGGCGAAGACGAGGGCCACCGCGGCGATGACCGCCGCGATGACGACGTACGTCAGGTTCGCTCCGGTGAGGGACAGCGCGCCGCCTTCGGGGGCGGCCATGGTCCCGGACATCTGTGTCCTCCTGTACCGACACGGTCGCGCCGGCCAGTGGACGTCTGCCCGGCGCCTGGATGCGGTTGCGCACGCGCGCCAACCCGCCCCGACGGACCATGATCAACGTCCATATCCGCTGGTTGCGGGAGGGCTCACGTGCTGACAACCCACAGACTGTAGCCCTGCCTAGTGTTGGAGGTCACAACCGGGGCACACCGTGTCCTGATGATATTTCTAACTGTGTTATGAGAAAAAATCTGATATGGGAGCCCAGAGACGCGACGAGGCCGCGACCACGTGGGGTCACGACCTCGTACGGGAAAGTGAAGGTCAGCGACCGACCGGCCACACCATCCGGACCTCGGTGCCGACCCCCTCGTCCACCGGACGGACCTGAAGATCCTCGACGAAGCCGGCGAGCAGGGCGAACCCGACGCCCGTGGTGAGTGCCTCGTCGGTGAGCGACTCGTTGGCCAGTTCGTCGGCGTTCAACGCGGCCAGGCCGATGCCCGCCTCGATCGGCGCCCGGTCCACCACACGCACCTGGTACGCCCCGGAGTCGGACATCTCCACCAGCACCGGATCGGGCAGTCCGTACTGTCGGTGCAGCGCCACAGCGCGGGTGCACGCCTCACCGATGGCCAGACGCACCTCGTCGAGCAGATCCTCGCGCACCCCGGCCCGGCGGGCCACCGCGACCCCCACCAGGCGGGCCGTACGCACGTGCACCGGAGCCGGCGAGAAGGAGAGCCGGACCGTGGCCATCACGCGCCGGCGCCGCTCGGATCGGCCGCGATCGCCGCCTCGATCGTCGGGTGCAACGGAAAGACCTGGTCCAAGGCGGTGATCCGGAAGATCTTGAGCAGCGGCTCCTTGTCGCAGACCAGAGCGAACGATCCGTTCGCCGAGCGGAGCCGCTTGAGGGCACCGACCAGCACCCCCAGGCCGGTGGAATCGAGGAAGTCGACCCGGCCGAGATCGACGATCACCTGCCGGGCGCCACCGTCGATCAGTTCGAGGAGCCGTTCGCGCAGCCGAGGTGCGGTGTAGACGTCCACCTCACCGCCGACCTCAAGCACCGTGTGCTCCCCCACGGTGCGGGTCGCCAGCGACAGCTCCATCAGTCCTCCTCCGAGAGTCGTAAACTCTCCTGGGCATCTAACCATCCCCGCCGGGCCGACCTCCGGTCACCGGCGGCGGCTCCTCCTTACCCATCCCCCCGGTCGTTCACCACCCGAACACCCTCATGAAAGTGCAGGACGTGAACCCCGCAGCCACCGCATCGGCAGGACCCGGCCCCGGTCGCCGGCAGCCGGCGGCGCCCGGGGAACTGCTGGGCCGGTTGCGCGCCCGCCACCACGGCACCGATCCGGTCACCCACGTCGAACGGGTTCCGGCCCGGCCGGGCGAGCCGGCGCCCTGGCCGCGGTGGACCCCCGAGCCGCTGCGGGCGGCGTTCGCCGGGCGCGGCGTGGTCGCCCCCTGGCGGCACCAGGCCGAGGCCGCCGAGCTGGCGTACGCCGGAAACCACGTGGTGGTGGCCACCGGGACGGCGTCCGGCAAGTCGCTGGCGTACCAACTGCCGGCACTGGCCACGCTGCTCGCCGACCCCCGGGCCACCGTGCTGTACCTGGCCCCGACCAAGGCGCTCGCCGCCGACCAGCTGCGCGCCGTCGCCGACCTGGGCCTCGACGGGGTACGCCCGGCCACCTACGACGGGGACACCCCGCGCGCCGAACGGGAGTGGATCCGCCGGCACGCCCGGTTCGTGCTGACCAACCCGGACATGCTGCACCACGGCATCCTCCCCGGGCACGCGCGGTGGTCCGGCTTCCTGCGCCGGTTGGCGTACGTGGTGGTCGACGAGTGCCACACCTACCGGGGCGTGTTCGGCTCGCACGTCGCGCACGTCCTGCGCCGACTCCGCCGGCAGTGCGCGCGCTTTCGTGGTACGCCGGTCTTCGTCCTCGCCTCGGCCACCTCGGGTGACCCGGCGACGGCCGCCGGGCGGCTCACCGGGCTGCCGGTGGTCGCCGTCACCGAGGACACCTCGCCGCGCGGCGGGGTGACCTTCGCGCTCTGGGAGCCGCCGCTGCTGCCGGCCGCCGCCACGCCCGCCCCCGACGCCGATCTGCTCCAGGTCCGCCGGTCGGCGCTGCGGGAGACCGCGGACCTGCTCGCCGACACCGTCGCCGAGGGGGTACGCACGCTCGCCTTCGTCCGCTCCCGGCGCGGCGCGGAGGTGGTGGCGGCCAACGCCCGACGCGCACTCGACGAGGCGGTGCCCGGACTGGGCGACCGGGTGGCCGCCTACCGGGCCGGTTACCTGCGCGAGGAGCGGCGCGAGCTGGAACGGGCCCTGCTGCACGGCGAACTGCTCGGTCTCGCCTCCACCAACGCCCTGGAACTCGGCGTCGACCTGGTCGGACTGGACGCGGTGCTGATCTGTGGCTGGCCCGGCACGCGGGCCTCGCTCTGGCAGCAGGCCGGGCGGGCCGGACGCTCCGGCGACGAGGCCCTGGCGGTGCTGGTGGCCCGGGACGATCCGCTCGACACCTACCTGGTGCACCACCCGGAGGCGCTGTTCGGGCGGCCCGTCGAGGCGACCGTGCTCGACCCGGCCAACCCGTACGTGCTCGCCCCGCAGCTCGCCTGCGCCGCCGCCGAAGCCCCGCTCACCCCGGCCGACCTGGAACTTTTCGGCGACGGGGCGAAGGAGGCGGTCGACTCCCTGGTCACGGCCGGCGCGCTGCGGCAGCGCCCGACCGGGTGGTACTGGCGGCACCGGGAACGGCCCGAGGTGGACCTACGCGGCTCCGACGGCGCTCCGGTCTGCGTGGTCGAGGCGTCGACCGGGCGGCTGCTCGGCACCGTGGACGCCGGCTCGTCGCACGTCCTCGTCCACCCCGGGGCGGTCTACCTGCACCAGGGCGTCTCGTACGTGGTCGACGCCCTCGACCTGGCCGACGGGTGCGCGCTGGTGCACGCCGAGGAGCCGGACTGGTCCACCCACGCCCGGGACGTCACCTCGCTGTCGGTGGTGTCGGTCCGCTCGTACCTCGACGCCGGACCGGTGGGGCTCTTCCTCGGCGAGGTGGACGTGACCAACCAGGTGGTCTCGTACCAGCGACGGCGGATCGCCTCCGGCGAGGTGATCGACACCCGCCCGCTGGACCTGCCGGCGCGGGAACTGCGCACCGTCGCGGTGTGGTTCACCGTGTCGCCGCGGTCGCTGGCTCTAGCCGGCGTCGAGGCGGCCGACATCCCGGGCGCTTTGCACGCCGCCGAGCACGCCGCGATCGGGCTGCTCCCGCTGATGGCCACCTGCGACCGCTGGGACATCGGCGGCCTGTCCACCGCGGTGCACCCGGACACCGAAGCGCCGACCGTCTTCGTCTACGACGGCCACCCGGGCGGGGCGGGTTTCGCCGAACGCGCGTACCGGACGGCGGCGGCGTGGCTGCGCGCCACCCGGGACGCGATCGCCGAGTGTGGCTGCGAGGCCGGCTGCCCGTCCTGCGTGCAGTCGCCGAAGTGCGGCAACGGCAACAATCCGCTGTCCAAGCCGGACGCGGTCCGCGTCCTGGACGTGGTGCTCGGACACCTGCCCGCCCCGGCGGACGGCTCGGTGGGCGGTCCGGCGGGCGGCTCGGGGGCGTCGGTGCCGCGCCAGCCGATGCCGTAACCGCGCCTGCCGTCCCGGGCCGCGCACCCGGCCGCCCTGCTGTCTGCGTCCCGACCACGTTTTGTCTTCCGTCCGGCAGCGTCCTGGCCGTACCTGCTCTCCGGGGGCGGTTTCGCCGGTTGAGGGCTGGCCAACAGGTGGCCGGCGGGTCCGGGTTGTGGGAAGGGTGCATGAGGGGCAGAGCATGTGGGCAAGGAGATGGGAGCGCTTCCATTGATCGGATTCGCCGGTCAGGATCCGCCGACCTGTCGTCTTCTTGCCCGAGGAGAAGAAGCCATGGCCGACACGATCGCCGAGACCGTCGACCTGCTCTACAACATCGACCAGGACAACCTCACCCCTGACCAGCAGATCGCGTTGGGGGCCGCGATGGCAAACCTCGCCCAGGCCGAACGGCTGGAGCAGATCAACGAGCGCCTACGCACCATCCACCAGGTGCTCAACTCCTGGGCCATGAAGGTGACCGTCGACGGCGGACGCTGACCGGCGGGCTGCGCGATCCGACGCGGGGTGCCCCGACGGACGACGGACTCCTCGGTGCTGCCGTGGCGGCCGTCGTTCTGCGCGCCGGCGTGCGACACTCCGGCCACCCTTTGACAGGAGAAACTCCATGCAGCTCGACAGTTTGCAGGCACAGCACCGGTTCCACGTCCGGCAACGGATCCGGTTGATGGTCAACCAGTACGAGGTCCACGCCGTGGGCCCGGACGGCCAGGAGGGCGAACTGCTGGCATTCGCGCAACAGAAGCGGCTCGCCTTCAAGGAACAGGTGACCATCTACCGCGACGACTCCAAGCAGCAGCCGCTGCTCGGCTTCAAGGCCCGCCAGCGGGTCGACCTCGGCGCCACCTACGACGTCACCGACCACGCGGGCAACCCGCTCGGCCTGTTCCGCAAGGACTTCGCGCAGTCCCTGCTGCGCTCCACCTGGCACGTGGAGCAGCCCGGCCTGCCGCAGGTCACCGGCCAGGAGCGGAGCCTGCCGGTGGCGCTGCTGCGCCGGTTCGTCGACTCGCTCTCCTGGCTGCCGTACCACTTCGACTTTGTCGGCGGTGGTCAGCCGTTCTTCTCCGTGGTGAAGAAGTGGGGGCTGCGCGACCGGTACGTCGTCGAGGTGCAGAACCCGCAGATCGACCGCCGCCTGGTGATCGCGATGGCGATCGGTCTGGACGCCCTCCAGGCCCGCTGACCGTCGTCCGCCGGCCGGGTGCGGCTCACCCCGGTCGGCGCTCGGCTGGCCGGGTGATCGTTTGCAGCTCAGCGGCAGCAGGCCCGGCATGTCGAAATCACCCAGCCGCCACCGATCACGTCGCCGGTGCCGGGTGTGGTCGGCAGTCACACCCGGCGCCGATTGCTGACCGTCAGCGCCACCGGTCTCCGTCAGCCGCGCACCGGGCCGGCGCGAGCGATGGCGGTGGCCGCCCGGTGCAGGCCCGGCAGCGGGGTCACCGGTACCTCGACCGTCACCAGCGCGTCGAGCCCGTCCAGCCGGCAGCCGGTCAACCGGGCCCGGTTGGCGGCCGCCAACTCCTCGGCCGCGCGGCACGCCGGCCCGTGCCCGCCCGGTGCCTGCCCCGCCGCGGCCAACGCGGCGAAGTCGGCGGCCACCCGGGCCTGGTGCCGCGCCAGCCGGGCCGTGCCGATGGCCGCTCCGAAGGCTCCGACCAGCACGAACACCAATCCGAGGAAGAGCAGGCAGATGGTCGCGCCGCCCCGGTCGGCGGCGTCGCGCGACCGTACGCCCGGCACTGTCATGGCCGGCTCACCGGGGTGCCCGGCTCGACGGCGGCGACCGCGGTGGCCTCCACGGTGAGCCGGGGAAGTCGGGCACCGAGCGCCCGGACCGGAGCCCGGACGGTGACGGTGACCCGAGCCGCGTCGGCCGACACCGCGACCGTCGCGGCGGGTGGGGCGATCCGGGTGCCGGCCGTGCTGCCGTCCGAGCCGCGGGAAGCGGCGAGGGCCGCTTCCCGCGCCGCGTCCAGGCAGGCGGCTCTGGTGGTGACCGCCTCGACCGCGGTCACCCCGGTCAGCAGCAGCAGGAGCAGCGCCGGCAGGCCGGCCGCCAGCTCGGCGGTGAAGGATCCCCGGTCGCGACCGGCCCACCGGCGCGCGCTCACTTGAGCGCCCGGTCGATCACGGCGGTCAACGCGGACTGGACGTTGCCGGAGGTGAGGACCTTGAGCAGGATGCCAGCGAACGCCACCGCGGCGAGGGTGCCGACGGCGTACTCGGCGGTGTTCATGCCCGCGTCCCCGCGCAGCCGGCTGCGGATACGGGTACGGAGTCTGCGCACAGTGTGTCCCTTCTCGATGGGTTGTCAGAGCACGTCGCCGAGGACGGCGACGATCACCGGCACCAGGCCGGCGAGAATGAAGGCCGGCAGGAAGCACAGACCCAGCGGCAGGACGATCAGCACGCCCGCCCGACGCGCCGCTGCCTCGGCGGCGGTGGCGCGGTCGGCCCGCAGGTCGTCGGCGACCCGGGTCAGCGCCCCGGCGAGCGCGGACCCGCTGCGCGAGGAGCGCTGCGCGGCGGCCACCACGCGTTCCGCCCCCGGCACCGAGCCGAGGTGCGCCCACGCCTCCTGCGGCTCGCCGCCGAGCAGCAGCGTCCGGCCCACCCGACCGAGGCGGGCCGCCAGCGGGCCGCCGAGCGTGTCGGCCACGGCCAGCACCGCGCGGTCCACCGGAGCGCCGGCGCGCAGCGCCGCCGCCAGCAGATCGGCGGCCAGCGGCAGGTCAGCGACTTCGCGCAGCCGGCGCTCGCGGACCGCCGGTGGTTCGATGCGCCGCAGCAGTCGGTGTGCCGCCAGACCAACCAGCACTCCGGCCAGACATCCGGGCACGCCACCGACCAGCACCGCGACCGCCAGCCCGGCCAGCCCGGAGCCGAGCCGTACCGCGCCCCGCCACCGGCCCGTGTCGCCGGACAGCGTTCGCTCGACGGCAGCAGCCGGCGGATTCGTCGACCTGCCCGGTCTGCGCGTACCCGTGAGCAGGCCACGCAGCCGGCGGGCGGGCCGGACCGATGCCGGGAATACGGCCACCAGCAGCGCGGCCGCGGTCAGCAACGCGGCGGCGGTCATCGGCTGCCCGGTCGTCATCGGCCGTGCCCGTCGGACACCCGGCCCAGCCGTTCGGCCCAGAGCAGCCCGCCGGTCTGCAGGGCGGCTGCGGTCACCGCGCTGACCGCGCCGACGGGGGTGTGCAGCAGTACCGCCAGCGGGTCGGCGCCGATGCCGTAGCCGAGGCCGATCCCGCCGGCCGGAAGGGCGGCCAACAGCAGGGCGGTGGCCCGCGCACCGGCGGCCTGCGCGGTGGCGGCGGCGAGCCCCCGGTCCACCGCGCGGGCGTCCGCCTCGATGCGTTCCAGGAGTTCCGCCAGGGGCGCTCCGGTGCGGTCGGCCAGCCGCACGGCGGCCCGGGTCAGCCGGGCGAGGCGGTCCGGGCGGTCGTCCGGCTCGGGGACGGGCAGTCCCGCCCGCAGGTCGGCGGCGAGGCCGCAGAGCTGGTCCAGCCGACGCCGGTGGTCCCGGGCCGCGTGCCGGTCGGCCCGTCTCCGGAGTGCGGCCCGGGTACCGAGCACGCCGTAGCAGGCGAGGAGGACTCCGGCCACCGGGCCGGCGGTGGCCGTACCGGCTGCCGCACCGGCGACGCCGACCAGCAGCAGCGCCCGTCGTGGCCGGGCCATCAGCACCGTGACCAGCCCGAGCAGGGGGCTCATTCCGACCCCGCCGAGCCCGGCCACGGTTCGCAGAGGATCGGTGGGACCGCCACACCTCGATTCCGCAGCAGGGTGGCGAGTGCCCGGCCGGCCAACCCGACGCCCCGGCCCCGCATCCAGGCCGGCACGACGGTGACCAGCCGGTCGGGCCCTTCGGGCAGCAGCAGACAGATCGATTCCAGCACCCGGCCGGCGGAACCGCGACGCACCTGAAGAAGCACCTGCAACGCGGCGGCCACCTGGGCGTGCAGAGCCGCCCGGGGCAGCCCGCCGAGCAGCCCCAGCGCCTCCAGTCGGGCCGGCACGTCCGCCGGGGTGTTCGCGTGCAGCGTCCCCGCCCCGCCGTCGTGGCCGGTGTTGAGCGCGGCGAGCAGATCGACCACCTCCGCGCCCCGGCACTCCCCCACCACCAGCCGGTCGGGGCGCATCCGCAGCGCCTGCCGGACCAGCTCGCTGAGGCCGACCACGCCCGATCCCTCCACGTTGGCCGTACGCGCCTGCAGCCCCACCACGTGCGGGTGCCCGGGGTGCAGCTCGGCGGCGTCCTCGACCAGCACGATCCGCTCGGTCGGCGGGACCATCCCGAGCAGCGTGTTGAGCAGGGTGGTCTTGCCCGAGCCGGTGCCGCCGGTGACCAGGTACGCGAGCCGGGCCGCGACGACGGCGGCGAGCAGCGGGGCGACGGGACGGGGCACAGTGCCGTGGCGTACCAGCTCGTCGAGGGTGAACGGTCGCTGCCGGAAGGTACGCAGCGACAGGTAGGGGCCGTCGGTCGCCACCGGGGGCAGGACGGCGTGCAGCCGGGTGCCGTCCGGCAGCCGCGCGTCGGCGTACGGGCAACCGTCGTCCAGCCTGCGCCCGGCGGCCGCGGTGAGCCGCTGCGCCAGGCGTCGTACGTCGTCGACGGTGCCGATCGGCACCGCCACCTGACGCAGCCCGTCGCCCCGGTCGACCCAGACCCGTACCCCGTTGACCAGCACGTCCGTACTGGTTCGCAAACCACGGTCAGCCGTGCTGTCGGATCCCGACCAAGCGGCCTAGCAGCATTCGTAAAGGTCGATGGATAATATGGGACCGCCGCCGGAGTCCGAGGAGGGCGAGTCCACAGCGCTCCGACGGCGGCCTACTAGTGATATCGCTCTCGGCATGCTGCGCGTTACATATTTTCCTTGATCGTCGATCTTGACGCGCCAAACTCCCTCATTCGGCCGGAAATCAGGCGGTGGTCAGCTCCGTCCGATCTGCCGCATGTACCGGCCCCCGCACCCGCCCGCCGACCATCACCACCAGAACATGACCACCAAGCGGGATGTCCAACTGCTCTCGCTCAGCAGCGGTAGCTGGGCGGCTGATCACCGACGCTCCCCGCGGCACCGATACCCGCTTTCGTTCCTCGGCCACCCGCACGCGGGTACCGTAGCTGGGCTCGGTGACAATCAGCCCCTCGCCGCGTAGCACCGCCAGAGCCCGGCGGACCGTCTCCCGACTTACGCCGTGCTCCTGCTCCAGGCGCTTACTTGACGGCAGCAACTCACCCGGGCCGATCCGCCCCGACGCGATCTCCTCGCGCAGCAGGTCAGCGAGCTGCTGGTAGACAGCCCTCTCCGCCCGAAAGTCGATCATTAGCGCACGGTACGGACCTCACCTCCACATCGGACCCGGGGATCCTCGGTCCCCCGGTACCCCAGTTCGGCGCGCTCTCCCACGCCGATAGCCGGCCAGGGGTACCGTCGGCAGTGGCGGTGCCGTCGGGCTGTAGCGGACCGGCGGCCCGCCGCCCAGACCGCTACCTGGGAGAGTCGAGCATGGACCAGACCATCGGCGACCATCTGCGCCGTATCCGCACTACCTCTACCCTCACGCAGGATCAGCTGGCCGAGCGCGCTGGCGTCAGCGTCGAGACGATCCGCAAGCTGGAGCGCAACGACCGGACCAGCGCCCGCATGTCGACCCTGGAGAAGCTCGCCCGCGCGCTGCAGGTGGCCACCACCACGCTGATGGGGTCCGCTGCCCGGGCGCAGGCCATGCGTGAACCTGACGCCGCGCCGCTCGGCCTCGTCGACGTCCGCCGCGCGCTGACCCCGGTCGCCGGGCTGGACGGTCAGCCGGTCACCGGCGATGCCGAGAGTGAGCCGCCCACACCGGCGACCGTCCGGCGGGCCGTGCGGGCGGCGAACACCCTGTACCACTCCAACGACTACGCTGCCACCCTGTCGCTCGTGCCATCGCTGCTCGGCGAGGCCCGCACCCTCGTCGACGTCACGACCGGCGACGAGCAGCTGGCGGCGCACGCTCTCGCTTCGCAGGCCCACCAGCTTGCCGGCAGACTCCTGATCCAGCTGCGCCGCGTCGACCTGGCCCACGTTGCCCTCAGCGGCGCGCTGGACCACGCTCGGCGCAGCGGCGACCAGGTGGTGGGCGCAGGTGCCGTCGCGCCGATGTGCTGGCTGCTGCTGCGGCAGGCCCGATTCGCCGAGGCCGAGGCGCTCGCCGTGCGTACCGCCGACCAGGTCGAGCCGCGGCTGTCGCAGGCCACCCCGGAGCAGCTCGCCGCCTGGGGATTCCTGCTCATGAAGGGTGCGTCGGCAGCGGTCCGGGACGCCCGGCACGACGACGCGGAGCAGATGCTCGACCTGGCTGCAGCCGGCGCGCACCGGCTCGGCGGCCAGCCGAACCCGAACGCCGACGTCATGGGCAACGACTACAGCGCGGAGGGCGTGCAGCTGATGCGCGTCGAGTCGGCGGTCATCGCCGGCCAGCCGGATCAGGCGCTACGCCTGGCCCAGCAGATGGAGCGGTCGCCGCAGGTAACGCCGTCGTCTCGGCAGCGGCACCGCCTGGACGTGGCGTGGTCGCACGTGCAGACCGGCGCGTACGCCGACGCCACGGGGGTGCTCGTCGAGCTGGCCGATCGGGCGCCGGCGTGGCTGCGGCAGCAGCGGTACGCGCGGGAGATCGTGCAGTCCATCGCGGAGGGGCGGCGACGGACGATGAGCAGGGAGCTTGCCGATCTTGCGTCGCTGGTCGGCTGCACGCCGTGACTGGTACGTAGCGTACGAGTTGCGCTACCGCGTCGTGATTGCTGTACAGGGCGTACCTGGAAGATCGCCGATCTACACGCAACCCTAGCAGTGAGGGACCGGTTACCCAGCGCTCCCCCCGTGGTGCTGGGCAGCTGCACCCCTCAGCGGCGGTGCTACCCGACGCAATACGCGAAGTGCCGCTGCTCCACCGGAAGGGCAGGGGCGGCCGAGCCAACAGGGCCGGCCGCCTCGGTCCCGGGACGCGAGGAGCGACGATGATTTGGCCCTTTCGCTGGCGCCGTCGGCGGCACGCACAGATCGACCTCACCGGCCCAGCAACCCGCTACGGCCAGCGGGCCGGCGCCTACCCCGCCCCAGCCGCGCCCAGCTGGGACGGACCGACCCTCATCCCGACCGTGGCGCCGCTGATGACGCCCGGCCAACGCCACCGCACCCAGTGAGCCGCTTCGTCGAGGTCATGACCGTCCCCGACGTCGTCCAGGTCGCGTCATGGACCGTGCGAACCCACCAGTTGGCGGACTGCCAGCAGTGCGCCGCCGAGGGGTGCGAGCTGCTCGACTGGGCGCAGGGCATCCTCGCCGAGTTCCGCCTCGACCGAGCCGAACGACCTGCCATGGCGGTCTCATGGTGACGCCCGACGTGCCGCCCGGCACCCGGGTCGCGCTGCGATCCGGCCAGTGGATGACCCATCTCGGCGTTCTGGGCGCGATGGACGTCGACCTGCGAATCGTGCACGTTGGCGGCGAAGAGCACCCGCTGGGCCTGGTCTGGGTCCGCGCCCACGGCCTGGACTGCCGGCTGGAGAGCGTCGCGTGCGCCCGCGAGTGGTGCATCCGGGTGGCTGTGCTGCCGACCGCCCTCTACGACGCGCTCAACGAGTAGGCACCGGTGCGCTGGAGCCGAGCACCCCCGAGGGCCGCCGGTAAACTGGCCCGGCCCGTGAGCTGCCTGAATCCCCCGATCGGAGACCGTAGTGCAGACATCCCAGGCCCTGGACGTGATGGAGCAGCTGCTCCTCGCCGCCGAGCACCCGGACATCACCGCCGTCGAGCGGTACGGCCGGGACGCCCAGCCCGGCGGACAGTCTCCGGCCGGGGTCAAGGCCGTCCACCGGTCCGGGTCCGCCGCGATGCTGTGGGTGGCCGTGCCGCCGCGTGACGCCACGCCGGTACCGCTGCCCGCCGAGCCGCTCCCGCCGAAGTGGCGGGCCGCTCGTCTCCTCGTGCTCGCCCACCAGCTGCTCGACGTCGCCCGCCCGGACCAGTTCACGAAGTGGGAGCTGTGCCGTCAGGCCGGCGTTGAGTCGCCGGTCGCCGCGGCGCTCCGGCTCACCGGCCGCGACGGGTCGGTGGTGTACCTGCGCGCCACGGCGGCGTCCGGCTCGATGGCCGAGCCCGAGACCGACCCTCACCCGGACTACCGAATCCCCCAGGGAGTCCAGTCATGGCACCTCAAAGTTCCTGCTCCGTCTGCGGAGCCCGTGTCGGCGTAGCCCCCGGCAGCCCATGCCCGCCTCATCAGGCGATGGGTTCGCGTAGCCGCTGCTCCGGCTCCGGCCAGCCCACCATGTGACGAAGCCGCCCCCGACCAGCACGGTCGGGGGCGGCTTTGCGTCTGGGGTTACTACTACTCGCCGTGCACCTGGTGGCGGGCTTCCATCTCTCGGCGGACGTCGTCGGGGTGGCACTCGCGATGCCGTCCCGTGCCGGCTTTCACCCGGTAGCGCATCTTCGGCGGGTCTGCGGTGAGCATCCGGACGACGACGCTCTTGGACACGCCGATGACCAGGGCGGCGTCGGCGGGCCGTAGCCACTCGCCAGCGTCCAGCGCCTGTCTCAGGTCGTCAACGGTCCTCGGCATCGTGCCGATCGTAGCGGGCGTGTCGAGGGTCGCGGTGATCGACACTGCACCTCCCATCAACATGCCTAGTGTGTCTAACGTGTCTAGTGTGGCACACTGTTCGGCATGAAGCTGATCAGTCGGACCCGGCTCTCCCCGGCCGAGCTGGCCGAGGTCGAGCAGGCACGAATTCGCGCCGAGGACGAACGCCGCCGCCTGGCGCGGGTCGCCGCCCAGGAACAGGCCGACGCGGACCGGGCAGCCCGCCGCGCCGCAGAGCGTGAACGCGCCCGCGCGGAGAAGAAGGCCCGCAAAGCGAAGGCCAAGGCACGGACCCGGCGCCATGCTGCTCTGCGCCGGTGGGCCGACACTGCCCGGTACGTCGCGCCGCTGCTTCTGGTCAACCTCGCCGCAGTCGGTGGGCAGACCGCGTACGCCTTCACCCGCACCCCGGCCGCATGGCACCCAGCCGCCCGGATCGCGGTCGCCCTGGTCTACGCCGCGACCGTCGAGTCCATCAGCCTGTACGTGAACTGGCATGCCCACGACGCACTGCTCCAGAGCGCCACCGGCACGGCCGCCGAGATGCGCCGCCGCGCCTACCTCATCGCCGGCATCGTCGGCGCAATGAACTACAGCCACTTCGACGGCCCGAACTGGACGCCGACCCCGTTCGCCGTCGGCTCCGGCATGGCATCGCTGCTTTCCCCCTGGCTGTGGGGGCTGCACACCCGCCGCGCCCAACACGTGCAACTGCTCCGCAAGGACCTGCTCGACGAGACCGGCGCGGTGTTCG
This sequence comes from Micromonospora sp. KC213, assembly GCF_004348325.1. Classification (GTDB taxonomy): domain Bacteria; phylum Actinomycetota; class Actinomycetes; order Mycobacteriales; family Micromonosporaceae; genus Micromonospora. The sequence goes on along the minus strand of NZ_SMKF01000027.1, from coordinate 28,030 downwards.
ACCGCAAGCGCCGCAGGGCGTTCCCGATCCGCACATGGAAGGCAGAGCGGTGGAGCATCGAGCACAACGTCCGTGACCCGCGCGAGGCGTGGGCCGGGTACCACGCTCACCGGGATGCCCAGCGAGCCGCACGGGCGGGCAACCCGGGTAGCCGGTTGAAGGCCGCGTGGGCGGCGCTGCGCGGGCAGCTGCGTGCGCCTGCCGAGACGGTCGACGAGAGCGACCCGGGCATCCGGGAGTGCCGGAAGCTGGAGCGGGGGATCGCCGCGGCTCGTGTTGGGCTCGCGCCGCAGATGGCCCGAATCGCGCTGGCCGAGCGGGCGCTCGGCGTGTGGCCGCCCGCGGGTGCTCCGCTGCCCGCCATTCTGCCCGCGATCCGGCCGGCGGTGCCCGTGGCGGGCGCTGCGGACCCTGCCCGCAAAGTGCCCGCCGCCCCGGCTCCAGCGGGCGGCCCGGAGCTGCCCGCGCGGGCAGCCGCCCCGGTGCCCGCGACTACCCGACCGAAGCGGGCAACGGTGGCCGCGAAGGTCGGCCAGAAGCTGCGTCGGCGGGCACCCAAGCAGCCGACCGCGGGCACCGACGCGGAGCGCACGAGGGCGGCCTACGACGCCTACCTGGCCGAGCACGGCCGGGCGCCCTCTGACCGGAAGCTGGCCGCGCTGGCCGGTGTCGGGAAGACCTACGCCAACGAGTGGAAGAAGCAGAACGCCAAGTAGAACGCCCCGGGGCGCGGCTTACCGACCAAAGCAGCGCCGCGCCCCGGCCCTCCCCGGAAGGAAGGAACCTCATCATGCTCCCGGCTCACCACGTCTGCGGATACGTCCCCCCGGACTCGCCGCTGCGCGCTCTTGCCGGCCGCATCATCACCCTGCCCGCCTGCGGTCTCCAGCAGCTCGCCGAGCGCATCCGCGAACTGCGCCGGGCCGGCGTCCGCCCGTTCGTGCTCGCCGTGCCCCGGCCTGTGCAGTGGACCCGGATCGCCGTTGCCCTCACGGCCGGCGTCCTCGCCGAGCTGGTCGCCGCTCTGGCCGCCATCCTCGCCGGGCGCACCACCTCTGCCTGGGTCGCCGCGACCGCCATGGTGCTCCTCGGCGTCGCCCTGTTTCCCGTCCTGACGCACCTGGAGATGGACTGATGGCCTCACGCATCTACCGAGTGCACGTTTTCGATGCGGAGTACGAGGTGTTGCACCAGCGGGTCTTCACGCAGCAGCTCGACCTCGAGGGCCCGGGCGTCGACGGGATCCTCGACCGGCTCCTCCAGGCGCTCACCCGCGCGGCCCTGGCCGCCAACGAGCCGATGGACTCGCCGCGCCTGGAGATCCGGGATGCCCGCACCGGTACCAAGGTGCTCGACTGGACGGGGGCCTGACATGGCGCACACCATGTCCCCGACCGCCGTGGCCATCCTGCTGCTACTGGCCATCGTCGTCGACTACATGAGCATCGGCCCGAACTCCATCCGGGACCGCCTTGCGTTCATCATGGCGGTGCCGGCGGTCAAGGAGGGTTTCGACGGGTCGCCTGCCGACCAGAAGACGGTTGCCGCCCTCGGCGGTGTGGTCAAGAGCCTGCTTGACTCCACCGGCGGCGCGTACATCGCCGGAGCCAGCGTCAACACCGTCCTCGGCGTCGGCATCGGCCTCCTGTGGATCTACACCATCGGCTGCATGCTGCCCGTCAAGACGTCGAAGAAGCTCGGCCGGTTCGCCACCCTTACCTGGCCGCAGAGCCCGCTCTACCGGCTCAACGGGAAGATGTGGGCCGTCGCCATCCTGCTCGGCATGATGTCCGACCTGCCCAACGGCCTCATCGGCGACGCCACCCGCACCCTGCTCGACATCGTGACCGGCCTCGTCGCGCCCCTGCCCGCACTGCTGTTCGGAGCCGCCTGATGCTGACCACCACCATCGCCGCCGCTGCCGCCGACGAGCCGTCGCGTGGCTGGGGCGGCCCCATCGCCCTGGGCGTCGTCATCATCATCTACATCACCGGCGCCACCCTCCACGACTGGTACCGACGGTCGCGGGGACTCCCCTCCCCCACCGACGACGTTGACACCGACGCTGGTGTCAACGCGCAGGTCAGCGCGGTGTCTGACACCGATGACACTGACCGTGACACCGGCTGGTGGGGTCGGATTGTTGAGGTTGGTGGCCGACGGGTCCGGGCGGCTGAGACCCGTCTGTTGGAGGTTCGTGACGCCGAGGTGGACCTCGACCTGGACGGCACCGAGCCGGAGGAGCCGGAGACGATCGAGGACGTGATCGGCACGATGCTGGACCGTGGCCATGCGTACGCCGAGATCGTCCGCTTGGTCATGGAGGAGTTCGAGGTGTCCGAGGCGACCGCCAAGCGGCGGATCCGGGACGTGCGGGCCGAGCGGATCGCCGCGGCGAGCTGACCCCGGACAGCACGAAGCGCCCCCGCCCGGCCGAAGCCGAGCGGGGGCGCAGTCGTTGAGGGCCTTCGCTCCGGCACCGGATCGGAGCGAAGGGTGGTGCTCATCGTGGGCGGGCCGCGCATTACCCAGCACTCGCGCCCGAAGGCGGCCGGCGGTGCAACCCCGGAACCTCCACCGAAGCGGAGGGTGCGGCCCTATTGGGAGCTTGGACGGTGACCGGCCGGCCCGGACCGGCGGCACCGCGCCGCCGATTCTACCGGTCTCCGGCCACCAGGCTCGGCGATCCCGGCGTACCCCCGGCCGCCGACACGATCGACGTGAGCACCGACAGCACCGCCGCGCCGGCCGCGACTCCACCGGCGGTCGGCCAGTCGGCGTGCCAGGCGTTGAAGACGGCGTCGCCGCCCCAGAGGATCAGCAGCGCCTGGGCGCTGCTCTTCGCGGCTCGCTCGCCGGCGGCCATCCAGAATCGCTTGGTGAACACGGGGGTACCTCCCTGGGTACGGTCGGGTGGTGCAGCTGTACGAGCGGACGCCAGACGGGCAGCTGGCGGAGATCCCGCAGCCATGCCCCGCCGGGCACACGGACACCACCCCGGGATGGGGTGCGTGCCCGGTAGCCGGCTGCTGGGATATGGGCCGGCAATGGCGCTGCCGACGGGACGGGTGCGGGCAGGTGACGCAGCACCAGCACGAGCACCGGGCTCTGCGCCAGCCGGCAGCTGAAGGGGCTACTCGCCCCGGACGGTCTGCTCCACCCGATCGACCGCGTCCCTGAGCGACCCGCCGCCGTTGGGGCGCAGCTGCGCCTCGATCGCCGCCTGCCGAGCCTCGATCCGGGCGAGCCGCTCCGGCACCCCCGGACGGGCAGGCTGGCCCGGACGCGCCGGCTGGCCATACCAGTCGTCGAGCCAGTCGTCGATCCTGCGCAGCGTGCGGAGCATCCAGCGCCCCCCGAGGTAGACGGCAGTCACGATGGCGGTCAGCGCCCCGGCCAGGGCACCGAGCTGTAGGACGTGGTCCACGGGTGTATTACCCCCGTTCGGCGCGAGTCAGGCCGCGAGACGCCTGTTGAGTTCGTCGACGACCTGCTTGGCCATGGTCGGCGGGATCGCCGTAGCAATCGCCTCCGGGGTCAACTGTGCCAGCGCTGCAGCGGCGGCCTCAGCAGCGCCCTCGCGGGCCGCGTCGGCGATTTGCTCCAACTCGGCAGGCGAGATGCCGGCGGCCTCCGCGATGCGAGACAGCGCGCCACCGACCCACGCGCCAGAGCTGGCCGGACCGTTAATGAACACCCACGCCAGGTCGAGTTGCAGCTGCCGCAGCGACCGCTTCGGTTGGCCGGGCGTGGTCGCGAAGCCCAGGTTCGGGTCAAGCAGGGCGTTGCGGACGTCGCGCAGCCACTCGTGCTCTTCGGGAGTCAAGTCAGCCTCCGGAATCGGGGCCTTCAGGAGGCCGATGGTGGTCAGGTAGCGGCGGAACAGCGGGGTCTGGTCCCGGCCCGCCTTGGTCGAGTCGCGGAAGAACGAGAAGTGGGTGTGCCACAGGTGCGAGCTGTCGCCGGTCGACCGCCTGCCGAGCCGGTCCCACCGGCGGACCACCCTCCCGTCAGGGGAGTAGATGATCTCGCGGATGTCGCGGCTGTCCGGAGTGTCCGCCGCGCACTGGGCGACGCACCAGGTGGAGAAGCTCATCAGGTTGTGGGTGCGGCCACCCGCCCGGACGGAGAACGTGCCGACGTCCAGGGCCGAGGCGTGCAGGGTCAGGCCGGTGGAGTCCCGGGGGGACTCGACGACCGAGTAGTCGCCGGTCACCACCCGGTCCGAGCCGCAGTGGTAGCCGCCCCGGTGCGCGGGGTCTCCCACGATCCCGACCTCGGCCGAGGCCAGGCCGTGCGGACCGAGCCCGCCCAGCAGCAAACGGCGGACGGCCAGCAAGTTGTCGGGCGCGGACGTCATGCCGCCATGCCCGGGTCGACGTCCAGGCGCTGCTCCGACACCAGCTCAGCACGAGCCACCCCGAGATCTGGACTGGCCTGCAAAGCGGCCATGAGCTTGCCGTAGAAGGTGTGAATCTCCTCGTTGCTGATCACCGTCCCGGCCGGGACGGGGAGCGGCACGTCGATGACCACCTGGGTGTCCGTACCAACCTCCACGACCGTCACGGTCAACTTCACGGGGAAGGTGCGGCTCTCACCGGGCATGGACATGGATGCGCTCCTCTACGGGTGCAGAAGAATGGACAGGGCGGTGTGCTTGGCGTTCAGCCGCACGTTGCTGACCGAGGGCGTCACGGAGGCGCGGAGGCCGAAAAAGTGCGACCCTGCCGCCAGGAAGAACGGCCAGTGCGACGGATTGGTGGCGCGGGCGTCGGTCACGTTGCCCGGATCGAAGATGGCCTGCGGAGCGCCAGTGGGCACAGCACCATCGATCGTCAGGTCGACAGTGGCCGCGGTAACCGCCCCAGACGAGGTGAGCTGGAAATCGCCGGTCCAGACGGCCAGACCCACCATGCCGCCCTCCGGCACAACCACAGACATGGTGCTCGGCGCGTAGCCCGGGGTGACGTTGGTCAGGGTGAGATCCGTGGCCGTACCCGTCAGGGTGTAGAGCGACGCCAGCTGAAGCTGGAAAGCGATCGGGTTGAGCCTCGACGGCGTGAGGAGGTCGCCGGCAGCAGTCGTCATCGGGCACCCTTTCGCATCACAGTGGAACGACGGCCGGCGACCACACCTGTACCGGTGTGCCAGCCTGCCAAGATCGGGACACGCCGTTGACCGCCCGGGCGGTGACGGTGGCGGCCTGTGGGCTCGACGTGCCGGTAATGGCCGACACGGTGACCCGTTCGCCGCCGATGAGCAGGTCGAGGGGGAACGCGGACGCCTTCGTGGTCCACAGGCCGCCGGCCGCCGTGGAGGTGAGGGACAGCGACATCGCGCCGGCGGTGATGTCGGTGGCGAGCGTCGACCCGGCCGCGGCGGCGCGATGCGGGCCGCTTGCGGTGGCGACTAGCCATGGCGCGGCCGGCTCCACGTTCATCGTGGCCCGCCACGACCGACGGCCGCGGTACACCTCCGTCGCGCCCACCACCAATTGGTCAACCGTGCCGGGCGGGTTCTGCTCCGGCGGGTTGATTACCTGAACCCGGCTGCCTGACTTGCAGGCACACCACGCTGCCGCGAGTCCCCGGCTGGAGGACAGGGTGATGGTGACGGCCGGGTAGCGGGGCTCCTGAACTGTGGACAGGCGCAGCCGCCAGCCGGCGTGGTCGGGCAGAGGATGATCCGAGGCCAGGTTGAGCGTGACGGAGTCTTCAATCTCCCCCTGGAGGATGATCGACTCCTCGTCGGCGGCTACTGCTGAGCTGCCGTCGATCCGCTCGACCGTCCACTTGTTGCGCAGCATCTGGTCGTCGTCGACCGGTTCAAACGGTGTCCCCAGCTCGCCGGCAGCGGCGTCGATGGTCAACGCGACCGGTTGGTTGTATCGGGCTGTCCTCGGGAGGTAGCCGAGCCCGAAGCCATCCTCGTACAGGAGGCCCGCATCGGCGGCCTCACACCCCTGATACAGGTCCAACGCTGTTCCGGGCCGCTGCAAGCCCATCATCACCTCGTCTCCCGGATCCGCCGCCGCCATGGCCAAGGGGACGCCGTCCTCGGCGGCCAGCCGGGCTAGCCGCTCGGTGGCCGGTTCGCCGGTCGCCGCGGCCCCGCTCGCGATGCTCGACCAGCCGTATCCGAACAAGGCGAGAACCACGGGCCCGTCGCGCAGGTCCACGGCCGTAAGACTGTGCCCAGCCCACACCGCGATGTGCCCCATCGGGGTAGGCACCGCCGCGGTCGACGCCGTGGGGTTGACCACTACCTGGGCGACGCCGGCGAGGGTGCCGGCCACCGACCCGGACCCCTTGTAGCCGCTCACCGAATCCCAGTTGAACCCGACCTGGATGTTGCCGCCGGACTGCCACACCGCCAGGTTGTGCGAGAACATCGACAGAACCAACGACGAGTTGTCCACGACGATGACCCAGGTTCCCGCGCTGTTTCGGGCGTGGACCTGGGTGCGGGCGGTGGTCGTCACGACCAGCCGCCACGCCGAGTGGGTGCCGCCCGGGGTGGCAATCTCCACCAGCACCAGATCGGTCGCCCGCGTGTCGGGGATGTCGGCGCAGACGGCCACCGTCCAGGCGGTCGCGGTGGCGACCGTGACGGTCGCTGGTACGGCCGCAGTCATCGTCGCGCCACCGGACACGTCAACCAGGCCGGCAGTGCCATAGTCGACGCTGTAACCCTGGGAGTTCTTCCAGCTCTCGATCGGCGCGAACTCGTACACGCCGACGATCGTCAGGGGTGGGTGGTCCGGGAACGCGGAGGCTGCCTGGCCGGAGGCGGGGCCGTCCTCGGCCGGCCAGTAGGCGAGGGTGCCGGTGGCGGGAATGGTGCGGCGTAGTGATGACTTCGCCGGAGGGTTGCCACGGCCAAGGCGGCAGAGCACGCCGACCGCCTCGATGCGGGCGACGGCCATCTTCTCTGACCGTCCAGGCCAAGTCAGCGGCCACTTCCGCACGAAGCCGCTGAACCTGTTACGCCACCCCGCCCCGTCGCCGAGGTCGATGTCGAACTCGATGGGCGTCCACCTGCGGACATGCGGCCAGTACGGCGACAGGGGGTTGTAGGCGGTGAAGCGGCCGTCGGTGTTCTTCAGGGTGAGGCCGAGGGTCGAGTACTCGGCCTGCCCTGCCCTCGACGACCGCCCCCAACTAACCGACACGTCGTCTGGCACATGCCACCACTCGGTGACGTCCGTCCACGACCATGTCGCCGGGTCTGCGGCGATAGATGCCCCGAACGCAATTCTGATGCGGACCAGGAGTGAGTCTCCGGTCAGGTACGACACCCCGCCTCCTCATCCGTCGATCAGCTTGACGATGCCGCCAGTGGTGACCTGCGCCCGCTCCCGCAGCACCAGCACCAGGTCGGAGCCACGCGCGACCAACTCGCCGGTAATGCGCAGCTCGGCTGGCTTGCCCCCGCCAGCCGGGAGACGGTCAACCTGGGCCGCCGGCAGAATCCGCTCGCCCCGGTGAATCACCGCAAGACCGGACTCCAACACGTCACCACCGGTCGCCAGATGTGGAATGTTCGGAGTGCCGATCGTGCCGCCGCCGATCGTCTGCCCGAAAGCGGTGATCGACGGCAGCCGGAATTGCAGCCCATTCCATTTGCTGATGACCCAGTTGAGGGCGGCGCGGAACGAATTCTTGACTCCGTCCCACATTCCAGACGAGGCGCGGCCGATCCGGCCCTTCAGGCCCCGGACGACGCCGACTGCCCAGTCGAACTTGCCTCGCACCCAGTTCAGGGCCGAACTGGCACCATTCTTGATCGAGTCCCATACCTCGCCGCCGACGCGCGCCAGCGTGGAGAAGGTGTCGCGAATCCACTGATAGAGGCTGGCCAGCGATCCGATCAGCCACCCGGCGATGATGATCGCACCTTCAAGCCAGGTCAGCATGTCACTCAGGATGGTGTTCGCGCCTGCTCCGCCGTCAGCGATCGACGACAGGAAAAACGACACCGCTGCCCCGATTTCAGGCAGATGCCTTGCGAGGGTTTCGAATAGGGGAACGCTCTGCTGGACCGCGTCTTTCAGCCCCGGCATGGCCTTTTCGGCGAAACCGACAAGTGCCGGAGCGAGCTTGTCGATCACCGGGGCGATGATCCGACCGATCTCCTTGAGGCCAGGGCCCATTCGCTCGATCGCGTCACCGAAAGTGTCCGCCGCCCTCATCAGTGGCTCTTTGAATGGCTCGGCGAATCCGGCTAACGCTTTCTTCGCCCGGTCACCGAATCCCTTCCACGCCGCGGCGACGGCCGGGTCCTTGACCGCCTGCGTGATGCCCAGGGCCAGAACGCCGCCGCCGACTGCGAGGAGGATGCCGGCGGCCAGCGCCGCGCCGATAGCGGCGGACATGGTGACGGCCATCGTGGCGGCGGCAGCAGCGATCACGCTCTGGACCTGGGGCGGCAGGCCACTGAAGACCTTGCCGACCGAGTCGGGCAGCATCGCGCCGAACCTGGCGCCGAAGCGGCCCAGCAGCCCACCAGCGAGACGGGAGCCTGCTCCTGCGACGTCAGCAGCGGTAGCGTCCCCCAGGGCCTTGCCGGCGGCGACGAACCGGCCCCGGCCATCCCGCAGCTTCCCGTCCGCGCCGCGTACCCACTCCTCCCCAGCAGCGCGACCGCCAGCGCCGAGGACCGCGGCCATGGCGAGGGCGGTGGCTGCGGCTTCCTGTTCCATGTCTCGGCCGCCGCGGCGCACCTCCTGGCGCCCTTCGGCCAGGCCGTCTTTCAGCCCCTTGTTGTCGGTCTTTAGATAGGCGACCAATTCGCCGAGTTTGAGCGCCATTGGCCACCTCCTCCATCTGTACGGGGTTGACAGCGGGCAGTAGCGTCCGCTGGCGTGTCCAAACTTCGATGGAACTTTCGCCTCGGGCCCTTGCAGTTCAACTCGCCGGTGGGCGTGATTGGCGGGTCGGTCCTCGCCGGAATCGTGCTCTGCTGCTGCGGCGCCGGGATCGTCGGCGCGATCAACGACGACACCAGCCCGACGGCCAAGACCCAGCCGCTAACCACATCCGCGCCAGCCGCAGCCGCACCGGCCAGGACGACTGCAACAGCCCCGGCCCCCGCAGCAACAACACCTCGGCCAGCTGTAGCGGCCACCACGAAGCCCACGGCGAAGCCGGCCGCCACCACCCGTAAGCCAGCACCAAAGCCCACCACCCGTAAGCCGACACCGGCGGCACCGAAGACCGACCCGAGATTCGACACATGCCGCGAGGCAAACCGCGAGGGCTACGGGCCGTACGAGGAGGGCAAGGATCCGGAGTACGAGTGGTATCAGGACCGTGATGGTGACGGGATCGTCTGCGAGCGGGGATGATCACCTGACGTGCCATCCGGGCTGAGTGCCCGGGACAGCCGCGTGTCGGCGGCGAGTAGCCCCACGATCCGGCTCCGCAGCCACCGCCACGACCGAGCCCGCATCAGCCCCCGGTCCTCGACGTCGATGCCGTACTCGCTGTGCAGGTCGGCCTCGACCGCCGGCCAGTGGGTCAGGATCTCTGCCCAGGAGACTTGCCGCCCTGACGGCGCCGGCCGCTCCTCCGACGGGATGTCGTACCACTCGTAGAGGCCGGTTCGCGGGTCGCGTCGGCCGCGGCCGTACTGGTCCCGCCACGAGCTGCCCTGCGGTCGGCCCGGTTCGGCACCGGGCCCGGCGCCGGGGGGCGGCCTCCCGACGTCCACCACCGCTCGGCGGCTTCCTCGCCGCCTATGATCCACACGTAGACGGTTTGGGCGGCAAACTGTACGTACGGGTCCGGCACCCGGTCAGCGAGCATTCGCGGGTGGGCGTCGCCGAGCAGACGCTCCTCGAAGGAAAGGTCACCGGGCAGCTTCGGTAGCGCCTCGACCCGGGCGCGGGCCCGGTCGGTGGCCTCCCGCAGTTCCCGTTCGGTGCTGGCCGCCGAGACTTCGCCAGCGGACTCGGCGATCCGCCGGCACCACAGCCCCAACTCCGCGCTGGGCAGTGGAATGACGTAGTCCCGCTCGGCCCCATCCGGCCCAGGAAGAGCGAGGGTCAGACCGGGGTCAAGGTACTGGTCGAGGCCGGAGAGACGGGCCATCAGGCGTAGGTGTAGTCGTCGGCGGCCGTGTTGGCCGAGGTGCCTGCCGATGTGGTCACGGAGACCTGGACGGTGCCAGCCGCACCGGCCGGGGCGGTCGCCACGACGTGCGAGTCGGAGACGACGGTGAAGTCGCTGGCGGGGTTGGCGCCGAAATCAACGTCGGTTACGGCGGCCACCCCGCCGGGCTTGAAGTGCTGGCCGTAGATGTTGACATGGTTGCCGCCCGCGGTGCCCCCGGTGGCCGGGTCGAGGGCGGTGATGGTCGGCACCAGCGACGCGATCGGGTTGACGATGTCCGCCAGCGGCCCCTGGCCCTGCAGGACGACGTCGATGACGTCGCGGCCCTTCCCACCGGGCATCGTCCAGCTCTTCACGTAGACGCGGCCCTCGTGGTCATGGCCAGAGTCCAGGCCGTCCCGGTTGTAAAACCTCACGCCGAACTCGGCGTTCTCCACTCGGCCGGCGCGGTGAGCCTTGAATTTCGTGCGCAGGAAGGCGTGGACCGGGTCGATCGACGTTCCGGCGAGGTTGGTCGAGTAGGCGAGCTTTCCCTCCAGCCGCCAGTTGTAGCCGGTGTTCGTCTCCCGCATCGCCCCATTGTCGGAGTACATCTCGTCTTCCTCGACGCGCACCTCCTCCACCAGCTTGAGGTCCTCGATGCCCATGAGCTGCTGGTACTGGCTGGCTGGGAAGACGGCGGTGTCGGCGTCGAGTCGGTGGGACCGCGCGAGGGTGGTCACGCGGGTGGTCGGGGTCGTGGCCATGACTCGCTCCTTCAGTCGGTGTTGTTGCTGGTAGGCCGCATGGCCTGCACGTAGTAGTTCTCCGACCGTTCCCAACGGCGGTTCCCGTCCTGGCCGAGGCTGGTGTAGCTCTGCCGCCAGATCTGGACGACGGGGATACCGTCCCAGCGCAGGCCTGCGGCGCTGTCCAGCGCGTCGTAGATCGCGTCGGCCAGGTCGTCGCAGTCGCGCGGGTCCTCGGCGAGGCCACGGACCCGGATCTGGATGGCGGTCTGGTGGTCGGCCATGCCCTGCAAGGCGGTGCCCAGCGGGTACGCGGCGAGGGTAATGATTCGGTCCGGAGATTGCGGTACGGCCCGGATCGCGATGCCGGTCTCCGCCGGCTGGTAGACGCCGGACGTGCGCCAGGTGCCGATACCGGCTGCGGCGAGGTGCTCGGCGCAGCCGGTGAGGAGCTTGCTGGTCCAGCCGTCACCGGTTGCCATCACGTCCCCCGGAACGGTTCACCGGCGGCCTTGGCGATGATCGCGAGCATCGTATCCTGGACCTGGACGTCGTTCATGGGCTTCTCCAGGTACTTCGCTTCGCGGCCCTCGTCGTGGCGGAGGGTCAGGTCTTCGTGCTGCTTGACGGCGTACGGCCGGTCGTAGCTGACGACAACCTCGCCGGTGGACTCGTCGCTGGTGACCTCGCCAGACCGTTCCAGGTCGCCCTCCTCGTGCGGCACGAGGAGGTTTGATTCGCCGAGGAGGTGCTCGGCGGCCAGCTCGGCGCCTTCGAAGCTGGCGGCCTGGAGAAGCGCCTCGACCTCGTCGCCGTCCCACTCCAGTCGGAACGGGCCGTCCTCGACCGTCACGGCTCACTCCAGGTTCAGCTCGACGTGCTCGGGGAGGGGCAGGCCGTGCGCGGCCAGGTCCGAACGGGCCAGCACCAGGGATGCTCGGCCGGCCCAGGTCACTCGGGAGCCGGGCGGGCACGTCGTGCCGGGCGGTGCGTACACGGTCGTCGAGGACACCTGCTCGGCGCCGGCAGCGTCCTGCGTCTGCACCCTGACCAGGCGGCGGGTCTGCTCGACCACGCACGGGGTCACGTCGACCGGGGCGGCGTAGACCGGGCCGTACGCGCCGCTGCCCTGGTACGCCTCCACGCTGACCGTGGCCGGGGTGGGGATGCACTCGGCGATGAAGTCAGACCACTCCATACCAGGTCTCCTGTGGGCCCTGACCGGTCAGCCCAGCGCTCTGGAGCACCAGCCACGCCTGGTACCACAGGCGGCCGACCTTGGCCGATGCTGCCTGCTGTCCCCCAACAGCGCTGCCGCTGCCGCCTCGCTGGACGGTCACCTTCCCGATGCTGAAGCCCACCGGTGGAGGTTGTGCCGCTCCGGTGCCGGTCCGGTTCCCTGAGTCGAGGTAGCCGGCAACCTGCTCGCACGTGGCGTCGCGGAGGGCAGCCTGCACGTCGGGGTTGTCGGGGTCGTAGACCGTGCAGAAAAGCGCGCTGTCGACGTCCCGGCTGGCTCGCTTGAGGAGCAGCTCGGCGTCAGCACCGGCCGGCACGGTGACCGGGTAGGCGGCGAGCTGCTCCGGGGTCGCGTACGCCATGCTGCCTCCCTCTGGCTGGTGGGTGCCTGGGCCGGCCGTCTCCCCGGCACGGCCGGCCCAGGCAGGTCAGGTTAGGACGACTCGGGGAACGAACGGCTTCGCCGTCGGCGTCGCGATCGTCGCCGGTGCCGTCGCCGTCAGGCTGGAGCCGGACGACTGGGACAGGTTCCGCTCACCCGTCACCACCGGAGTCATCGCGATCGTGCCGATCAGCGAGGGCACCGCGGTGGCGGCCATCGCGATCCCCACCCAGTAAATGCCGGTCTCCGTGATGGTGACCGGGGCGGACAGGGCGACCGTCTTGACCGTGTTGGCCGCCCACGCCGTGCTGGTCTGGTCGGCGGTCTGCGCCAGCAGCGCCGGCGTGGCGGCGTTGCTGTACAGCGCGAACCAGTAGTTGGTGGGCGTGTTCGCCGCGGTCGCGCCGGAGCGGGCGCTGATGTTGGTGATGACGTCCCCTGCCCGGAGGTACACCGGGACGGAGGTCATCACGCCGGTGGCGAGGGCCGGGTGGCCGGAGTCGCCGGCCGAGTCGATCAGCCCGGTCCGGGGCAGGTTGCTGCGGTAGAAGGTGTCCGGCGACGCGGGGTCGGCCAGGTTGACGTGCGCGAGCGCGTCGCGGACGTTGCGGGTGTAGCCGCCGAGCTGCGTCATCGCTCAGTCCTCCTTCGGGCCGAGGTACTTCTCGGCCAGCTGGTCGCGGGTGAGCTTCTCGGCGTCCTCGCGGGTCATCCCGCCGTGTTCGGCGGCGTGGGTGACCCAGTCGGCCTTGGACGCGGACCGGGCCGGCGGCTCGACCGGCTCGGGCTCCGCGGTGACGGCCGGATCGGGCTGCGCCTCTTCGACGGTGTCGACCCGGTAGCCCTTGCGCCGGAAGTACGCCAGCGCCCGCCGGTTCTCCGGGGTGCTGTCGTCGACCGTGGCCGTGCCGTCGACCAGGGTGACCCCGGCGACCTTCGTCGTGACCACCTGCGGGGCGGTGACCTTGAAGCGCGCCATCACTGCACCTTGACCTTCCGGAGCACACCGCAGCTCTTGGTGCTCTTCAGCACCATCGCGGTGGGGCCCATCTCGATTTCGCCGGTCTTGACCGCGCCCGCCCGGGTGAAGTCGGGCATCCACGTCTCGACCAGCGGCTTACCGGCGACCGCGGCACCGTGGAGGGCGTCCATGCCGAACGTGACCGCGTACAGGTCGGTCAGGCCGGTGATGGTGCCCCCGGCGCCGCCCTCGTCGGCGTCTGCCGAGTAGATCGGGATGATCGGGCTGGAGCCGAGCTGCCCGTCGCCCAGGTCGACGAGGACCCAGTCGCCGTACCGCTCGACCCTGCGGCCGAGGTCGTCCTTGTCGGCGGTGTAGAGGCCAGCCCAGCGGGCGAGCGCCCGGATCCGGGTGATGCTCTTGGTGTTGCCGAGGATGGCCTTCTCGCCGGGGGGCAGCGCACCCGGGGTGCCGAGGTCCCCGCCGCCGGTCTTCGACGGGATGATCTGGGCGAGCATCTCGTCGAGCCGGTCCAGCGCCGCCATCGCGAGGGGCTGGGAGATGATCGTGCCGGCGGTCCAGTCGAGGTAGCCGGCGGTGACCCCGTTGTCCAGCGGGTCGTACTCGGTGGCCGTCCCCGTGAGGCTCTTGTCGAGGCCGTCGAAGCCCGCCTGGTCGACCGCGGTGTCACCGTTGATGAGCTCCTCCTGCCATTTCTGCTGGGTGGCGGTGAGCAGCTGCTGCATCTGGAAGGTGACCTCGTTGGTGGCCGGCTGGCCCAGGTTCGCGAGGACCCGGTCGATCTCGAAGGCACCACCGTGCGGCTTCAGGTCGACGGTGTAGCGGTTGCGGACAGCCTTCGACGGCGTGTACTCGGTGTTGAGCTGCCGGAACGCGGCCGTACGCGGGGTGGTCAGGCGGGTGTACCCGTAGGTGAGGGTCGCGCCGCCGGTCGGGTTGACGACGTCGTCCCAGACAATGCGGTCCAGGAGCCAGGAGTACCGGCGCAGGTTGTCGATCACCGCGAAAGCGACGTCGTCCTGCGTGTTCACCTGGGCCTGGGCGAGGGTGATAGCCACGGTCGGCTACTCCTGTCCTGGTTGGTGTTGGGTGGTTTACTGGCCGGCCATGCGGGCGGCGATGGCCGCGCCGAGGCCGGCGGGCCGCTGGCGTCCCCCGTTGTTGCCACCGGTGTGATCCGTCCCCTGGCGGGCCGGCCCTTGGCCTCCCGTGACGGCGGCAGCGAGCTTCGGGTTGGCCTTGATCGCGGCCTTGATCGCGTCGGTGACCTTGTCGTCGAAGTCGGACGAGGTCGGGTCGAGGTCCTTGACGGCGGCCCGGAAGCGGGTGCTGTCGAGGAGGGCGTCCGGGTCGCCTCCGGCCTTGCCGGCGCGCTTGTAGACCGCCAGCTCGACGGCCGTGTCGCGGGCCTGCGCCGCGGCGGCGTCCCGCTCGGCGGCGACCGCCTTGAGCTGCTCAGCCGGATCAGCCTGCCCATCCGGGGTGAGGCCGGCGGCCTTGAGGATCGCAGCGACGCGCTCCCGTTCCGCCTTCGCGTCGCCCTTGGCCTTCTTCTCGGCCTCGCGGGCGGCAGCGATGGCACGCCGCGCTCGCTCGGCGTCAAACTCGCCGTCGATGGTCGGGCCGTCCTTGCTGCCGGTGCCGTCGCCCTGGCCGCCCTTGCCGCCCTGGCCGTCACCTCCAGCATCCGTGCCGCCGGTGCCGGCTCCGCCGTCCGAGCCAGCACCGTCGCCGCCTCCATCGCCGCTACCACCGGCGGCCAGCCGGATCGGGCGACCGTCCTTCCGGTAGCCGATGACCTGGCCAGCAAGAGCGCTGAGGGTACGGCGTCGGGTGTGCTGCATGACAAGCCCTCCTTGAGGGTGTCGGTGAATGGGTACTGCCGGGCCTTGCCGCAGGCAGCTGCTACCGCGCCCGCAGTACGGGCGACGGACGAACGAAGGTGGCCCCTACCGGAGACCCATGACCTGTCGGGCGCGACGGTGGAACTCGTCCTGCGCGCCCGGCGGGGCGTCGAGGTCCACGTGGTGCAGGTTGTAGTCGCTGCCCGGGGTGGGGTGCTCCTCCGGCCGGAAACCGGCCGCGTCGGCGTTCCCCGCCACCCACTCGCGGTGCAACTCACCGAGCTCCTGGAGCCGGCGGACCCGAGCCTCGGAGGGGCGCACGGGCCGGCGGCGGGGACGTGGCATCTGCGACGACGTCACAGCCACTTCACCCCCTGCCAGTCGCTACCCAGCATCGCCCTCTTGCCGATCCACTCGTTCCCGGTGGCGGCAGACCGGCCGCACTGGCTGATCTCGTACGCGCTCGGGTACGCATCCGACCCAAACGGCGCCGTGTCCGCTCTATCGAGGATAGCCGCGGCCTCCACCAGCTGGGCGTCCAGCGCGTCGGCCCGCGCACCCAGCCGGGCGGCCTCGTCGTCGTCGGCCTGCTCGGCTTCTTCCCGCAGGTCTGTCACCTCGTCTTCGACCATGTCGATGATGAAGCGGAGCCGGTCGAGGACCGATTCGGCGGATTCCTCGTCGGCGAAGTCGTAGCCGTGGCTGGCCCACGTGTAGCCGCCGACGTCGATGTTGGCGTGGACCTCGATGCGGCTGATCCCCTGCGACCGGTACCAGGTTTCGAGGCGGCCGTTGAACTCAGTGGCGAAGCCTTTGCCGCGGGTACTCGGGTCGAGTTGCAGGTAGGCGTGGACGGCGACCAGGTCACCGGCCTCGTCGCGGTAGAAGCCGCGCATCACCGTGCCGACCTGCCGAGCGTTCAGGTCGTCATCTGGGTAGATGCCGCCGCGAACCAGGATGCCGGGCAGGTCGCCATCCACGCCGTACTCGTCGTACAGCTCGACGTCTTCGATCTCGACGGTGAGGCCGGCGTAGTCGCCGCCGATCACGTCGGCCATCACGTCACGGACCATGGAGCGGTTCGCGGATTGCCCCAGGTCGACGGCCAGAAGCCCGGGAAGGTCGGCGACGCGAGCCGGCGGCTGGGTTGTCCTGGTCCGCTGAGGCAGCGGCGGAGGAGACGGTGAGGGGGTAGGTGCCGGCGGTGGCGGAGCTGCCGGCCTGGGCCCAGGTGGCAGGTTCCCCGCGCCGATCTGCTCCCGGTAGGGCAGGCGCTTCAGCTCCGGGTGGGCGGCCAGATGCTCACGCATGACCTTCTGCCAGGCCCGGACCTTCGCCTGGGCGGAGGTGCGCGCTGCGGGGTCGAGAGCGGCCTGCTCGCGCTCCTTCCACTTCCGAATCTGCCGCTCGATCTCCCGCTGCCGCTCCTTGGCCTCGTAGCCGTCAGGGTTCGCGAGGTTGCCGGTCGGGATTCGGGTCGCACCAGGCAGGTACGCACGGACCGAGTGCGTGCAGTTCGGATGCTGGAGACCAGCGGCCCGGGCCTCGGCGAGCGACCCAGCGATGTCCACCGTCACCGTGCCGTTCGACACGGCCGAGGGCACCTGGACGCGACCACGGCGCCCCCCGGCGATGGTGAGGACCTTGCCCTCCCACGGCCGACACAGCGGACACTCACGCGGCGAGTTGGACACGAGGACCAGGTCGACGCCGAGGTCTTGGAGCCGGTCGGTTTGGCCCTGCACGGCGGCGCGTTGCGTGACGGTACGCACGCCCATCTCGACGTAGCTGCTCAAGCGCCACCGGCGGCCCCGAACGTCGGTGAACGACGTGACGCCCTGGTCGACGAACCGCTGGTAGGCGTGCTGCGCGGCCTGCCTGCGAGTCTGCCCGGCGGCAACACTGATGGCGGTCGCCCGTTGGATCACCGTGCGGTAGACGTCCTCAACGTGCCGCAGCACGTTGGAGTGCGTCTGGCCGATGTCGCCGATGAGCGCCGCTGCCAGGTTCTCGATGACCGCGGCGCGCGGCACCTCCGCCCGGGCCGCCGCGGCGGCGGCCAGGTCCAGATCCCGTGGCCAGTACCGCCGGGGCACCTCGACGGTCGCAGCCGCCCGGCCGGACCGGTAAGCGTCGGCGACCGCCTGCCGGATCCGGTCCGCGCCGGCTGCGCCGACCAGGGCCAGGGTGCGTTCGACCGCGCGCCGCAACGCGGACAGGGCACCGAGCCGGCGGACCGCCCAGTCGGGGGCGTCGAGTCCGTCCGCCAGGTAGCGGGTGACCGTGGCCAGAATCGACGTCTCGGCCTCCCGATACAGGTCGGCGGCGTCGCGAGCGATGTCCTCGATCTGCTCGGGTGGCACGGGCATCGGGGATCACTCCTCGCCGGGCTGCCCCTCGCCCTCGTCGCCGCCGTCGGGCTGGTTGCCGGCCAGTGCGCCGAGGGAGCTACCGACGTCCACCGGGGTCGGCTCGTCCTCCCGGATGCGTTTCACCTCGGCCCGGACCTGCTTGTCATCCCAGTCGGGGTGGACCATCCGCACCTTGGTCTCGATGCTGATGGCGTTGGCGGCGTCGAGGAGCTGCACCGTGCGGGCCACCGTCTCCGGTGCCTCGGACACGCTGTCGCCGAACTCGACGTTGGGCTTGACCGGCTCGGCTTTGCCACCCATCTGGCCGCGCTCGACGGCGAGGAGCAGCTCGATGGCGTCAGCGATGCCGGGTTGCCACGCCCCGACAATCCGGTTACCCCGGGTCGTGAAGCTTTGCCGCTCCCGAGCCTGAACCTCCGTGGCAGTGACCGCCACGTCGCCCTCCTCGCCGAGGGTCTGGGCGGACAGGCCGGCGTGCCGCAGCGCCACCTCAGTCAGTGCGTCGGCGGTGGCCTTGTGCTCGGCGTGCCGGATCGCGAACTGGCTCAGGGTGATGCCCTGGCCGGTGGCGTTGCCGGTGACTGGGAGCGCGTTGATCGCGGCGTACACTTCCCGATCCGCGTCCCACGTCGCGCCCTGGCCCGGTCCATTCGACTGGAGCATGTAGTCGGGGATCATGATGCGGGCGCGGGCGAGCCGGACATCGCGCAACCAGGACGTCCATGTCTCGTCGATCCGGTCGAAGATCTGCTCGTTGCCGTCAAAGTCCGACCG
Organism: Micromonospora sp. KC213; assembly: GCF_004348325.1. Taxonomy (GTDB): domain Bacteria; phylum Actinomycetota; class Actinomycetes; order Mycobacteriales; family Micromonosporaceae; genus Micromonospora. The sequence goes on along the minus strand of NZ_SMKF01000027.1, from coordinate 9,597 downwards.
GCCCAGGTACTTCAGGCCCGGTTCGGTACGCCAGCGGCGCTGCGGGCCGGTGTTGGCGATCCGGACGACGTCGAGACGGTCGAGACCGGTCGCCTGGGCGCCGGTCTCGTCGACCAGGTCGGCGAGGTGGACGCTGCCGGCGTGGTCGGCGAGGCTGATGGCCCGACCGAGCTGGGTGGGCGTGCCCTCGTACACCCTGTACTCGATGCGGCCGGCCCGGCTGCCGTCAGCGCCGGTGACCACGTCGTGGTGCTCCAACAGCCGGATCACCCGCTGGCCGTCGTTCTCGAGCTCCGACCAGAAGGTCACCTCGACCAGCCGCCCCCACCGGATGACCGGCAGTGCTCCGTCGGCGTGCACGACCCCGAGGAAGGCCCGGTCAGGGTAGACGTCGCGGTCGATCACGGGCCGGAGGTAGACGTCACCGAAGGCGCTGTCGGCCTCGGCGGCGTGGAGCAGGGTGGTGTTGAGGCCGTCCTCCTGGAGCAGCTCCAGCCGCGCCTGGACCGCCTTGTCCTCGCTGGTCAGCGTCGGTGGTTCGGCGAACAGCAGGTTCGCCGCAGTGGCGGCCAGGTCGGCGGGCAGCGGCACGTGGAGCCGGCCGTCGCGCTGCCCGGGCGACGGCGGGTTGCCCCACAGCCAGCGGGACAGGTAGCCGACGATGCCGCCGGCGTACTGGCCGGCGCGGACACGCTGGGATGGGGAGAGGCTTTGCCCGTTGGCGGCGCGGTTGAGGTAGACGGTGCGGAGCCGGTCGGGGTCGCCGGTGTACCAGGCGTCCCAGTCGCGGTAGGCGGCGTAGGCGAGGCCGTAGGCGGGTGGCGGCCAGGCGCCGCCGGTCGGAATCGGCACCGGGCCTCCCTCGGTTCGGGCTGTGTCAGGCGAGCGTGCGAACGATCGATACGAACAGCCGGTCCTTCACGCGCTGCTCCTCCGGCAGCTCGTGGTACGGGACGAGGCAGGGGTGTGTCTTGGCCTCGGCGTCCTTGACCTCGCCGTAGGTCCAGCCGGCGGCGCGCTTCTCCTCGCACCACAGCTCGTGCATCAGGGCGGGTCTGGCACCGGTCAGCGCGCTCTCGACACCCTTGATGGCCGAGTCGCGCTGCCAGCGCGGCGCGTCGTCCCAGGACGGGGAGACGGCTGGGTCTCCGGTGATGATCTGGATGGCGCGGTTGGCTTCGTGGCAGACGCGGGCAATGTGGGTGGGGTCCACGGGGCCTCCATGGGTTCAGGCAGCGAGTGCGTGGGCGGTGCGCAGCAGCGGGCGCCACAGCACCTCAGGGGTCTTGATCGCGTACCTCGCGGCGTCGATCGAGTGGTCGTCGGCCTTGATCGGTGCGTCCTCGCCCCGCTCCGCGGCCTTGTCGTCCCAGGAGTAGCCCGGGATCTCGTTGATCAGGCCCTGGCACGACCGGTCGATCCGCAGCTGGTCGTTGCCGAGCAGCGACGACATGAGCCGAATCCCGTCAAGCACGGAGTTGTCGGCGAGGGCCGGCGTCATGCCGTCCTCGTGCAGCTGGAGCCGCAGCGACGCGGCCGACGGGTCGACCACGGTCCACTCCGGGGCGACGCCCTTGAGCCCGACCGCGCCGGGGACCTCGAGGCCGGCCAGCCAGGCACGCAGCTCGCGCGACAGGCTGGCGTCGGTGAGCTGCCGTCGGGCGGTCGACGGGTCGTGCCTCCACTCGTGCGTCAGGTACAGGCGTCCGTCCTGGCCGGCGCCGAGGATGAGGGCGGCGGTGGCGTTGCGGGTGCCGTAGTCGATGCCCAGGCTGACCCACCGGTGGATGGCCGGCAGGACCGGCACGACGTGGCGGTCCTCGTCGAACATGTCGAAAACGGCGCCCTCGGCCTGGACCCAGCGGCCCTCGATGAACCGCTTGTACCAGAGCCCGACGTACTCAACCTTCAGGTCGGCCACGTACTGCGGGTCGAGGTGCGGGTTGTCGTCGAGCGTCGAGTGCCACGTGCGGAGGTTCAGCTCGCCCTGGCGGAGCAGGTACTTCTTCCGCAACCAGTGGTTGGGGGCGTCCGGGTTGGTGGTGCCGAACAGCTTCGCGCCGGCCACGGAGAGACGGGCGAGGACCTGCGTGAAGAACGGCTCCGGGACGGTGGTCAGCTCGTCGCCGTACGCCAGGCACAGGGTCATGCCGCGGACCTTTGGCTCGGCCTTGGCGTCGTTTGCGCCCAGGACGTCGACCTCGCGGCCGAGGATCGTGCCGGTGGGTGCGCCAGGGTTGTACTTCACCAGCCTGGCGAGGGGGCCGAAGATGGCCGGGTCGGTGAGCACCGCGAAGACGTTGCGGTTGACGCTCTCCCTCGTCTTGCCGAACAGCAGCACGCGGCCGGAGCTGGGAGCGGTGGCGACGGCGAGGAGGAACCGGAGCAGGCTGGACACGGTCTTGCCGGACCGGACCGATCCTTGCCAGATGTTGAGTCGGGCGGTGGACTCGACCACCGATCGGAGGTGGATCGGGGACAGTGTCCGGCCGACTGCGTCGAGGTCAACCGGCATCGGCGTCGGTGCTGGCCTGGTTGAGCTGGTCGTACGCGGCCCCCAGGCCCTTAGCGAGGGCGCCGAGCATGGACTTGGCGGCGTCGATGCCGGGGTCGGCGTCGTACTCGTCGAGGCGAACGGCCTTGTCGGCGGCGATCCCGACGGCCTGCATGATCTTCAGCTTGTCCGCGAACGTGGGTTCGTCGAGGGTCCAGTCGACGCGGTCGTACTCCTTGCCGCCGTGGTCGACGTAGTCCGCGGGCTGCCAGAGTTGCCGGCGGAGTCGGGCGGCGTCGTCGAGGAGGTCGTTGGCCAGCTGGGCGCGCTTCGCTCGGGCGTCGTCCTTCTTCGCCTCGGTGGCGGCCCTCGTGCGTGCCCGGTCGAAGCTGAGGCCCATCTCGCCGGCGAGCCGGGACACGGTGCGTCCGGACCGGGCGATCTGCTCGGCAATGGCGTTGCGGCTCAGGCCTTGGGCGTGCAGCTCGCGGACCTGGTCGTAGTCGGCCTGGGTGACGGGCCGGGGTGCGGGGCGATCGGTCATGGCTACTCCGTCCCGGCACCTTGTCCGGTCAGGGTCAGTGATCAGGAATACACCCTCCGCAGTGGAGGTTGATCGGGGGCAGTGGCCGGCATCAGCTGGCCCGACCCGAGAGGTACTGCATGCGAGCGAAGTTCCGCCCCGGCATCCTGCGCATCGACCAGATCGACACTTCTGACGAGGTCGCGGACGTCGTGCGATTGGTCACTGCGGCCGGCTTTCTCAGCATCCACATCAGTCGCGATGTCGCCACCCATGTCTTCGAGGTGGACGTGGATATCCCTGGCGGGTGGCCGGCTGACCTGTTGCCGCCGCTGATGGCCGTGTGTGCGGCGTTCGGCGGTCCCTCGCCGCAGGAGATGCTGGAACAGTGGCAGGCGGAGGCCGCCACCTTCCAGGATGCGAAGGCGAAGTTGGGCCAGTCGTAGCCGGCGGGTGTGCGGGCAGGCCGGCCACCACAGCAGCCTGCCCGCGCCCCCGAGCCCGTGCGTCCCGCCCCCTGGACGCAGTACAGCCCGGGAGCCGTGGGGCTCTACCGGGCTGCGGGCACACTCCGCCTGTGGCGGTGAGTGATCAAATCATGCGGCGCTGACCTGGGCGCCGTCAAGCTGCCGTGGCCGTCCGCGTGGCGTTCGACGCTTCGCAGCCTCGATCTGGGCCGCCTGGTCGAGGGGGTAGTAGACCGTCCGGGCGACGCGCCGGCTCTCCAGGCCGTCACGCTGGTGCCAGTTGCGGACCATGGCAACGGTGACGTCTGGACCGAGCCGCTCGGCGATCTCGGCAGCAGTCCCGTACTCCCGGCCGGCCACGTACATCACCGCTGCTCGTCCTCGCGTCCGTAACCCTCGCGATCGGCGTAGAGCATGCCGATCTCCTGGAGGATCGTCGTTTCATCCACGTTGGCGGCGGAGGCGGCCTTGGTGAGCAGTGTCGACGCGGTAAAGATCAATCCGTTGATGATGTCGTTGGTGCCCTGCTCCACGGACGGTGAAGCGCGGATGTGGCCGTGAAGCAGGCGGTTTACCTGCTCGGTGTCGCCACTGGCGAGCGCAGTGACGATCGCGAGGCCGAGTGCGGCGTTGTCGAGTTCCCTGTCGTAGCCCATCAGATCGCGACCGCAATCGGCTCTTCCTGACCGTCCCACGAGACCCAGAGTTCGGTCGGTGCTGGCCGGCCCATGCTGCCCATGATGAGGAACGAGACGGATTGGTTCGATTCGAGGGTGCCGTCGCCGAGTTTGAGCCCGGCGAGGGGGTGAGCGTTTCGGACCTCGACCTTGACCCCGGTCGCGGTGCCCACGCCGATGTTGCGCAGCAGGTAACGCTGTTTACTTACCCATTCGACCCGCCAGGCGACCTGCGGTGGTGGCGGTGGAATAGCGGCTTCAGCGGCCAGGGCCTGACGCTCGGCCGCGTCGGCGGACCGGCGGGCCGAGCCAGCGGAATCCTTGGAGGCGGCGGCGGAGTCGCGAGCATGCCGGTTGGCGCGAGTCGCGACGTAGACGGCTGCGCCAGAGAGGACGAGCGCCGTCCAGGCGGGCACATCCCCTAGGTCAAGCTGCATGGTCCGAGCCTATCGAGCTCACAACACCTCCAACTCGGCTCTCCTACCGACGCTGGCCGGGCCGTTCAGCTCAGGACGTTAGAGGTGGCAGATCGGTAGCTTGCAAGGCATGAAATGGACGGATGTCATCGCGATCATCATCTCTGTCGTTGCTGTCGCCGTTTCGGCTTGGGGCCTGAGACACGCTAAGGCGTCCGCTGACGCAGCCCGACGGTCGGCGGAGGCTGCCGAGCGCCAGGCTGCGGCGGCTGAGGCAGCTTTGCCGCCGCCTCCGTCGCCGGTGGCGTGGCAGGTGGTCCATCGAGGCGCCCCGAACAGTTACCTGCTCCGCAACGCGGGAACGGAACCGGCGGTTTCGCTGGAAATCCATGATGAGGATGGCCTGGTCCGCGCATCGGGGGAGGCGTCTCTGTCGGCGGTGAGGTTGTCCCCCGGACAGTCCCTGGGCTTCTGGGTGGCGACTCCGGCAGAGCTGCCAGAGGTGACCGAAATCAGGGCTCGTTGGGAGGGCAGCGATGGATGGGTGGTGATTCCGCTGCCGTAACGTCCCGCCGAGCATAATGGTCATTATGGTGCCCTCATTTTTGATCATGCCTGCTCGCCAACATGGCGGACAGGCGTGGACCATGCGCGGAAAGTCACCATACTCACTCTGGGGTGTAAGGTTGTGACCAGCTCCACCCACTTGAAGTAGAGCCAAGCCACCTCAGGGGGAACTCCCCTGGCTGGGTGGCTGGGACGCAAGAGGTGGAGAGAGCAAAGGGCCTCGCCCCACCCGGGAAGATGGACAAGGCGAGAACCCCCTACCGCAACAGGCTCTCCTGACGGCCAATCAGAAGGGCCCACAACCATTCGTGAGCATGACGCCCGCGATGGTGGCGATACCGGCGGCGCCCTGAATGATCAGGACGACCGTCCGGCCCGCCCCTTCAGACCTGCGAGCCTGAGGGGGTGGGGTGTCGCTAGAACCCTTAGACTCACCCAAGGGCTCTGGATGCATGGACATGAACCACCTCCAGCCGGCAGGCGCTCCCGCTCACTGCGGGAGATCCCTCGCCTCCCGTACGGCGGGGCGAGTGCCTCACCCCCGGAGGAAGACGGCTCAATGTCTTCTGCACTAGGCACTGTAGTCGAATCAGCGTGACGGACCGTGCAGGCCGGATACGCATCGCATTTGGGCCGTAGCCGAGCGCTAGGATGGCTGTCCGAATTTACCGGCACTGGTCCAGATATCAAGCGATTTGCGTGTGACTACGATCACATTACACAGGTGAGTTTTTCTGCACTGCGACCGTCCATAGAGACGTGTTTCACAGGTCACTGTCCTGCATGGTCATCCGCTGGGCCAGCTGATGGAGCACCTCGCCTCGGCTCAGACGTGGGCGCCACCCCTTCACCGCGCTGCGCGACCAGGAGTGTACGGCGACCCCGACCGGGCCGACCGTCTGCAGCGGCCCAGCCTCCGATTCGGACCGAGTTCAGGACAGTGGTAGCCAGTAGGAGGCTCATCAGGGTCGCGGTGCCGGCGATCACTAGAAGGACCAGAGACAGCACCACGAGTACCCAATTGGCGGCGACATAGCGGCCGGCGACTGCGAGCAGGTAGAGGATGGCCGCCGCGATGAGGTTCGCCAAGACGTTGATTGCGACGTCGCGCCCGAACTTTCGTCGGCCGCCGGAGGGCGAGGGGTCGGTCACCCTTCCCATCGTGGCTGGCGACCGCCACGTAGCAGGTCACCAGTCCAGGACAGGACGCTGCGGCCTCGGTGAAAGCTCGACCACGTCAGCGACGGCGAGGAGCTTGACGGCGACGTCCTCTCCCAGGTCCGCCGCAAGCCTCTCTCGGTTTGACGCGCAGGCGATCCATGAGGTGCCTGCCCGCCCCGCCAACCTCTCGGCAGCGTCTACGACTGCGCCCTGGTGCATCGCCATCAAAGCTTGGATCTCCGGCTCATCGGGTTCGAGGTTCTTGACGCCGGCCACATTGTCGCTTCGGTCGGTCAGGTCGTCGAGGAAGATCACCGGCGGTGCTTGCTCGATGAGCTGCGGGTTGTAGTCGCGGGCCATCTCGTACGCCCTGTACACCCCCAGGCTGGCCGGTGGGTAGCCGGCCGCGAGGAGACGGCGGAGAGCGGCGTACGCGGTGTGGGTCTTCCCGGACATGCATGGGCCGAGAAGCAGAAGGCGGGCCCTGGAGCCGGCCAGGATGGCGCTGCACCAGCGGTCGACTTCGGGTAGGGAGGTCTCGGCGTCGCTGTAGCGAGCGGGGATGAGGTGCTCAGGCATGGGCGCTCCTGGCGGGGGTCGTCATCGGCTTATTGCACTCCGTGAGCACCGTACTCCGCGGCCAGATGTGGGCGACGCCCTCGACCGCCCCGGGCATCCCGCACGGGCAGCCCTCGCCGGTGCAGAGGCGGCCGGTAGAGCAGACGACGGTCCAGGCGTTGACGGGGCCGGCGGTCTGGACGTACAGCTGGCGTTCGCCGCAGTGCGGGCAGGCGACACCGGGCAGCGGCTCTCGCGCGGGCCGGAGGTCGATCGCGTTGCGTACCCAGGTGTCCTCGTCGGCCAGGTGGCGGGCGACGATGGCGGCGGTGCCGGGCTGGGTGCTCGGGATGGTGTCGAGGATGAGCCGGAGCGGGTCGGGGCCGTCGAGGCGGAGCATGGCGGCGACTCCGGTGATGCGGCGGTCGGCGCGGGCGAGCAGGAGGGCCCACCGGTTGCGCCGGGCTGGCCGGCGGTCTGTGGCGACTACGACCATTCCGGGGGTGGGGTCGCCGTGGCCGCCGAGGGCGTGGCGGCGTCCCCAGGCCGGGGAGCGGAGCAGAGCGGGGGCCTCCAGCTGCTCGGCGGCGATCTGGGCGGCTTCCTCGTCGGCGAGCTGGGCGAGGTGGGTGCGGGCGGTGTGGAGGGACCAGGCGGCGGCGGTGGCGTGGAGGTGGTGTGGCGAGGTCACTGCGCTCCTCAGGCGGTCGTGCGGGCGGTGTTGGCCCCGCAGGCAAGACAGGCGAACCCAGCGGGAGGCGAACCGAGGCAGGCATCGCACGTGGGCGGAACGGTGAGCGACCATGGCTCGACGCTGAAGACCTTGCCGAGGATGGCCAGCTCGTCGACGGTGAGCGTCCGACGCCCGTCGCCCAATCGGTCGATGGCGACCGAGTGCTTCATCGGCCAGCCAGCGGAATCAAGACGCTGCACGAGCTCCGTCTTGGTCCATCCGCGTGCCTTTCGCATCAGGTCGATGTTGTGAACAACGACGCGGGTCAGCGTGTTCGGAGAGGTGACTTTCACCGGTGCCTCCTGTGGCGGATGAGGGGTGCGATTCCCTGGCCGAGCCACACGGCGGCCAGGGCGACGAGGACGGCGGCGGCGGGGTTGCCCCAGGCGCGGGCGGCGGCGTCGAGGGCGAGGATGGCGGTGGTGCTGGCGATGAGGGCGATGGCGCCGGCGATGGCGATGCGGCGGGCGGTCACCGGGACACCCCGGGCAGCTCGACGGTCTCGACGGGCCGTAGGACGACGTCGTCGGGCCACTCGTCGTCGGCACGGTCGCAGCGGTCGTACCAACCGCAGTCCGGGTCGTCGCAGTCGCAGTCGGGGTCGCAGGTGCAGAACGCCGAGCTGCGCGCCGCGCCGCAGTCACAGCGGGGGCAGTCGCAGGATCCGATGCCGTCGCCCTGGCCTCGGTAGTTGTCGGGGAGGCCGCACACGTCGCACGTCACCGGTCAGCCCTCCGTTCGATCGAGCACGGCGAGGACGCGGGCGGCAAGGCAGCGGGCGTGGCCGGGCTGCTCGCCGTCGTGGTGGCAGGTGGCGTCGGCACAGGTGGTGTGCACGGTGCCGTCAGGGCCGGAGGCGAGCGGCCAGACGAGGGCGCGGATGCGTTCGTGGGTGGCCCAGGCGGCGGTGAGGTGGTTGGCGAAGAGCGGGGCGTCGGCCAGCTCGGGCTCGCTGGCGTCGTGGCGGCGCCAGGCTGCGGTCAGCGGGTCCACTCGTCAGCCCTCCCGCTTGCCGGGGCACCGGTCTGCCGGGTGGCCGCCGCGCATCGTCTGCATCGGCCCGTGGTACTCGCAGCCGGCCGAGTCGGCGGAGCGGATGACGTACCCGCACGGGGCCTTCGCGCAGGGACAGGTGGCCTCGTCCTGCGTGGGCGACCAGGCTCGACCCCAGTGGTACTCCGGGATCTGGCGCGGGGCGGGGGTGTGGCCGAGGTGATCGTCAACCCGGCCGGCGGCGAGGTCCGCTTGGAGTTGGGCGGCGTCACGCTCGATCTGCGCCAGCGTGGCGTCACGGGCGACCTCATCGGCCGGCGGGCAGTCGCCACGGTGCTCCCACAGCCCGACACCGGGCAGCGGCGGGTCGTACAGGTCGTTGACCCGGATCTCCTGGGAGCAGCGTTCGCAGCGCGGCCGGCCGTCGACGGCCAGGATCCGCAGCACTGCTCGGGTGGTCCAGTCGGCGAGGGTCTCCGGCACGTCGGCGTAGCCCTCCTCGTTGGGGCGCCAGGATGGGCCTCGGCGGCGGCCGGCGATGCTGCCGGGGTCGGCGATGGCGCGGCGGATCCACGGGGCCAGCTGCTCGTCCTGCGCGCGGACGGCCGGGGAACCGAGGGCGCCCGAGACGGTCTCCGTGGTGGGTCGGGTGTCGTATCGGGCCAGTGCTCGCTCGATCTGGTCGTGGGCGTCGCGAACGACGGCGAGGACTTCGCCGGCTGCGCCCAGCTCGGCGCGGTGGCGGTCGATGATGCCCTTGCGGAAGGCCGCGGTTTGCCGGGCGGTGTCGCGGGCTTCGCGGTAGTCGTCGCGTTCGGCTTCTGCGGCTTCGGCTCGGCTGCGCTGCTGGTCGATGTCGTCGAGGAGGCGGCGGATGGCGGCGGAGTCTTCTTCGTCGAAGATGCGGATCTTAGGCATGGGGGTGGGTCTCCTCGATGTCTTCGCGGATTTGGCGGCAGCGGACACGCCAGGCTTGGGGGCTGGGTGGCCATGCGCCTTCCCAGGGGT
>NZ_SMKF01000279.1 GCF_004348325.1 Micromonospora sp. KC213 | reverse complement strand
CCACCCCCACGACGCAGGCCACCCCGCCCGCGGACAACCCGCTCTGAGCGGACAGGCCGACGTCAGGCGGCCCGCCGGCCGGGAAGCCGGGCGGGCCGCCACCGGTTCGGCTCAGGCCACGCCGCGCGAGGTCTCACCGCAGCAGGTCTCGTTGCCCCAGTACTGGTAGACCAGGACCTCGACCGTCCGTCCGTCCGGCACGTTCTCCGAGCCGTACTTGCAGCCGTCCGAGGAGTTCGAGTCGGTGACCGTGAACTCAAGCTCCCAGAACCCGCCCGAGGAGTTGTACGAGTACAGGGCACCCTTGATGCCCCGGCCGTCGGCGCTCATGTCGCAGACCTTGAGGCTGTCGCCGTCGTGGTACCAGACGGCCTGCCCCCGGGCGATGCTGTTGGAGTACGTCCAGGCCATCGCGTTCTCGCCGGCCATGGCCGGCGACGCGGCGACCGTGACCGAGGTGACCACGGCGAGCAGTGTCGCGGCCGTGAGGGATGCGATCCGACGCAGCATTCCGTTTGTCCTTTCTGGTGGGACTGACACCTCACTCTACTTCCGGCATAAGCGCCACTCTGGACGGTCCCCTGTAGATGGTCTGCAACCGCAACTATGGGTCATATGGGGATGACACACAGTGTCGAGTCGGAGGGCGGGCAGGGACGTGAGCGGCGCTTTCGATCCCGCGCTGCCGTGTGCCGGCATCACGCAGGCATGCCACCGGCCGGTGATTGGCTCTCGGCTCGGAACCGCGGGCCAGGAAGGGTGCGAAGCTGTGACGCCCCGCTGGAAGGAGTGGTGATGCAGGTAGCCGTGGTCACCTTCGACGGGTTCAACGAGCTCGACAGCTTCATAGCCTCGGCACTGATCAACCGGTGCCGAAAGGACGGCCTGGCGGCCTTCATCACGACGCCGACGCCGGTGGTCACGTCGATGAACGGCGTCGAGGTGACCGGGCAGCGCCCCGTGGAGTTCGTGACCGAAGCCGACGTCGTGCTGATCGGTAGCGGGGTGAAGACGCGAGACGTGGTCGCCGATGACCGGCTGATCTCCAGACTGCCGCTCGACCCTGCGCGGCAGCTGATCGGTGCGCAGTGCTCCGGCGCGCTGGTGCTCGCCCGGCTCGGGTTGCTGGATGACATGCCCGCCTGCACGGACCTGAAGAGCCGGCCCTATGTCGAATCCTGCGGCGTCACCGTGCTGGACGCGCCGTTTTACGCCGAGGGAAACATCGCTACGGCGGGCGGCTGTCTGGCGTCACAGTACCTCGCCACCTGGGTGATCACCCGAATGCTCGGGGAGGACGCCGCCCGCGATGTCCTCGACTACGTGGCCCCGGTCGGCGAGAACCAGGAGACGGTCGAGCGCGCCCTGCGCGCCGTCCACACATCACACGCGGCCCAGGCGCTGTGAAGGATGAGGCGGCCAGAGCCCGAGAGCCAGCAGCTCCTCCGCCCCCACGACCGATGAAACGGGCGTACGCCCGGCCAGCCAGATCGCTGGTCACGTGAGCCTCAGCCCGCGTTTCGGCGGGGCAGGGAGGTCAGCAGCGGGTCCAGCCCCGCAGTGTCAAGTGGCGGCAACACGCGGGTATGCGTTCACGCTCGCTGGGCGAGTTCTGCCGCCTCGGCAAGCAGCGCGTCCAACTCCGCGTCACTGAAATCCTCTTCCGTGAGGATCTTCTGGATGGTGGCGGCCTGGATCCGGCCGATCATGTCTTGACTGATCGAGTAGTCGACCGACGGGTCGATGATCGACAGGATCAGCCGTTCGGCGGCGTCGGGTTGAATGTCAGGGCTGTCCTCACCGAGACCAGCACGCAGATCACCGACGAACTTGATGACCTCCGGCGGCCCTGCTGCGGTGCCGAAGCGACGATCAACCGCCACGAAGAAAAGGGCCGCCAGGAACCGGGGGAAGCCGTCCCAGCCATCGGCGTCCAGCCGGGCCTCAACGACGTCGTTCGCGGCATAGTCACCCCGAATCATCGTCCGGACGTAGTCCAGCAGATCAGGATTGATCATCATCGTCCCGTTTCCTGGCTCGTCGGTCCCTGCCATGGTTCCACACCGCCTTAGCGACCACCGCCAGCGCACCCGCCGCCATGACGGCCGCCGTCACAGGGTTGTCGACCTGAGGGCGCTCCTGAGCGGGAGCATGCTGCTGAGGTGTCGTTCCCGTGGCAGTGCCGCCCTGATCGCGGTGCTGCTGCTTGAGGAACTTGAACACCTCCTTCGCACTGGTCTCGGCATTCTTGAGGCTGTCCTCAGTGTCGTCGGCCTTCTGGACCTGCCTGCGCCAGGCGATGTCGGCCCGGCGTCCACGGGCTTCCGCCTCGGTGACCAGGCGCTCGCCAGAGGGAGCCGCATTCTCTGCCGGGACCTCGGACGGCGCGGCACCAGGAGCGAGGACATTCACGTAAGCGCTGATATGCCGGGCGGCGTCCGCCAGTAGGCGGGCGTAACGGCCCGCCTTGTCCCGGGCTACTTCGATGTCAGCCACAGCGGCCTTAAGTGGTTGGTCGCTGCTACCACCCCGAACCTCTGCCACGTGCGCGAACGCCTGTTCGGCTTCCGCCTGTGCCCGCAGGGCGGTCACGGCTGCCTCGTCCAGCCTTTCCCTGATGGCAAGGAGTTGCGCGACGGCTTCGCCGACGCCGGTCATCCGAGTCGGGAAAGGTAGTCGCCGATCTTCTCAGCAGCAGCGTCGAACCGGCGACGAATGGGTGCCACCTCGGCCGCAGCGGAGGCGAGCGCCTGATGAATGCGCGTCACCTCTTCATGCTGGCCGCCTCGCAGCACGCCGGCTGCTTCTCCGGTGGCGGACTCGGCCTGAGAGACAGCCTGGTCGAGAACTCTACGGCCCTGCCGCATGGCCTCAACGGCAGCGCCCAGGGTCGCTTTGACTTCACCGACGCTCATAGTCGCCCGCCATCAGAGCTGAGAGCCAGAACGCCAGTCATCGACACCATCATTTGGCGCAGCGCCGCGAAGCTGGACCTGGGACATAACACTCTCCGAACCATCCCACCTGCCCGACCACACGCAGGTGACCGGATGGACACTATCGGGAATCGACGCAGATCGCAGCCCTCGGCATTACCCGAACCCTGCTGACGACCGCATGATCACTTTGGGTCGTCAGAACGATCACGCACGAAGACCCCGAGACCCTGGTGGCCCTCAACCAGGCCCTCGGCGCGCAACGTCAACATTGCCGAGCGGATGACCTGAGTGGAGACGTCGTAGTGGGCGCAGAGTTCGGAGATCGACGGCAGCTTGTCACCAGGCTTCAAGTCGCCGGAACGGATCCGGTCTCGGATCTCGCTAGCGATACGGACGTAGTGCGGCGTAACGGACATGGCAGTGCTCCCTCGTCGGCACCACCATCTGACCACCCCTCGCTTGTGACATCAAGTTCTTGGTGTTCCAGGCTTGCACTTATGATACTAGGCATCATATGTTGGAGCCGAGGCGGCCCTCGTCGGCAAACAAGGGCGACTCACCCTCCGGGGCTCACCCGGAACAGCGCTGGGGCAGCACGTGTCCACGACCCGGAACCCCCTCCGGGCCGGCCGCCGTGCTGCCCCGGCATCCCCACCCACGACAAGGAGATCCCCACCATGACGGACTCGGACGTGCCCGCCGCCAGCGCGATCTGGGCGGCCGAGCAGGTCACCGGTGAGCTGCGCGAGACGTACCTCGCGGTCGCCGCCGCCACGGTGCTGCTGGAACGGTTGAGCGCGGGCTGCGCGCACCCCGCCATCCGGCAGGCCCGGCGCAGCGGCGAGGACGCCCTCGACCTGGCCGGCGACGCGGAACAGCAGCTCAGAGACGGAGTCGGTCGGCTGCGCGCCGAGGCCGGCAGCGAAGAGCCGGTCACCATCGGTGGACTGGTGGCGGCGCTGGACATCGTGCGGGACCGGTTGGGCGCGGCGGCCACCCGGATCGGGCGGTTCCCGGCCCGGATCACCACCGCCGGGCAGCAGCTCCTCGACGCGGACCGGCCCGGCCTGCTCGACGATGCGGTGACCGAGCAGTGGCAGCAGGCCGCCGGGCAGCTCGACCTGATGGCCGAGAGCCTGACGGCGGCCGTCGCCGCGCTGGCGGCGTACACCGGCGGGTTGTCCGGCGCGGAACCCGCGACCACCTGAGGGGCCGACCCGCAACAGACGGGCCCGGGGTGGGTGCCGGGCTCCGGCCGGTACGCCCCGCGCGCGGTCGTGCCGGTCGACCCCGCCCGCCCCGGTGCCGCAGCCCGGCCCGACCGAACCACGGCACCCCCGACGGACACGAAAGGAGAGACAGTTGTGATCTACCGAGCCATGCAACGCCTGCTGCCGCAGCACGTCCGCGCCGCCACCTTCGATTACCGCCGGTGGCGCGGCCTCGACCCTCAACAGGTGTACGCCTACCTCGACCGGCTCGCCGACGAGCTGGAACGGCTCACCCGCGACCTGCGCATCGCCAACACCGAGGGTGAGCGGATTCGCCAGGCGTTGCGGCAGTGGCAGTCACGGCACGCCAACTGCCGGCACACCCAGGTGACCTCGAACGGCCGGTGGCACCGGTGAACGAGCCGCACTGGGTCATTCACCTGCCGACCACGCTGACCAGCGCCGACGAGGCCGCCGCCCTGGCCATGGCGCTGCGCCGCTCCCTCGGTCACGTGCTCGCCATCGACTTCGGCGAGACCACCCTCTCCGAGGAGGACCGCCAGTCCGTGCGTACCCGGGTCTGGTGCAACAC
>NZ_SMKF01000278.1 GCF_004348325.1 Micromonospora sp. KC213 | reverse complement strand
GGGCGGGGGTGGTCACGGGCGGGGTGTTCGGCTCGTCGGGCACGGGTTCGACCTCCTGGGTCGGTAGGGGAGTGCGCGGGGCCTGCCCGCGCGGGGCCTAGCTGTCGCACTGATCGTTCAGCGCAGCGTGGCTAGGGGTGAGGCAGGACCAGAGAGCGTCAGGCGCTCTCAGGCCGTCTGAGCGCCCTCACGGGTCGCTCGCTGGCGCGCTTCGTAGGCACGGCGGAAGGCGTTGATCGCGGCACGGCCGGACCTGCCGGTAGTCGCGTCCTTCCACAGGGATTCGTACTCGCGCGCCTGACCGGGCCACGGGTCCGCGCGCCGGTAGACCGGGGCGGGCACGCAACCGCAGCCGTCGTGATAGGGGTCGTCTTCATCGCCGACCGCCGCTAGCTCGGACTCGTAGACCGGGCCCCTGCTGGCGAGCATCGCGCAGAAGTAGCACGGGTCGCCGTCCGTGAGCCGGGCGAAGCCGAGGGCCAGCCGGTCGCGGCGCGTGGTGTCCCGGATCGTCGCCCGGCCGCCGTCGGTGACGTGCCGGATTGCTGCGCGAGCGGTCGCCACGCGGCCCCCGGCCGCCGCCTGGGCGGGGGAGGCACCCTGCGCGGTCAACCGCTTCACGCGGACCGGGCCGGTCACGAGGAGCGACGTCGAGAGCAGGGCCGGCGGAAGCTGACCCGCGTACGCGATCGCCGGTACCTCGCCGAGGACCCTCGACGCTTCGCGGTGAGCGATGTAGAAGGCCCCGGCCAGAACGGCCGCCGACTGGCGAGCCGCTTCGATGATCTGCGCGACGACCTCGGCGTATAGCGGGAAGGTCCGTTCGAGGTCGAGCGGGTTCAGCAGCGTTTCGTACGCCACGGTCACCTGTGCGGCGGCCTCGCCTGATAGCTGCGACTGAAGCCGCCGATACTCGTCCGCGACCTGATCAGCCGTCGGTGCCATCGGCGGCCCCCGCGTCGGCACGTGGCGATGAGACCGCCGCGGGCTCGGCCCGGCGGGCCAACGACGCGGCGAGCTTCGTCAGGCCGTCGGACGACTTCGCCATCTCGCGCCACCGCTCGATATCGTCCTGCGTCACGCCCGGAATCCGCTCCCAGGCGGCCTCGGCCGGGACGGCCAGCATTTGAACCATCTTCCCGAGGGCGTCGACAGCGGCGGCCATGCTGCGGGCCTCGGTGTCGCGCCAGCGGACCTGAGCGGTCATGTCCTGCGCGGCGGTCCGGTCGCCGGCCGCGAGCGCGGCTAGGCGTAGGGTCTGCTCCCAGCTCTCACCGAAGACGGTTTCGTACTCACCGATCTTCCGCTGCGTAGACGCCTCGGCGGCGGCCAGCGCGTCGGCCGAGAGGTTGACGAGGTCGCCGAGGAGGACGTGAGGGCTTAGCTGGGCGATCGCGGCCAGCGTCCGGACGCCGGACCCGTACGTTTCGAGGTGCCCGCGGGTGTCGGTCTGGTCGAACGAACCGAACTTCGCATCCGGCGAGTCCGTGACCCACAGACGGTCGACGGCAGCCTGAAACGGTTCGACCGGCTGCCCGAATAGCGGGTTTTCGGGGTCGTCGACCGTCGGAATCGCGAGGCCAGTCGCCCACCGCTGGCGGAAACTGGCGAATTGCAACGCGATCAGCAGCGAAAAGACAGCCTCGTTGATCCGATCCTGAAGGACGATCAGCGGCGCGATAATCCCTCGGTTGTCGCCGTCGAGGCGGTCGCGGAAGCGCGCCAGCGGGGTCACGCCAAGGCCATGTGCGTTTGTGCGGATGACCCGCAGCGCCCCGCCGTCCTTCGGCTGCGCAAGCTCGTATACGTTCGTTTTGTCGTACGTCTCGTATAGCCGGTCACCGTCGACCGAGAGGCCCTTCACGTACAGGCCGTCAACCGGCCACTCGTCGCCGTCGTCCTCGTATCGCGCCCAGGTCGACAGCGCGGGGAGGGGTCGAATACTCGGGGCGGGCTTACCCTTCAGGACACGCACGTACGCCGCGCCGTAGTCCAGCGCGCCGCGATGAGCGATGGTCTGTCGGGCGTCAAGGCGGTTTGCCTGCCAGTATTCCCAGGGTTTCGCGTTGTCGGCCGCCCGCTTCGCGCGGTAGCCGTCCACGAAGAGGCCCTTCACGTACGTTTCGGAAATCAGCGGGAGCCAGTTCGTAATGGACTTCTGCGCAAGCGACACGTACTCGCTTCGGGCACCGCGCGGCATGTACGGCAAGTCGTGCTCGCCCCGCAGATACCGCGCGACCTGCCCGGCCCCCTTCGCAGGGTCGCCGGTCGCGGCCTTGTGTTCGTTGATCAGTTCTTCGGCGTGGCCGACGACCGCGCCGTCTGTGGTAGGCACGGACGGGGCTCCTTCAGGGGCGTTTAAACGGGCGGCTAGAAGCCGTACAGGCGGCCGGTCGGCTTGCGTCGCCTCGCGAGCGCGCCGTCCGCGATCACGCGGGACCGCGCCATGACCGCGAGGAGGAGAGCGGCGAGTGCATCGACTTTCTTCGGGCTCTCGCGCGTTTCCTTGCCGAAGCTGACGCCCCACCTGTTCGGCCGGCGGCGGGCGTTCAGGACGTGTCGCCGAAGACGCGGCTCGCCGTCGTGAGGGACCTCGCCGTCGATGAAGGCCCGATGAAGGGCCTCGACCGCGCGGACCGTGTCGCCCTGGTGGGCGCGCATGTCCCAGGCGATCGTGTGACGGGTCGTGGCCTTCACTAGGAGGCGTTCCCCGTGCAGCTCGCGCCAGCGGTCGACGTCGGTCTCCCAGTAGGCGACGTCCGAGAAGAACGCGACGACGTCGAGAGTCGCGAAGGCGTGGTCGACGACGCCGCGGACGTCGTCCTGATTGACCTCCCAGCCGTTCCCGCTCGGGCCCTCGGGCTTCTCCCAGAGGCCGAGAAGGAAGGCCGCGCCGTCCGACATGCGCACCGCGACCAGCGCGGTCGAGTCATCCGTCCGGCCGCCGTCGAAGCCGAGGGTTACCGTGTCGGCCTCGCGCCACTTCCCCGGCTCGCTGCGCTTCAGCGGGGCCAGATCGTCGCGGGCGTTCGCGTCGTATTCGTGTGGGGCGAGCCAGCTATCCGCGGCGGCGACGATCTGATTCAAATAAAATCGTCGCGCCTCCTCGGGCGGCGTCGCCGGGTCGTAAACCTCCTCGGCGATCCGTTCGAGGTCGACCCACAGGGAATCTCCGTACGCCATCGCGAGGCCGTCCATGAGGGCGTCGCGGTCGCTCAGATCGATGTGCCCGGGGGCCTCGCGGGAGTCGTACAGGATGCCGGTCGCGCGAGTGCGCTTTTCCTTCATCGCCAGGTACGCGAGATAGGAAATCTCGGCGACGCTGTCTTGCCCCGGGCCGTGCGCGTTCGTCGTCTCGATCGCGCGGGCCATACCGTCGCGAGACTTCGCCAGGTTGCGCCGGATCACGCGGGCGAGGGCGTAACCGCCGTTCGACTCCGTCCAGTGGTGCGTCTCGTCCATGATCGCGAAGGACGGGCGTGCGCCTTCCTGGGTCGAACTGGACGCGGTAACCGGCATGATCTTGCCGCCAGCGGGTGTAAAGATCCGCGTCTTACCGATGTCCAGCCCGGCGGCCTCGACCAGGGGCGACTGCTCGACCATGGCGCGGATAGCGGCCATGGTGTTTTCGGTCTGTGTCTCGCTGACGCCCGCGATCACGATCCACGGGGCGGGGTGGGCCTTACCGACGGCCTCACCGTCCGGGCCCCAGCGGGCGAACCGGACCGGGCCGCACAGCTCAGCCAGCGCCAGCGCGCCCAGGAAGGGGCTCTTTCCCCACCCCTTTGCGCGGCGCAGCACGGCGCGGCGGTAGACGAAGCGGCCCCGATCGTCGACCGCGTAGAACCAAAGGACGAAGTTCAGTTGCTCGCGCGTCAGCCGGTACGGCTCGCCCGCGTCGTCGCCGTCGGGCTGCAAAAGCCAGCCCTCGACCCAGTCGATGACGCCCCACCCGAGGGTCTTCACGCTCCCGTCGAGCGGGAACGCCTCGATCGTCGTCAGGGCGTGCGCGGCGATGGCCTTCCGGGCCTCGATCGCGGCGAGGCGGGTCAGCTCTTCTAGTTCAGCGGCGCGGGCGTCCTCGGCGGTCACGCGAGCCGATCGCGCAGCGCGGCGCGACGGTCGATCGGGATTACGCCGGCTGGCAAGTCGTCGCCGTCGGTCTCGGCGTCGTCCTCGATCCGCATACGGGCGCGCATCCGGTCGACGACGGTCGCGCCTAGGCGCTCTTCGTTCATCCGGATCTCGGACAGCGCGGCGGCTGAGGGACGGCGGAAGTAGGACTCTACGATGGGGGCCAATAGGGCCAAGCGACGCCAGTCGGTCAACTCGAACACTGCGGCCTGTGGGGAGCGCCGCCAGTCGTCGAACCACGCGAGTACGTCGGCGCTGAAGGTTCGCGAGGGCATCAGCGCGGCCAGCTCGGGGCCCCGGATCTCACCGTCGCGGGGAAGGACGGTCTCGCCATGCGCCGGGGCGTTGCGGCGGCGGCGCGTGGCGTCGCTCTTCGGTGCGTGCATCGTGCCTCGGGACATGGTGGGACCTCCTTTCGAGCGGGTAGGGAAGCGCGGCCGACCGGATTCGGACCGGCGTTACCGTGTCGGGGCCTCTTGCCTTTCGGCCGGACTCGAACCGTTCGCACACGGCGTCTTAGGCCGCTGGACTACGGCCGCGATGGGGATAACAGAGCGTGATTCGTGACCCTCCGTTGCGACCTCTATGCCCGTACAGACAGGGAGGCGCTATGCCGCTTCGGTGAGG
>NZ_SMKF01000277.1 GCF_004348325.1 Micromonospora sp. KC213 | reverse complement strand
GGCCGGGGCGGGTGTTCAGCGAGAGCGGCGTAGGCCGAGCCGACGTAGCTCCAGCGCGGCGAGTGCGTCGACGGTGGCGTCGTCGCCGCGCCGCCACGCCCCGGCCACGTCCGGGGCGATTCTGGTCAGTCTGCCCAGCGGCTGGCCGGTCAGGGCGCGCAGGGCCAGCAGGTCCCGACCGGCCGGGGCGGCGGCGAGGGCCTTCGCCGAGGTGGCCCGGCGCATCCAGCGCAGCCGAAGCGGCAGCCAACCGAAGAGCACCAGCCCCAGCGGGAAGACCAGCACGGCGAGGCTCAGCGCCAGGGCGAGCTGACCGACCAGCTCCTGCTGGTCCCGACCGGCCTCGGCCATCGCCCGCGCGGCACCCGCCGCCCGCTCGAAGGGCCCGGTCAGCTCGTCGCCGACCAGCGGTACCCGGCCGACCTTGCCACCGGCCTCGGCCAGGTTGTCGGCGAGGCCACCGCTCGCCCCCTCCAGCTTCTCCCCGGGTACGGCGAGCTGCTGCACCAGGTCGTGCAACCACCGGGCGAACCGGATCGCCGCGTACACCCAGACGACCACGAGCAGGTCGGTGAGGAGTTGGCGGAGGAAGACGGGATAGCGATCAGCGTAGATCTTCACGTCGGACAGCCTGCCACGGCACGGCCGCCCCCGCACCGGCCAGCCGGCGCGGCCGATCAGCCGGCGCACTCCCGGCAGGTGCCGAAGATCTCCAGGGTGTGGCTGACGTCGGAGAAGCCGTGCTGGGCTGCCACCCGATCCGCCCATGCCTCCACGGTCGGGCCGGCCACCTCGACCGTCCGGCCGCAGGCCCGGCAGACCAGATGATGGTGGTGCCCCTCGCTGCACCGGCGGTAGAGGTGTTCCCCGCCGGGCGGGCGCATCACGTCGATCTCGCCCGCGTCGGCGAGCCCCTGCAACGTCCGGTAGACGGTGGTCAGCCCGACCCGCTCGCCCCGGTCCCGCAGCATGGCGTGCAGGTCCTGCGCGCTGTGGAAGCCCTCCACCTCGGCGAGCAGGGCGCTCACCGCCGTCCGCTGCCGGGTGTTGCGCAGCGCCGCTCCGTCGCTCATGCCGCTGCCACCTCCCTGCGGTCGGCGGCGGCCCGAGCCCCGGCCGCGCCGATGATCCGCTCGCTGTGCCCGCTCATGTCCGTGCTCCCTCCCCCGCGTGGCTGACCGCGTCGGCCACGATGTGCGCGACGTGCTCGTCGACCAGGGCGTACGCGATCTCACGGCCGCGCCGGGAGCCGCGCACCACCCCGGCGCCGCGCAGCACCCGCAGGTGCTGAGAGACCAGCGGTTGGGGAGCGCCGAGCGTCTCCACCAGTTCGTGCACGCACCGCTCACCCTGTGCCAGTTCGCTCACGATGGCCAGCCGGATCGGGGCCGCGAGGGCACGCAGCAGCTCACCCGCGCCCTCGTAGGCGTCGTACCCGTTCCTGCCGGTCACCCTGCAACGGTAACCAATACCGCGGACAGGCTGCCGGGCAGCGTCACCGCAGGACGACCTCGTGCGGTTCGGGGTGCGGCGCGGCGGCCGGAACGGCGCGGCGGCGCAGCACCCGCCAGGCCGCCGCGGCGACCGCAACCACCAGGAAGGAGGCGATGGCCAGCAGCACCACCGACGCGCCGGGGGCGGTGTCGGCGGTCGCCGCCACCCAGACCCCGGCACCGGCGGCGAAGAGGCCGAGCGCCATGGCCGCCGTCATGGTGGTGCGGAAGCCCCGGGTGACCTGCTGCGCGGTGGCCACCGGCACCACCATCAACGCGCTGATCAGCAGTACGCCGACGGCGCGCATGGCGATCGTGACGGTGACCGCGGTGGCGACCGCCAGCAGCAGGTTCAATGTCCGCACCGGCAGCCCGGAGACCCGGGCGTACTCCTCGTCGTGACAGACCGCGAAAAGCGCCGGCCGCAGCGCCAGCATGGTGATCAGGATGGCCGCGCCGAGCACCGCGATGGTGGTCAGGTCCTGTGGCGAGATGGTGGTCAACGAGCCGAACAGGTACGCGTTGAGGTTGGCGCTGGTGGCGTCGGAGAGCCCGACGAGCATCACCCCACCGGCGATGCCGCCGTAGAAGAGCAGCGCCAGGGCCAGGTCGCCGGAGGTGCGCCCCCGGGCCCGGACCAGTTCGATGGTGATCGCGCCGAGGGTGGCGACGATCACCGCGACCAGCACCGGGGAGCGGTTGAGCAGCAGCCCGGCGCCGACACCGGTCAGCGCCACGTGCCCGACCCCGTCGCCGATCAGGGCGAGCCGCCGCTGCACCAGGTAGATACCGAGCGCCGGGGCGGCCAGACCGATGACCAGGGCGCCGATCAGCGCGCGCTGCATGTACGGGTACTGGAAGAGTTCCATGGTCAGTTGCTCCACAGCCCGGCGGGCTCGTCGGGGCCGTGCGGGTGCACGTGGTCGTGGTCGGGCTCCGCGTGGTGCCCGGCGGGCTCGGGGACCGCGCCGTCGTGGGCGATACCGCCCTGGTGGACGACCACCGCCCGGCTGATCAGCGGGCGCAGCGGACCCAGCTCGTGGGCGACGAGCAGTACGGTGCCGCCGTCGGCGACGAAGGCGTGCAGCGCCCCGGCGAACGCCTCCTGGCTGGCCGCGTCCACCCCGGCGGTGGGCTCGTCGAGCACCAGCAGCTCCGGCCGGCCCGCCAGCGCCCGGGCGATCAGGGTGCGCTGCTGCTGACCGCCGGAGAGGGTGGCCACCGGGTCGCGGGCCCGGTCGGCGAGCCTGACCGCGTGCAGCGCCGCGTCGACGGCCTCCCGGTCGGCGCGGCCGGGTGGACGCAGCACTCCGCGCCGGGCGAGCCGGCCCGAGGCCACCACCTCCCGCACGGTGGCGGGTACGCCGCCGCCGGCGCCGAGCCGTTGCGGGACGTACCCGATGCGCTGCCACTGCCGGAACCGCCGCAGCGGGGTGCCGAACAGTTCGACGGTGCCGGCGGCCAGTGGGACCAGCCCGAGCGCCGCCCGGATCAGGGTGGACTTGCCGGAGCCGTTGGCGCCGAGGACGGCGACGACCTCTCCGGCGGTGACGGCCAGGGAGACGTCACGAAGCACGGGGCGGCCGTCGTAGCCGACCACCCCGTGCGTCACGGTGATGACAGGAGATGTCACGAGCAGCTCAACGCCGTCCTCAGGGTCGCCAGGTTGGTACGCATCACCGAAAGGTAGTCTCCGCCGTTGTCGCTGGACAGTCCCTCCAGCGGGTCGAGCACGGCGGTCTTCGCGCCGACCTCGGTGGCGATGGTCTCGGCGACCTTGGGGCTGACCAGCGTCTCGAAGAAGATCGTGGTGGCCTTGTGCTCCCGGGCCTCCTCGGCGACCTCGGCCAGCCGCTTCGGGCTGGGCTCGTTCTCCGGGCTCAGGCCGGCGATGCCCACCTGCTCCAGCTGGTAGCGGTCGGCGAGGTAGCCGAAGGCGGCGTGGCTGACCACGATCTCCCGGCGCTGGCAGGTCTTCAGCCCCGTGGCGAACTCGGTGTCGAGCTTCGCCAGGTCGCCGCGGAGCGTCGTGGCCCGGGCGGTGTAGTCGGCGGCGTGGTCCGGGTCGGCCTTGCCGAGCCGCTCGGCCAGCTTGTCGCCGACCGTGGCCAGCCGGGTGGGGTCGAGCCAGAGGTGCGGGTCGAGCCCACCGGCCTCTTCCTCATCGGCGTGGCCGGCCTCACCCTCGCCCTCGTGGTCGTGGCCACCGGCGGCGGCGGTCAGCAGCGGCTGCACGGTCGCCACGTCGAAGGCCCGGTCGCCGGCGTTCTGCGCGACGGCCTCGTCCACGGCCGGCTGGAAACCCTTGAGGTAGACGACCAGGTCGGCCTCGGCGACCTGCCCCACCTGGCCCGGGTTGAGTTCCAGGTCGTGCGGCTCGGCGCCCGGCTTGGCCAGGTTGGTCACGGTGACCGCGTCCCCGCCGATCCGCTGGGCGAGAAACTGCAGCGGGTAGAACGCCGCGACCACGTCGACTCGTTTCGGCTGCTGCGGGTCGGAGCCGGCATCCCCGGAGGAGCAGGCGGCCGTGCCGCCGAGGGCGAGCAGGGCGGTGGCGGCGGCCAGGGCGCGGGGAGCGGAGCGGAGGTTCATGGGATCCACTGTCCGCGGGAACGAGAATGATTGTCAAAAACGCATGATTGCATGTCAGAGCAGCTTCGCCAGCGCCACGGCGACCAGCAGGGTCAGCATCAGCAGCCGCACCACCCGGGCCGGCGGTGCCTGCACCGGCCAGGTCGTCGCCGTCAACCAGACCAGCCCGGCGGCCAGCGCCAGCAGCAGCACCCCGCCGACCGGACCGGGCGCGAAGAACGCCACCAGGACCAGCACCAGCGTGGCGAGGAACACCGACGTCGGGTTCGCCCGGGCCAACCGGGCCAGCAGGGGGCTCTGCGTACGCTGCATTCCACAGACTCTACGAGGAGGAACCCGGTGCAGGTGACCAACCGGTTCGTGGTCGACGTCGATGCCGCCGGCGGCTTCGTCGACCGGGCGCACGCCGCCCTCGCCGCCCTCGCTGCCCGCCCGGGCTACCTGCGTGGCGAACTCCTGCGGGCCCTCGACGACCCCCGGCACTGGTGTCTGCTCACCGAGTGGGAGTCGGTCGGCGCGTACCGCCGGGCGCTGGGCGGTTTCGACGTCAAAATCACCGCGGTGCCGCTGCTCGCCGAGTCGCTCGACGAGCCGTCGGCGTACGAAACGCTGGCCAGGGCCGCCCCCGCCGGGGAGGTGGTGGTCACGGCCAGCGATCGGGCCGCGCGTCCGCACCGCTGAGCGGCCGGCACTACCCTGCAACCTATGAACCCACCCGGCCCGGCAGTGTCCTCGCCGTACCC
>NZ_SMKF01000276.1 GCF_004348325.1 Micromonospora sp. KC213 | reverse complement strand
GGGGAATGGTGCTTCGGTGGGGGGATGTTGGTAAATGTCTGGATTTGCGCTGTGTGCGGGGTGGGCCGCCAGTGCCGCTGATGAGCAGGCACGATCGCGTGGGAGGCGTGCCAAGATGGGCGACGTGACCGCCGCCAGCCTCCCGTCCATTCTCCTCGTTCTCGGCGACGAGGAGCTGCTCGCCACGCGAGCGGTGACCGAAGCCGTGGCGCGGGCCCGCAGTGTCGACCCCGACGCGGACGTCCGGGAGTACCAGGCGGGGTCGCTGACCCCCGGCGAGGTCGCCGAGATGCTCAGCCCTTCGCTCTTCGGCGGTCGTCGGCTGCTCGTGCTCCGAGCCGGCCAGGACGCCCGCAAGGATCTGGTCACCGAGCTACTCGGGTACGCGAAGAACCCTGACCCGGACGTGCAGCTGGTGGTTCTGCACCTGGGTGGGGCGAAGGGCAAGGCGTTCGCCGACGGACTGAAGGCGGCCGGCGCCACCGTCGTGCCCGCGGCGAAGCTCAAGGGCCACCGCGAGCGGGTCTCCTTCGTCCGCGACGAGATTCGCCGGGGCGGTGGCGTCTGCTCCGAGGACGCGGCCGAGGCGTTGATCGCGGCTGTCGGAGCCGATCTGCGCGAACTGGCCGCAGCCTGCTCCCAAATGCTCGCCGACACCGACGGGCGGATCGGCGCGGACACCGTCGCGCGGTACTACAAGGGCCGGGTCGAGGTGACCGGCTTCACCGTGGCCGACGCGACCATGATCGGGGACGTCCCGGCGGCGCTGGAGGCGTTGCGCTGGGCGCTGCACGTCGGGGTCGACCCGGTGCCGATCGCGGACGCCCTGGCCGACGGGGTCCGTACCGTGGCCCGGGTGGCTGCCGCCGGGCGGGGTGATCCGTACCAGCTGGCCAGCAGCCTCGGCATGCCGCCCTGGAAGATCAAGAATGCCCAGCAGCGGGCCCGGGGTTGGACCCCGGAGGGCCTGGTCGAGGCGATGCGAGCCGCCGCCGAGTGCAACGCCGCGGTCAAGGGTGGCGCGGACGACCGGGCGTACGCCCTGGAGAAGGCGGTCTTCTCCGTCGTGGCCGCCCGGCGGGGCGGTGCCCGGTGAACGGCCCCACCCGAACGGCGTGGCGCACCGTGCCGACCGAGGCGGAGCGGTACCGGCCGCTCTACGCCCGGGTGCTCGGACTGCGCGTCGTCAACCCGGGTGGGGTGCTCTGTTTCGTCTTCTTCGAAGGTGCCGTGGCGCTCGCCGTGCTGCTCGCCCTGGCCGAGCTGGTCAGCTGGTGGGCCGTACCGGCGCTGCCCCTGGCCGTGGCGACGATGGTCAAGCTCAACGACCTGGTGGCCGAACGGGTGGTCCGCTCGGCGGCGCTGGTACCGGAACAGGAGCGCGACCGGTTCCGCCGGCAGGTGGAGCCGGTGGTCGGGCGAGCTCGGGTGCCCCGAACGGTTGCCAGCATCCTTGTCGCCGAATGGCCTCACGGCCTGGTACGGGAACACCGGTCCGACGCGCAGCGCCCACCGGACGGCGCGCGGCACCAGCCGGAGACGGTACGCAAAGCCACGGCACCCGGCGGGCCCCCGCCGCACCCACCCTGACCGGGCGGCGATGCCGGCGGACGCGTTCCTGTTGGGCGGGGACGCCGACCATCAAGGCGCCGACGACAGTGGCGGCGTCGACCGGGTGCCAACGCAAAACCGGGTGACGAGGCCGACGATGGCGCGATGCGGACAGCCGGAAGCCCCGGGCAGTGCCCGGGGCTTCCGGTCAGGTCTGAGTCGCTCGGTCAGACCGAGAGCGAGTCGACGCGCTTGGCGATCGCCGACTTCCGGTTCGCCGCCTGGTTGGCGTGGATGACACCCTTGCTGGCGGCCTTGTCCAGCTTTCGGGCGGCCTCACGCATGAGGACGGTGGCCTTCTCGGCGTCGCCGGCCTCCGCAGCCTCGTGGAACTTCCGGACGGCGGTCTTCAGCGACGACTTGACCGACTTGTTACGCAGCCGGCGCTTCTCGTTCTGCCGGTTGCGCTTGATCTGGGATTTGATGTTCGCCACGCGACAGCCTCGTCTTGATAGCTCGGTTTGGTCTGCTTGTGCGCGCGACGAGCATGCGTCATCGCTGCGCGAAAAGCCAGGTTACCAGGTCCGCCGGGACGAACCAAAACGACTCAGGTGTGGCCCGCGACCCGCCGGACTGGCCGCCCCGGGCCGGCGGTGGGGTCTGGGAGACTGCCAGGCCATGAGGACCGACGATTTCTGGCAGCTGATCGACCGGGCGCGGGCCGGTGGCGGGGGCGAACCCGACGCGGTCGCCGCCCGCGCGGTCGCGCTGCTCGCCGAGCGGGATCCCGAGGAGATCGTCGGGTACGCCCACCACCAGCGGCGGGTATTGGCCGCGTCGCACCGGGTCGACCTGTGGGGCGCCGCGTACCTGATCAACGGGGGCGTCTCCGATGACGGCTTCGCCTCCTTCCGTGGTTGGCTGATGACCCAGGGGCGGGTGGTCTTCGCCCGGGCGGTCGCCGACCCCGACTCGCTCGCGGAGCTGCCCCGGGTCCGGGCCGCCGCGCTCAGCGGCGAGGAGTTCGCCTGCGAACCGATGCTGACGGTGCCCTGGGCGGCGTACCGCAGGGCCACCGCGACCGAGCTGCCGGCCGAGCGCGACCCGGTCGCGGTGCCGGACCTCAACGACTTCTGGGACTTCGACGACGAGGAGGAGGCCCGCCGCCGGCTGCCCCGACTGGCCACCCTCTTCGTCGAGCCGCCCGCGGAGTGACCGGGCCTCGGCAGCGAAGTGACGGGCTCGCCCGCGGAGTGACCGGGCCGGCGGCCGGATGAGTGGCTGGCCGCCAGGTGGGCGACCGGCGACCGGTGCGTGGCCGGCAGCCCAGGAGTGAGCGGACCGCGTCCGAAGCGACGTGGGAGCATAGAGGGGGCCGGCGGCGTGCCGGCCCGCTCACGTCAGCCGACCAGAACGGACCGCTGTGCCACCGACGCTCGATCCCGGCGCGAACGCTCCTGGTGCCACCGACCCGGCGCGGATCAGGAACTTCTGCATCATCGCCCACATCGACCACGGGAAGTCGACCCTGGCCGACCGGATGTTGCAGCTCACCGGCGTGGTCGATCCCCGGCAGATGCGCGCGCAGTACCTCGACCGGATGGACATCGAGCGCGAGCGCGGCATCACCATCAAGAGTCAGGCCGTCCGGATGCCGTGGACGATCCGCGAGGGTGACCGGGCCGGTGAGACCGCCGTGCTCAACATGATCGACACCCCGGGACACGTCGACTTCACCTACGAGGTGTCCCGCTCGTTGGCCGCCTGCGAGGGCGCGATCCTGCTGGTCGACGCCGCGCAGGGTATCGAGGCGCAGACGCTGGCGAACCTCTATCTGGCGCTCGAGAACGACCTGCGCATCATCCCGGTGCTCAACAAGATCGACCTGCCGGCCGCCCAGCCCGAGAAGTACGCCGAGGAACTGGCGCACCTGATCGGTGGTGACCCGGCGGACTGCATCAGGGTCTCCGGCAAGACCGGTGAGGGCGTGCCGTACCTGCTCGACGAGATCGTCCGGCAGTTCGTGCCGCCGGTCGGTGACGCCGACGCGCCCGCCCGGGCAATGATCTTCGACTCGGTCTACGACGTCTACCGGGGCGTGGTCACCTACGTCCGGGTGATCGACGGGCGGATCAGCGCCCGTGACCGGATCAAGATGATGTCCACCGCCGCGGTGCACGAGCTGCTGGAGATCGGCGTCATCTCCCCGGAGATGGTCAAGGCCGACGCCCTCGGCGTCGGTGAGGTGGGCTACCTGATCACCGGTGTGAAGGACGTCCGCCAGTCCCGGGTGGGTGACACGATCACCATCAACTCGCGGCCGGCGAAGGAGGCCCTGGGCGGCTACAAGGACCCGAAGCCGATGGTCTACTCCGGCCTCTACCCGATCGACGGATCCGACTACCCCAACCTTCGTGAGGCGCTGGACAAGCTCAAGCTCAACGACGCCGCGCTGGACTACGAGCCAGAGACCTCCGGCGCGCTCGGCTTCGGCTTCCGCTGCGGCTTCCTCGGCCTGCTGCACCTGGAGATCATCCGGGAACGGCTGGAGCGGGAGTACAACCTCGACCTGATCTCCACCGCCCCCAACGTGGTCTACCGGGCCATCACGGAGGACGGGCAGGAGATCGTGGTGACCAACCCGAGCGAGTACCCCACCGGCAAGATCGCCGAGGTGTACGAGCCGGTCGTGCGGGCCACCGTACTCACCCCGAACGACTACGTCGGCGCGGTGATGGAACTCTGCCAGGGCCGGCGGGGCAGCCTGCTCGGCATGGACTACCTCTCGGCGGACCGGGTCGAGCTGCGTTACACGCTGCCCCTCGCGGAGATCATCTTCGACTTCTTCGACCAGCTCAAGAGCCGTACCAAGGGTTACGCCTCACTGGACTACGAGCCCTCCGGCGAGCAGGCGTCCGATCTGGTCAAGGTGGACATCCTGTTGCACGGCGAGCCGGTGGACGCGTTCAGCGCGATCGTGCACAAGGACAAGGCCTACAACTACGGCACCACCATCGCCGCGAAGCTGCGCAACCTGATCCCGCGCCAGCAGTTCGAGGTACCGATCCAGGCAGCGATCGGCAGCCGGGTGATCGCCCGGGAAACCATCCGCGCCATCCGCAAGGACGTCCTCGCCAAGTGCTACGGCGGTGACATCAGCCGTAAGCGCAAGCTGCTGGAGAAGCAGAAGGAAGGCAAGAAGCGGATGAAGATGGTCGGTCGGGTGGAGGTCCCGCAGGAGGCATTCATCGCCGCCCTCTCCTCCGACTCCGGGGACGGCAAGGCGCCCGGAAAGAAGTAGCCAGGCACACGGAGTC
>NZ_SMKF01000275.1 GCF_004348325.1 Micromonospora sp. KC213 | reverse complement strand
CCCCCGAGCCGCCCACCGCACCCCTGTCCGGCGCGCCCGGGGCGGGCGGCTATCCCCCGCCCGGCGGGGAACCGCCGCCGCCGGGTGGCTACCCGCCGCCCGGCGGCTACCCTCCGCCGCCGGGTGGCTACCCACCGGGTGGTTATCCGTCCCCGGGCGTCGGCTATCCCACCGCCGGCGGGTACGGCGCTCCGAGCGGAGGCTGGGCCAACAACGAGGACAAGACCTGGGCTCTGGTGGCGCACTTCGGCGGCGCGGCGGGAACGGCCCTCTTCGGTTGGCTGGGCTTCGTCCCCCCGCTCATCGCCATGCTGGGCAGGGGCAACCAGTCCCCGACGGTTCGCGCACACGCCGTAGAAGCACTCAACTTCCAGCTCACCTGGCTCGGTGCCTCTCTCGCGCTCAGCATCGTCCTGTGCTGCGGAACGGTCGTCACCCTCGGCATCGGCAGCTTCCTGTTCTTTCTGCTGGCCGGCCCCTGGCTGGTGGCAGTGATCCTCGGCGTCATCGCTGGCGTCAAGGCCAACGAGGGGGAGCTCTACCGCTACCCGATGAGCATCCGCCTGGTGAAGTGATGCACGCAGCGGGCGGCCTCAACCCCGCGCCGCTGCCGTCGCACGAAAGCCGGTCAGGGCAGCAGGTCACGCACGACGGCGTCGGCGAGCAGCCGGCCACGCAGGGTGAGCACGGCCTGGCCCGCCGCGTACCGCACCGGGTCGAGCAGGCCATCGGCGAGCGCCCGCCGCGCGCCGGCCGCCCCGGCCGGATCCAGGGTCGCCAGCGGCAGACCGGAGGCGAGCCGCAACCGCAGCATCACGTCCTCCGTGTGTGCCTCCTCAGCGGTCAGGATCTCCCGGGCCAGGCCGGGCGACCCGCCGGCGACCAGCCGCTTCGCGTACGCCGAGGGATGCCTGACGTTCCACCAGCGCACCCCGCCGACGTGGCTGTGCGCGCCCGGCCCCAGCCCCCACCAGTCGGCACCGGTCCAGTAGAGCAGGTTGTGCCGGCACCGGGCCGCCTCGCCGCGTGCCCAGTTGGACACCTCGTACCAGGAGAAACCGGCCGCGTCGAGGGCGGCCTCCGCGGCCAGGTACCGGTCCGCGGCCACGTCGTCGGAGGGGTACGGCAGCTCGCCGCGACGCATCCGGGCGGCGAGCCGGGTACCGTCCTCCACGATCAGGGCGTACGCGCTGACGTGGTCGACGCCCGCGGCGACGACCTGTGCCAGCGAGGCGGCGAAGTCCGCCGCGCTCTCCCCCGGCGTGCCGTAGATCAGGTCCAGGTTGACGTGGTCGAACCCGGCGTCCCGGGCCTCCCCGGCGGCGGCGACGGCCCGGCCGGCGCTGTGCCGCCGGTCGAGCACCGCCAGCACTCCCGGCGCGGCCGACTGCATGCCGAGCGAGATCCGGGTGTACCCGGCCGCCCGCAGGGTCTTCAACGACCCGGGGGTCACCGACTCGGGGTTGGCCTCGGTGGTCACCTCGGCGTCGGCGGCCAGTCCCCAGGTGCGGTCGATGCCGTCGAGGATGCG
This sequence comes from Micromonospora sp. KC213, assembly GCF_004348325.1. Lineage (GTDB taxonomy): Bacteria > Actinomycetota > Actinomycetes > Mycobacteriales > Micromonosporaceae > Micromonospora. The sequence continues at coordinate 3,506 of NZ_SMKF01000275.1, read as the reverse complement.
GGCCAGGTCGTCGGCGGGGAGCAGGGTCGGGGTGCCACCGCCGACGAAGACGGTGTCCACCCGGGGTGGCCGGGCGTCGCCGAGCACCCGGGCGGCGAGCGCCAGTTCGGCGAGGACCGTGTCGGCGTACGACTCGCGGTCCGCGCCGCCGCCCAGTTCGGCCGCCGTGTACGTGTTGAAGTCACAGTAGCCGCAGCGGCTGGCGCAGAACGGGACGTGGACGTACACGCCGAAGCCACGCGCGCCGACCGCGTGCAGGGCGGCGGCGGGCAGCGACCCGTCGGCGGGGACGGTCTCGCCTTCTGGAAGGACGCCGGGCATGGCCACTAGTGTGCCCGCCATGACCACTCCCGACCGCCTCGTGCGGGTCGCCACCGCCCGTGGGGTGACCACCCTCACCCTGGACAGCCCGCACAACCGCAACGCGCTCTCCACCCCGTTGATGACCGAGTTGCTGGCCGGCCTCGCCGCGGCGGTCGCCGACGACACGGTCCGGGTCGTCGTGCTCGACCACACCGGCCCGGTCTTCTGTTCCGGGGCGGACCTGAAGGAGACGGCGGCGGCGTACGCCAGCGGCTCGGTGCCCGCGGGGATGCTCGGCGACGTGCTGGCGGCGGTGTGGGAGTGCCCGAAGCCGGTGTTGGCGAAGGTGGCCGGTCCGGCGCGGGCCGGCGGGCTGGGCCTGATCGCGGCGGCCGACCTGGCGGTCTGCGCCGAGGAGGCGACGTTCGCCTTCACCGAGGTACGGATCGGGGTGGTTCCGGCGGTCATCTCCGCCACCGTGCTGCCCCGCCTGCTCCCCCGCGCGGCGGCCGAGCTGTACCTGACCGGAGACACCTTCGACGGCCGCCGGGCCGCCGAGATCGGCCTGGTCACCGCAGCGGTGCCGGCCGCGGGGCTGGACGCGGCGGTCGAGCGGTTCGCCGCGTCGCTGGTCCGGGGGGCGCCGGGGGCGCTCGCCGGGGCGAAGGAACTGCTGCGCCGGCCGCCCGGCGCCGACCTGCGTACCGAGATCGCCGCGTTGTCCGCCGTCTCCACCACCTTCTTCCTCTCCGCGGAGGGGCGGGAGGGGGTGGCCGCCTTCCGCGAGAAGCGGGACGCGGCCTGGGTGCCGACTCCGGCGCGGGAGGCGACGGCTTAGCTCCCTGAAAGGTCTGCTTCCGTCCCGCTTTATTCCTGATTTTTCCGGGGAAGGTGAGCCGGTTGACTGACCCGATTCATCTCCGGAGGGACGTACGCTTGGAAACCTCGAAACAGGAGGTGCGGGTGCGAAATCGGGCAATCGTGGCAGCCGGTGTCGTGGTCGCGGTGGTAGCCCTGGTCGGGGTCTACGCCATCCAGCAGCTCGGCGAACGTCTCCGACTCCCCCTCCTCACCCGCACCTGCACCGTCCAGGCCGACGGCAGGGTGCAGCTCGACGCCGAGCAGATGGCCAACGCCGCGACGATCGCGGCGATCGGCATGCAGCGGGAGATGCCCGAACGGGCGGTCGTGGTGGCGCTGGCCACCGCGTACCAGGAATCCGGGCTGCGCAACCTCGCGCACGGCGACCGGGACTCGCTCGGCCTGTTCCAGCAGCGGCCGAGCCAGGGTTGGGGCACCCCCGAGCAGATCCAGGACCAGCGGTACGCCGCGAACCGGTTCTACGCCGCGCTCAAGAAGGTGCGCGGGTGGGAGAAGATGCGGGTCACCGACGCCGCCCAGGCCGTCCAACGGTCGGCGTTCCCGACGGCGTACCAGAAGTGGGCCGACGAGTCGGAGGTGCTGACCCGGGCCCTGCTCGGCGAGGCGACCGGCGCGGTGGCCTGCACGGTGAGCAGCCGGCCGGTGATGCGTGGCGAGGCCGCCGCCGCGGCGCTCACCCGAGGTCTCACGCTGGACTGGGGCCTGGCGGGCATGGCCCCGGCGGCCGAACTGACCGGCCTCACCGTCCCGGTCACCGATCCGCGTGCCGGCTGGCGCTACGCCCACTGGCTGGTCTCGCACGCCCCCGACCACGGGGTGAAGCGAGTTCGCTTCGGGGAGTTGGAGTGGACCGCCGAGGACGGCACCTGGGACCAGGTGGCCGACGGCCGCCCGACCGACGGACAGGTGCTGGCGGAGGTCTTCGCCGAACGCTGACCGACCACCGACCGCCCCGGCAGGTTCGCCTACCGGCCGGTGCCGGTCACCCGACGGTGGATCTTCTCCAACATCGGTTCGGGCAGGTCGGTGGCGTCGAGCAGCCGGGGCAGCAGCTCGGGCTGGAGGCTCATCGCCCGGAACACCTCCCCGATGGTGACCCCGTGCGCGGGCCGGTCCACCACCTCCACCGGATCCCCGGCGCCGATCTCACCCTCCTGGAGCACCCGCAGGTACGCCCCGGGCACCGCCCGCTCGGTGAAGCGTCGGATCAGGTCCGGTACGCCCCAGTAGCCGGCGAAGGTCGTGCACGGGGTCCGCGGCTTCGTCACCTGGAGCACGGTCGAACCGATCACCCACCGCTCGCCGATCACCGCGCCGGTCACGTCCACCGCCCAGGTGGTGAGGTTCTCGCCGAACGCGCCGGGCGGGATCTGCCGGCCCAACTCCGCCGACCACCACTCGGCGTCCTCCGCCGCGTACGCGTAGACCGCCTGGTCGGGGCCGCCGTGGTGGGCCCGCTCGCCGATGAAGTCGCCGACGACCCCGGTGAAGCGCACCGGCACCGGCCCGCCGGCCGGTCGCTTGTCGATCCCGCTGCGACCGCTCGGGTCACCCGCCCACGCCGCCTCGGTCACCACGCCCAGGTTCACCGTCGCCACCCTGCCCGTCATGGCGGACAGCCTAGGCGACCGGCGGGATCGAGGACACCGGCCCGCTCTGGCGTCCGTTCCCGTCAGGCCGGCACGCGGGCGGCGCGTGGGCCGTCGTGCGGCGGCGCGTGGGCGACGTGCGGCGACGTACTCCGGCAGGGAAGCCGGAACGGGCGCCCGACCAGAAGGTCGGACGCCCGTTCGACGTACGGTGCGGCGATTACCGGTGCGTGACGCTGCGGCGGCGACCCACGCCGGCCACCAGGGCCACGGCGATGGCGGCCAGCACGACCTGCACCAGCAACTCTCCCCAGTCGATGCCGGCGGTCGCGGTGGCGATGCCCATGGCCCGGGCCAGCACCGTGCCCAGCAGGGCCGCGCCGACACCGATCAGCATGTGCAGCCACATCGGCATGTCCTGGCGGCCCGGCACGACCAGGCGGCCCAGAGCGCCGACGATGAGACCAACAACGAGCGCGGTGATGATGCCCCAAACAGTGAACTCCACGGTCGCCCTCCTCTTGATAATCAAGTCACACGGTCTGTGTGGTTCCTGTCGTGACCGCTAAGTTCCCGACCGCCCGAAATTCCAAACCGGTGGCACGGCATCACCTTTCCCGACGTCGATGCCGTCGTCCTTCGCCGGCTCCCGTTCGCGCAACGGAGTGCCAGGTCAAGGCAGGGCGGGGTGCGGGGACGGCCGGGAAAGAAGTACGACGGACACCGGAACGC
>NZ_SMKF01000274.1 GCF_004348325.1 Micromonospora sp. KC213 | reverse complement strand
CCTCCTACCCCTGCGGGAGCGCCCGGGGCGGGTCCATTTTCGTCTGAACACCCGCGGCGCTGCTGGCCCACTCCCCTTGTGTCCCCCACAGACACGAGGCCGAGGAGGCCCCGCACATGGGTAAGTCCGAGATCACTGTCCCCACGACCAACCCTTCCGGCGTCCCCGGGTCGCTGCGGCTGGCCGCGTCGAGTCAAGACCCTGACGGCCTGTTCTTCAAGGCCGAGCGCCACGGAGCCGCGGGCCTTCAGAGCGTCATCGGCCACCTGTCCGAGGCCGACGCCCGCGCGCTGGCGGCCTGGCTGGCCGAGCGGTACCCGGCCCCGGACGCGACCGCCGTCGTCGAGGAGGCCCCGAAGCCGTTCGAGCCGGGTACGCCGCTGGTCATCGTGACCGACGACGCCCGCGGCTACCTGGGCACCCCGGCGGGCCTGCCGAAGGGTACGCCGGTTGTGGTCGAGCGCGTCGCCGCCAACGACCCGGCGAACGGCTACGTCGTGAAGGCCCTCGCGGCCCACGGTCTCCGGACCGCTTGGGTCCGCCCCTGTGACGTCGCCCCGTCGTTGCCGGCGGCCGAGCGCCCGTGGGCCGTCGGCGACGAGGCGATCGTGACTGAGGACCGCCCGATCTGCGCGGCCTTCAGGACGGGCGACCGAGTCCGGCTGGTGGCCGACATCGGGTCGCGCGGTCCCGGGGTCCGCGCGTTTGAGGCACGGGGCGAGGACGGGCGGGTTTTCACGCTCCACACCGTCCACATCCGCCGTCCGTGACCCCCTGCCCCCACTGCGGCGCTGCGCTGCGGCGCTGGTACGCGCCGGCTCCCGGCGACCCGGACGACGCCGAGCCGCACGCCGAGTGCAGCTCGCGCGACTGCGACTTCTCCTACTGACCACCCTTCCCGGGGCCGCTGCGTGCGACGTGGCGGCCCCGGCCTGTCCCGAGAGGACGACATGACCCGCATCTTCGTACACACCGACAGCGACGGCGACCGCCTCGACGTCGAGCCTTCGCTTTCGTTTGCCGACGCGGTCCTGATCGGCACGAAGACAACCGACGGCGACGAAGCTCAGGTCCTGCTCTTCCGCCCCGACGTCGACCGCCTGCGCGCCGCGCTCGCCCCGTACGGCGCGCAACGCGAGGCCCCGGCCGAGACCGGCAACCCCGCCGCGATCCTCGATTACGTCGACCCGGTCGGCGACACGCTGACCGTTTACACGCGGTCGAGCGAGTCGGCCCCGCTGGGCCTGACGATCAACGCCGAGGTCGACGACGAGGTGACCGTCCACCTCACCCCCGACGGCGTGACCCGCCTGCGGGAGGCCCTGAAGCCGTTCGACCCGGCCGAGAAGGACGCCGAGCCGCCGGCCCCGGCGATTGAGGTTGGGCGGGAGTACCGGTTACTGCCGGGCGCGCACTGCGCCAGCAACCGCGAAGCCGAGCCATGTTTTCGCGACGTGACCCGCGTCCGGGTCGAGCTGGCCGACGCGGGCGATGGTGACGTTCGGGTGACCGTCCTCGACGGCGGTACGCACGCCGGTTCGGAAGGCTGGTACGTGCAGCGCTGCTTCCTCGCCCCGCTCGACGAGCCGGCCCCGCTCGCCACGGACGGCGCGGTTGACGCCCTGCGGGCGCGGCTGGGGACGACGACGGGTGCGCCGCTGGTCGAGGTCACCCCCGCCGACCTGGGTCGGCTCTGGGCGCTACCCGCTCCCGACCTCGACCCGCGCCGGGTCGCGGCGGTCCGCGAGGCGTGGTCGATCCTCGGAGGCGACGAGGACGGGACGTGCGTCGACACGGACTCCCTCCTCGCAATCGCGGACTTCCTCGTCGAGGGGGCGGCGTGAAGCGCCTCCTCCCCTTCGCTCTCGGCGGTGCCCTCCTCGGCACCGTCGGGGGCGTCGCCCTCGCGGTCGATGCGTGGTGGGCGACGTGGCTGGTCTGGTTCGCGTACTTCGCCGTGGTCGAGGGGATGGCCCTGTTCAACTCCCGGGCCGGCGACACGTTGAGCGAGCACGTCTGGGCGTGGTTCGGCACGAAGCGCCACCCCGCCGACCCGTTCCGTCCCATCACCGGATGGACGCGGCTACGTCGCTTCGTGCTGTTGGCCTTCCTGGCCTGGCTGTCTCTGCACTTCCTGACGGGAGGTTTGTTCTGATGACCATCGGCGAACGTCGTTTCGACGGCCTGACCTTCGGCGGCAACTTCACGAAGGCCGGAACCCTGCGTGTCGCGCCCGAGTACGGCCGGTGGTACGACCTCGACCGGGCCGATGTCGTGGCACTGCGCGACCACCTGACCGCCGTCCTTGGCGACGGGCCGAAGCCGGCCCCGGCCGAGGCCCCGGCGATCGAGGTCGGTCGGGAGTACCGGCTACTGCCGCAGGCGACCTACCGAATGCGCGGCGGAACGCCGGTCGCTGCCGGCGTCAGCACCACTGGGGCGACGCGCGTCCGTGTGGACAACGGCCCGGACCGTGAGGGCGACGTCATGGTGACGGCCCTCGACGGCACCGACGCCGGTAACCCTGGTTGGTACGTCGACCCGGCCTTCCTCGCCCCGCTCGACGCCGCGCCCGCCGTTCCGGACGTCGCCCAGGCGGCCCGGGAGGTGGCGACGATGTACGCCAAGGCCGCTGGCAGGGCGTACGGGCCCCACACCAACCTTTACCGCCACATTGGCGAGGCGTTCGCGACCTTCGCGGACAAGCTCGAAGGTAAGCCCGATGCCTGACCGCGTTCCCGGCTTCGTCCTCGAAGTCGCCGCCGGTCTCGGCGGGATCGGTCTGTCCTTCGTCCTGCTCTACGCCCTCGCCCGTTCGATCGGCCTCGGGAAGTGCGTCGGCTGCGGCCGGGCGCTCCCGCCGTGGTCGGTCGTCTGCCCGTCCTGTCTGGAAGGAGACCCCGTGACCATCACCCCCGAAGAGGCCCTGACGAAGGGCCGCGAGTTCGTCGAGGAGTTCGGCCTTGACGCCACGTCGGACGCCCGCGCCCGCGTGGCGCTCGACGTGGCGACCTTTCTGGTCGAGTACGACGACCCGCAGCCGGCCGAGGACGACGAGGACGACGCCGACGGCGACACCGGCAACCCTGGTCCGATCGGCGCGGCGCTGGCGGTCCCCTGCACGGTCGACCCGGGCGACCAGGCGACCACCGACGCCTATCAGACCGTACGCGGGAAGCGGGTGCGCGTGACCGTCGTCGAGGACGGCCGACGGCATGGGGTCGTCCTGACGCCGGCCGCCGCCCGGTCGTACGCCGCCGGAATCCTGAACGCCGCCGATGCCTGCGACGGCGTGAAGCCGCTCTTCGGAATGGAGACCAAGTGAGAGAGTTCTTCGCCACCGTCGCCGCCATCGTCGTCTCGGTCGTCTTGACCGGCTGGCTCTTCATGATCACGGTCGGTGTGGTCCGCGGCGAGTGGCTTCACGACCTGCCGACGATCGGTTTCGGTTCGTCGATGCTGGTCGCCACGCTCCTCGGCGCGCTGGTCGGCGTCATGCGAGGTGCGCACACCCGGTCCGACAACTAACCCACCCCCTGAAGGGCCCGTCCGGCTGCGCGCTGGGCGGGCCCTTCGCTGACCCGAGGAGGTCCCCGTGTCCCGTCTCGCTCCCGCCCTCCGTCGCCTCGGCGCTGCCGTGCTGACCTTCGCCGTCGCGCTGTCCGCCCTCGTCGTCCTGGTCGCGTGCGACGACCCCGAGCCCGCCTGCGCCGCGAAGCCCGGCGGCGGGTCCGGTTCGTCGTCGACCCGGTCCGGCTCGACCAGCTCGGGCACGCGCACCGCGCCGCGGGCACCGTCCCGCGTCACGCCGCGCCAGCCGGCCAGCAAGCCGACGACCTACCGGACCGAGCACCGCGACGGGCGGACGGTGGTCGTCCCGATCGTGGTCGACGACGACCTGTTCGAGACCGACTGCGACGAGGAGGACTGAGCATGGCCCGCCTGATGTTCGGTACGGACCCGGAGGTCTTCCGGGCCGTCATCATGACCCACCACGCCGCTGAGCCAGAGTCGCGCTGGGCGGCAGAGCGGGTCGAGCGCACCGAGACGTACTACGCCGGCCCGTTCGCGGGGAAGGCTCAGGCCACGGCCGCGATCACGAAGGCGAAGAAGGACGCGGCCTACGCCAATCGGCACTGGGGTCGCGGTAAGACCGTGACCGGCTACGTCGAGCGGGCCCCGCTCAACTGGGAGCGGATCGAGTGACCGACCCACTGGCCGAGCTGTCCGCCCGGATGGCCGAGGCTCACGGCCTCGACCCGCTCGCCTTCGAGGCCCGCGTTCGCCGCCAGCTCGCGCGCCGGATCGCTCGCGCCGCGCAGCCGTTCAAGCCGTGCCCAGACTGCGGCGAGGAGTTGCCCGCGCGAGCCTTCGCCGAGGACGCCGCCGCAGCCGACGGCCTGCAACGCCGCTGCCGACCATGCGACGCCTCCCGGTCGGCCGCTCGAAGATCCACGTCACCCGACCCTGGCCCACTCACCTAGTAGAGGCGGGGAAGACTCACGTCACCCTGCCGACCACGCTTCCGCCCCGCTCGCCGACGACCTGTGCGCCCCTAGGGACAGGCTCGGGAGTGGGGCGGCTGCGTTTCCTGACTACGCCCCCGGCGAGCGCCCTTCCCACGCACGCGAGCCCCCGCGCATACCAGCGGGGCGCGCTCGCACGGGTGGGGAGCCGAGCGACCCGGGGGCGTTCGCTTTCTACCTGGGAGGTCTGATGACCTGGGAGGGGTCAGACCGACGGGCACGCCTGCCGCATGACTGGGCGCTTCGACGGCTGCGCGTGCTGCGCCGGGATGGGTACCGATGCCGGCAGAAGTTCAGCACGGGGGAGCGCTGCGGTGCACCTGGTAGTGAGGTCGACCACATCGAACGTGGGGACAACCACGACCTAGGCAACCTGCAAACCCTGTGCTCGTACTGCCACGCACGGAAGACCGCAGGCGAGGCAGCGCAGGCGCGCAAGCCTCGACCAAAGCGAACGCGCGAGGCCGAGAACCATCCTGGCTCGCTCTGATCCTCGTCACGCAGCGTGACCC
>NZ_SMKF01000273.1 GCF_004348325.1 Micromonospora sp. KC213 | reverse complement strand
GACCTCGGCCCCTCCCGGGCACACCGACCCCGCCATGCCGGCAGCCCGTCGCTCCCTGGTGGACGCACCGACCGTGGTGCGTCGCCGAACGGACAGCCCCAGCAACCGGCCGGTCTCCGCGCCGCCCCCGCCGCCGCCCGGCATCACCCCGATCGCTCCCACGCAGCGGGGTAACGTGCCTCCCGCCGAAGCCGGCGAGCCGTTCCGGCCGACGCTGACCACGGCGGCGATCAACAGCGCCCGGGCCGAACGGCAGCAGCGCACCGTGATCCCGCCCCGCCCGAAGACCAGTGGGGCGCTCTCCTCGCCGACCGGCGGCTTCAGCGCCACCGACCTGAACGTCCCGGTGCCGACCCCGCGTCCCGAGCCCGAGCCCGCCCCGCCGGGTTCACGGGCCAACTGGCCGCTGGTCAACAACCCGGAAGATCTGGGCGACCGGGCTGCCGGCGATGTGCCGTCGTACGGCGACCGGGGCGGCCGACCGGTTGACGCGCCCACCGAGGCGGGCAAGGAGCGGCGGGTCACCCCGCCGTGGCTCGCCGACGACCTTCCGCAGGAGCCGCCCGCACTGCGGCTCGTCGAGCCGCCGCCGCTGGCTGACCGGGCGCTGCGCGACAATCTCCGTCCGTCCACCGACCCCAATCTGGAGACTCCGCCGCTGCGGCTGGTGGATCGGGAGGAGCCCGGCCGTGGGTCGCGGGCAGCCCGCGGTGAACGGCCGATCCCCGAACGCCTGCCGGAGCCGGCCGAACGCCGCCCCGCCCCGATGGAGCACCGGCCTCCGCCGGTCTCCGACGAGGGCGACGGCGACCTGCTGATCTTCGCGCAGGCGAAGTCGGCGTGGTTCGTCGGGCACAGCGACTCCACCGACCTGGCCTGGTCGACCACGGCGGACACCGGCTGGCAGGCCGCCGAGCAGGCAGCTCGCCCGGCGGTCGGGTCGGAGACCAAGGCCGGCCTGCCCAAGCGGGTTCCGCAGGCCAATCTGGTGCCCGGTTCGCCGTTGCGCGACGAGCGCCCGCTACGGATCGTCCGTGATGCGGCCAGCCTCGCCGAGAACACCACCGGCTACTTCCGCGGCTGGCGTCGCGGCCAGGAGATCGGCGGATTCGCGGTCGGCGGCCGACCGGGCCGGGAGTCGGCCGGTGGCTGGGACTTCAGCCGCGACCCGGCCGAACGCGACGACGACCGGGAGTACGAGTTCCGGTCCGCCGGCTACCGTTCCTGACGCCTCGGCAGCGCCGTCCCTCCGGCCGACAGCCATTCCGTCGGTCTCTGTCCCAGGGACGGCGCCCCGGCATGGTCAAGACGTACGATCGCCTCTGGTTCGTGTGGTGATCAGCCGCGGGCGAGGTGCAGGCCGATGTTCGCACCGAGGCCCTGGCCGTACGCGAGTTGGATGAGCATTTCGACAGCCGAGCGGATTCGTCGCGTCGATCACGATCTTTCCGGTCAGCGCGTTGCGGACCTCATCGGTGAGCAGGTCGTCGATCGCGGAGTACGGCACCGCGAGCACGACCTGGTCTGCCGCTGCCGCGGCGGCGGTGCTGGTGTCCACGCGCGAGGCGACGGCGGCACCCTCGACCGCACCGACGACGACCCGCGGCTGGTCGAGCTGGCCGACAAACTGGCCGCCCACCGCACGCGGATGGCCGACGAACGGGGCGAGAACTACGTCGATGACACAGACATCGAGCCACCGCTGGTCAAGCTGATGGACACCCTGGCGTGCGACACCGTGCCGACAGCGGTACATCTGGGCCGGCGCGATGACGCGGAACCCCGACGCGTTAGCTGAGTTGTTCACCCCGGACGGGATCTACGAAGCGCCTCTCGTCCCGAAAGGCCACGCCTTTCCACGGCGGTTGGCGGGGCGCGCGGAGATCCGCGCCGGCATGGCGGCCTACTACGAGCGCTTCACGGAAACCGACGGCACGGTGAACGTGGAGCAGTCCCGGTACGTGCTGCACGCCACGGCCGACCCGGACGTGTTCATCGCCGAGATCGACACGGTCCTCGACGGCGCCGACGAGTCCACGACCATGTCGCTGGTACAGATCTTCCGCCTCAGTGAGGGGAAGATCGCGCTGCTACGGGACTACTTCGCCGCCGATACGGTGGACTGAGAACTCCCCGTTCTCCGAACGACAGGTGCCCGAAGCCGTCCTGGACACGACGACGCGCCCGACGGCGGCGGTGCCGCGTCGGGCGCGTCCAGGTCGGTCAGGCCGGGGCGACCGCGCGCGAACGGCGCATCGTCAGCACGTACTCGACCAGCGAGATCAGCACGTGCTTGGTCGACTCCCGGTTACGGGCGTCGCAGGCCACCACCGGCACGTCGGTCGAGATCGCCAGCGCGTCCCGGACGTCCTGCGGGTCGTGGTACTGCATCCCGTCGAAGCAGTTGATGGCCACCAGGTACGGCAGCCGCCGGTGCTCGAAGAAGTCGATCGCCGCGAAGCAGTCGGCCAACCGGCGGGTGTCCACCAGCACCACGGCACCGATGGCGCCGCGTACCAGCTCGTCCCACATGAACCAGAACCGCGTCTGGCCCGGCGTACCGAACAGGTACAGGATCAGGTCCCGGTCGATCGAGATACGACCGAAGTCCATCGCCACCGTGGTCGTCTGCTTTCCCGGCACCTGCCGGGTGTCGTCGACACCCACGCCCGCGGAAGTCATGATCGCTTCGGTGGTCAGCGGCGTGATCTCCGAGACCGAGCCGACCAGCGTCGTCTTGCCGACGCCGAACCCACCGGCGATCACGATCTTCGCCGACGTCACGCGCCCGCTCGGGGTCGGCGGCCGGTGCGACATGTCAGAGCCTGCGAAGTCCACTCAGCACCCTCTCCAGCAGTTCAGTGCCCACCGCGTCGTCCGAGTCGTCCAGGATGGTCGGCTCGTGGACCGCGACCAGGCCATCCGTCGCCATGTCGGCGATGAGCACCCGGGCCACACCCAGTGGGAGCTGCATCCGCGCCGCGATCTCCGCGAGCGACTGCACACGCCCGTCACACAGCGCGGCGATGTACTGGTGCTCCCGGCCCTGGCCACTGTTGCCACTGGCAGCGGCCCGACCGCGCACCGTCGTCTCGACGAGCGCCTCCATGGCGATGTCGAGCCGGGGACGGGTACGACCACGGGTCACGGCGTATGGACGGACCAACGCTCCGGTCGGTTCGTCACGATCGACCATGTCGCCGCTCACCTCCTTCGTACCCGGCACCGGCTCTCGCCCGGTGGCACCCGTCGTTGTTGTTGTGTTGTTGCCGCCGTGCCGACCGCCTGGTCAGCTCGGTCAGCCCATCATCCCGACAGCCGTACGCGGCTGCGGCGTCAAGGCGTCGCCCACCCGGTCGACGAGCAGCGCCATCTCGTAGCCGACCTGACCGACGTCACAGCTACGGGCGGCCAGCACGGCGAACGAGGAGCCGTCCGAGATGGACATCAGGAACAGGAAGCCGTTGTCCATCTCGACGACGGTCTGCAGCACCGCGCCACCCTCGAAGCACCGGGCCGCGCCCTGGGTCAGGCTGACCAGCCCGGAGGAGATGGCGGCCAACTGGTCGGCCCGGTCCCGCGGCAGGTCTCGTGACGACGCGAGGAGCAGACCGTCGGCGGAGACGGCGACCGCGTGCGCGACACCGGGTACCCGGTCGGCGAAGTTGGCCAGCAGCCAACCGAGATCCTGCGTAGTAGTCATCCTTCTTGCTCCTTCTGCCCGCTACCGGCTGCCGGGCCGGAGCCAGGCTGCGAGGATTGCTGCCCTCCCGGAGTCGCCTCCGGATTGATGGGGTTGCTGTCCGAGGGGTTGCTCCGGCCACGCTGCACGCCTCGATGGTAGGCGGAAAGCAGCCCACGCACCCCTTCCGGTGTACGCCGCTGCACCGAGGTGGTCGGTTTCTCCACGGCACCGGGCACGAGCTGCGCCATCGGCGTCCGCTTCGGCAGACCGGTCTCGGTGGTGGCCGCCACCGGCACCTCGGAGGCGGCCACGGCGGCCCGCCAACCGTCGTCGGCCGCGGTCTGCCAACCCGGAGACTGCGGGCCGGATCGACGGTTGGGCGCGCTGTCGGCGAACGCGGGACGACCGGCCCCCTGCGACGCCGGGCCGCTGTCGTACGGCGCTCCTCCGGCCGTCGGTGTGTTGACCATCGGCGCATTACCTGTGGTCCGTGGTGCGGGCTTCTGGACGGGCTGGCCGGCGGCGTCGACGATGGGCATCTGCTGGGTGGCGGCACCGCTGGCCGTTGTGGTCGCCGCCTCCTCCGGACCCGGCTTACGGGTCCGGAACCAGGCCGACTCGAGCTCCCGGAAGATCGGCAGCTCCATGGTCTCGTCGGCGAACCGCTGCCGGTTCGCCGTCTCCTGCGGGGTGGCCGGCCGGTTGACCGGCGCGGTCTGCCCGGCACGCGGCTGCGGCACCACCGGCGGATGGGCCGGCTCGGGGCGGACCACCCGAGGCAGCTCGGTGGTCATGTCCAGGGCCGCGGCGAGCCGCTCGGGCACCGGCGGTGCGGCCGTCTCCCGCTCCGGGTTGGCCACCGGCGGCCAGGCCGGCGGGGCACCGACGGCAGGGGGAACCTGCCGGGGCGGCATGGCGACCGGTGCGGCCGGGTTGGGCTGGCCGGAGACCGGCTGCGCCGAGACCGGCTGGGCCGAGACCGGCTGGGCCGACACGGGCGCGGCGGAGACGGGTTGACCCGACACCGGCTGACCGGAGACCGGGACACCGGAGACCGGCGGCAGCGGCGGCGCGGAGACCGGCGGGGCGCTGTACGGACGGGCCTCCGGGCCGCTCGGCAGCTGCCGCGGGATCACCGGCTGCTGACCGGTGACCGCCGGGTCGCCGTCGGAGCCGCGTCGCTGCGGCAGCGGGTTGACCGGCTGGCCGTTGGTGGGCCGCGGCGGGTAGCTGTCGTTGCCGTTGACTCCGGTGGCCCCGGTCAGGTCGGACCAGGCGGGCACAGCCCGTCCACCGCCCGGGTGGGCCGAGCCGTTGCGGGGTGCCGGTTCGAAGGGCCGGCCGCCCAGCGTGACCTGGTTGCCGGACTCACCGGGCCGGGGGGCCGACGGCGTCGGGCGGGCACCGAGCGCGGGCAGGGCCC
>NZ_SMKF01000272.1 GCF_004348325.1 Micromonospora sp. KC213 | reverse complement strand
CCACTGCCCGTCGGACATCGTTCTCCTCCCGTGCGGCGGCGCGTGACGCGCCGCCGCACGGGAGGAGAACGGTGTACGACGGGCGCGGGGCGCCACCCGGGTCCTCGGGGTGCGGCTGGAGGTGCGGGGCCGCCCGCCGCGCCGGCCGGCGCTGCTGGTCGCCAACCACGTCTCGTGGCTGGACGTGCTCGCGGTGCTGGCGGTGACGCCGGCCCGGCTGCTGGCCAAGAGCGAGGTCCGTCGGTGGCCGCTGGTCGGGCTGCTGGCCCGCGGGTCCGGCGCGCTCTTCGTCGACCGGGCGCGCCCCCGGGACCTGCCCGAGACGGTCGACCGGATCGCCGCGACGCTGCGCGGCGGCGACCCGGTGGCGGTCTTTCCCGAGGGCACGACCTGGTGCGGTGCCTCCGCAACGGCCGACTGCCGCCCGCGGCGCGGGTTCCGCCCGGCCACCTTCCAGGCGGCGGTCGACGCCGGGGCGCCGGTGGTGCCCATCCGGATCAGCTACCGGTGCGCCAGCATCGGCGTGGGCACCACGGCCGCCGCCTTCGTCGGGGAGGAGACCCTGTGGCGTTCGGTGCTCCGGGTGCTCGCCGCCCGTGAGCTGGTGTTGACCGTACGGGTGGCGGCGGCGCTGCACCCGGCCGGGGACGCCGACCGCCGGGCGCTGGCCCGGGCCGCCGAGGCGGCCGTCCACCTGGTCCCCGCCCGCGCCGCCGTATCCGCGCCGACGGCCGTCGCGGTGCCGGCTCCCGCCGCCGGGCCGGTTGTCCGTGACCTTCACCCGGTCGCCGCCTGACCTCTGACTTCGCCATCGCAGGGTGTAGCCGCCGGGGCGTGGTGGCGGCGGTGCCCGGGCGCCTCACCTGGCCCGAAGTCGCCGGAACTCGGTGTGGCCAGGATCCGGTGCAGGTCCGGGTCCGCGTGGATCTCGGCGGTGTGCCGCCACCCGGCGAGTAACTGCGAGACTGCCGCGGTGGTGTCCACCGCCGCGGCGGCCTCTGCCGTAGCGGCGAAGGGTCACACTGTGTAGCCGCTGCGGATTGACGTGCGCCACCCGGTTCACAGGCTTTTTTCAGCCGGTGCCCAGTATCGGCGCAGCCACGTCGTAGATGATGCGGGGCATGGCCGCTACCCAGACCGAGGCGCGACTGCTCGTCGTCGAGGACGATCCCAACATCCTCGAGCTGCTCTCTGCCAGTTTGCGCTTCGCCGGTTTCGACGTGGCGACCGCGACCAGCGGCAGCGCGGCGTTGAGCACCGCCAAGGAGCACCGCCCCGATCTGGTGGTCCTCGACGTGATGCTGCCCGACCTCGACGGCTTCGAGGTGATCCGGATGCTCCGTGAGGGCGGCACGCGTACCCCGGTGGTCTTCCTGACCGCCCGCGACGCCACCGACGACAAGATCCGCGGCCTCACCCTGGGCGGCGACGACTACGTCACCAAGCCGTTCAGCCTGGAGGAGCTGACCGCCCGGATCCGGGCGGTGCTGCGGCGTACCGCCACCGGCGAACACGCCCCCTCCCGGCTCACCTTCGCCGACCTGGAACTGGACGAGGAAACCCACGAGGTGCACCGCGCCGGCCAGCGGGTGCAACTGTCGCCGACCGAGTTCAAGCTGCTGCGTTACCTGATGCTCAACGCCAACCGGGTGCTGTCCAAGGCGCAGATCCTCGACCACGTCTGGAACTACGACTTCCGCGGCGACGACAACATCGTCGAGTCCTACATCTCCTACCTGCGGCGCAAGGTGGACAACACCCAACCTCGCCTGATCCACACCCTGCGCGGGGTGGGCTACGTGCTGCGCAAGCCAGCAGCGTGAGCGCGAGGAGTGAGCCGGTTCTGCGAGCCCCGCAGTCGCGAGGCACGGTGGGATCGGTGAGCGCGAGGAGTGAGCCGGTTCTGCGAGCCCCGCAGTCGCGGACCGGGGTGAACCAGTGAACCTCCTCGACAACGCGAAGGGCCGGCTGCGGGGCGTACCGCTGCGGGTCAAGCTGGTCGCGGCGGTGCTGGCGCTGGTCGCCGCCGCGCTGCTGGTGATCAGTTCGCTCACCACGTACTTCCTGCGCGACTACCTCGTCGGGCAGGTGGACGGGGAGTTGCAGGCGGCAAGCGACCAGGTGGGCCGGGTGCTGCCTTCCCTGGAAGTCGGGCTCGGCAGTGCCGCGCTGCCCACCGACTACGTGGTGGCACTCGCGGAGGAAGACAGCGCGAAGCCCATCGGGTACGACCACAGCCTAGCGCTGGACGACCTGCCCAGGATGCCGGACGACCTGGCGGGATTCCAGGCCGCTGCCGAGAAAGAGCCGTTCACCGTCCGCTCCGAGGACGGCCGGGACCGGTGGCGGATGCTCTACCGGGAGCTGCCCGACGGCCGGGTGCTCGCGGTCGGTCAGCACCTCACCGACGTCGACCTCGCGGTCAAGCGGCTGGTCTGGATAGACCTCCTGGTCGGTTGGTCGGTGCTGATCCTGCTCGCCTCGATCGGCGCGGCGATCGTCCGGACCAGTTTGAAACCGCTGGTGGAGATCGAACGGACCGCCGCCGCGATCGCCGGCGGCGACCTCACCCGCCGGGTGCCCGACCCGGAGGAGGGACAGCCCTGCGCCACCTCCGAGCTGGGCCGGCTCTCCCGGGCGTTGAACGCGATGCTGGCGCAGATCGAGGCGGCCTTCACCGCGCGGGCCGCCTCCGAGGCGGCGGCCCGCGCGGCCGAGGCCGGTGCCCGCGACGCCGCGCACGCCGCGCAGTCCTCCGAGGCCCGGGCCCGGCGCTCCGAGGAACGGATGCGGCAGTTCGTCGCGGACGCCTCCCACGAGCTGCGTACCCCGCTGACCACCATCCGCGGGTTCGCCGAGCTGTACCGGCAGGGCGCGGCGCGGGAGCCGGAACAGACCGCCGACCTGCTGCGCCGGATCGAGGACGAGGCGGCCCGGATGGGGCTGCTCGTGGAGGACCTGCTGCTGCTCGCCCGGCTGGACCGGGAACGCCCGCTCTCGTTGGCCCCGGTGGAGCTACCGGTGCTGGCCTCCGACGCCGTGCAGGCCGCCCGGGTGGTCGCTCCGCAGCGCCGGATCGAGCTGGAGATCGCGCCCGGCTCCGGGCCCCTGGTGGTGCAGGGGGACGACGCCCGGCTACGCCAGGTCATCGGCAACCTGATGACCAACGCGCTCACCCACACCCCACCGGAGGCCGCGGTGACGCTGCGGCTGCGGGCCGAACCGGGGAACCTGGCCGTGGTGGAGGTCGCCGACACCGGTCCCGGTCTCACCCCGGAGCAGGCCGAGCGGGTCTTCGAACGCTTCTACCGGGCCGACGCGGCCCGCACCCGGCGGGCGAACGGGATGACCAGCACCGGTCTGGGGCTGGCCATCGTCGCCGCGCTGGTGGCTGCCCACCACGGCACGGTCGAGGTGACCGACACGCCGGGTGGTGGGGCGACGTTCCGGGTCCGGCTGCCGCTGGCCGCGGCAACCAACGGCGAGTCGGAGTGACTGTCAGACAACTTCCAGGTGCGTTCCAGGTTGATGACAGTACGAGGGGAGAAGGTAAGGCCATGAACGAGTTCGACACCGATCCGCAGCGGCGGCCCGCCGCCCTCGACGCCGAGCCGTCGCCCCACACCGCAGAGCTGCCCCACGCCGAGCGCGGGCAGTCGGACTCGACCGAGGTCTCCCCGACCGACCGTCCCGCCGGCGCCGCGGGGGAGCCGGCGGGCATTGCGCCGCAGAGTTCTCCCTACCCGCCCGGGCAGACCTCGGCCGCGCCGTACCCGGGCGCGCAGACCTCGGCCGCGCCGTACCCCGGCCAGCACGCCGGACACCACCCTGGCTACCAGTACGGCCAGCACGCCGGCCAGCCCGGCTACCCGGGCCAGCACGCCGGCCAGTACCCGGCCGCCGGTTACCCCGCGGGTTACCCGCAGTCCGGCTGGGTGGGCGGCCCTGGCGGTCCCGTTCCGCCCAGCCACGGCGGGCAGCCGGTGCCGCCGTGGGCGGCCGCGCCGAAGCCCTCGAAGGTGGCCAAGGTCATCGGCGCCGGTGTGGCGGTCTTCGCCCTGATGCTGGGATCCGGTGTGGCCGGCGGTGCGCTCGCCCTCGCCCTGGACGGCGGCTCGGGCGGTGTCACCCGTACCTACTCGGCCGCACCCGTGATCAACAGTGCCGACCTGCCGAAGATCGCCGCCGGGGTGCAGGACAGCGTGGTCTCGATCGCCACCGACAGCGGCGAGGGGTCCGGGGTGATCCTCACCCCCGACGGCTTCGTGCTCACCAACAACCACGTGGTCGCCTCCGCCGCCGGCGGCATCGTCCGGGTGATCTTCGCCGACGGCAAGACGGCCCAGGCGACCATCATCGGCACCGACCCGAAGACCGACCTCGCAGTGGTCAAGGCCAGCGGCGTCGACGACCTCAAGGCGGCGAAGTTCGGCGACAGCGACGCCATGCAGGTCGGCGACCAGGTGCTCGCCCTGGGCAGCCCGCTTGGCCTGCAGGGCTCGGTCACCGCCGGCATCATCAGCGCCCGTGACCGGACCATCCAGGCCGGCGAGGGCGGCCAGCAGAACCCGCAGCAGGGTGCCACCTCGATCTCGGGGCTGCTGCAGACCGACGCCCCGATCAACCCTGGCAACTCCGGTGGTGCTCTGGTCAACACCCGGGGTGAGGTGATCGGCATCAACACCGCGATCGCCACCGCCGGGCAGGGCAGCAACGGCAACATCGGCGTCGGCTTCGCCATTCCGAGCAACAAGGCCAAGGACGTCGCCGGGAAGCTCCAGCGTCGCGAGAAGGTCAGCCACCCGTCGCTCGGCGTCAGCGTGACCGGCGCGGAGAACGGCGGCGCGCTGGTGTCGGCGGTCGTCCCCGGCAGCGCCGCCGAGAAGGCCGGCCTCCAGCGCGGTGACGTGATCAAGAAGTTCGGCGACAAGCTGATCAACGACTCCAACGACCTCGTCGGCGCGGTACAGGCCGGCAAGGTCGGTGACCGGGTCGAGGTGACCTACCAGCGCAACGGATCCGAGGCGACGGTGACCGTCACGCTCGCCGAGTCGTCATAACCACAGACCTGCCTCCTCCACGGGCGGCGGGTGGTGCAGCCAAGGGGGTTGGCTGCAACACCC
>NZ_SMKF01000271.1 GCF_004348325.1 Micromonospora sp. KC213 | reverse complement strand
GTCGTCGGCCGGCGGTGGGGTGTTCGGCGCGGCGCGTTTGCCCTGGTCGACGAGCTGCTTGATGCCGTCGGTGATGTTGTCGGCCAGCACCACGTAGGAACCGCCGTCGCCGTACGACAGCAGCACCTTCTGCAGCAGCGGGTAGGCGTCCTGCTGGTTGCTCTTGACGTACACCGGCTCGACGTAGAGCATCCCGTCGCCGAACGGCAGGGAGAGCAGGTTGCCGTACTGCACCTTGGCCTGGTTGGACGAGAGCAGGTTGAGCTGCTGCCGGATGTTGGCGTTGTTGGTCATCTGCTGGTGGACCTGCACCGGCCCGGAGACTCGGGTCTGGTCCGGCAGCTCCAGCACCTCCAGTTGGGGCCGTCCGTCCACGTACGACCCGGAGATCAGCGCGGCGAGGTTCTGCCGGCCGTTCGGGGTGACCGCGGCGGTGAGCTGGAAGCGGGGCTGCTGCTGCCCGGGGAACTGGGTGAACAGGTAGTAGGGCGGCTGCTTCTGCTCGCTGTCCGGCGCGTCCGGCACGTTCGGCACCTGCCAGAAGTCCTGACCGGAGTAGAAGTCGCCGGGGTCGGTGACGTGGAACCTGGTGAGCAGGTTCCGCTGCACCTTGAACATGTCCGCCGGGTAGCGGAAGTGCTCGGCCAACTCCGCCGGGATGGCGGTCTTCGGCAGCACCAGGTCACCACCGAAGGCCTTGTTCCACGCCTTCAGCACCGGGTCGCCCTCGTCGAACTCGTAGAGCCGGACCGTGCCGTCGTACGCGTCGACGGTGGCCTTCACCGAGTTGCGCATGTAGTTGACGTTCTCCCGGGCCAGTTGGAACGTGCCCCGGTTGGTCAGCTCGTCGGCGGTCTCGGTCTGGAGGTTGATCCGCTCGGCGTACGGGTAGGTCGCCGCCGTGGTGTAACCGTCGATGATCCACTGAACCCGGCCGCCGACCACCGCCGGGTACGGGTCACCGTCGAGGGTGAGGAAGGGCGCGACCTTCTCCACCCGGTCCCGTGGGTTGCGCACGTAGAGCAGCCGGGAGTTGTCGTTGACCGCCTCGGAGAGCAGGAAGTTGCTCTCCTGCTCCTTGATCGCGTAGAGCAGCCGGCGGGTGAACGAACCGATCTCGACGCCGCCCTCACCGGTGTAGGTGTAGTACTGTTCGCCGCCGGTGGTCGGGGTCGGGCGGTCGAACTCGGCGTGCCTGCCCTGTTCGGCCTGCCCGACGATGGCGTAGTCGTTCGGGCCCATCCGCTCGCCGTAGTAGATCCGCGGCTGGCTGGCCGGAATCTGCTCGGCCTGCGACGAGCATGCCTCCTGCGCCTTCTCGCCGAGGAAGCCGGAGACGAAGTACGGCTGGCCGCCGCAGACCACCTGGTTGGCCGGGGCCGCCACGAGGCCGTACCCGTGGGTGTAGACGGTGTGCTTGTTGATCCAGTTGCTCTGCTGGTCGGTCAGCTCGTTGTAGTTGATCTCGCGGACGCCGACCACGTAGTCGGAGGTCTTGTTCGCCACCGAGTACCGGTCGATGTCGAGCTTCGGACCGAAGTCGTAGAAGCCGCGGACCTGCTGCAGCTGGGTGTACGTCTCGGAGACCAGCTGCGGGTCGAGCAGCCGCACGTTCGGCACCACCGCGGTGTCGGAGGCCAGGGTCGCCGGTGGCCTGAGGTTGCTCGCCGCGTACCCGGTGGTCTTCGCGTCGGCGAGGCCGAACGCGGCCCGGGTGGCGGTGATGCTGCGCTCGATGTACCGCGCCTCCTTGTCCCGGGCGCTGGGCTTCACCTCGAAGGTCTGCACCGCCCACGGGTAGATGCCGCCGATCGCGACGGCGGAGACGCCGAGCAGGGCCAGCGAGATGCCCGGCCAGACCAGGTTCCGCATCACCGCGTTGGAGAACACGATGATCGCGATGGCCACCACGACGGAGATCCAGGCGAGGATCTCCTTGGCCGGCAGGAGCGCGTTGACGTCGGCGTAGCCCGCGCCGTAGAGCTTCGTCCCCTCGTTGGCCTCCAGCAGCAGCGCCCGCCGGTCCAGCACGTACGCGACGGCCTTGAGTAGGACGAAGACGGCGACCAGCGTGCTGAGGTGAGCGCGGGCCGCGTTGGTCATCCGGTCACCGACGCCCTGTAGCCGCACCCCACCGAAGACGTAGTGCGCGGCCAACGCGCCGAGCAGGGCCAGCACCACCGCGGTGAAGGCGACGCCGAGCAGGTAGCGCAGGAAGGGCAGTTGGAAGACGTAGAACCCGACGTCGATGCCGAACTCCGGGTCCTTCACACCGAACGAGCCACCGTTGCGGAACAGCAGCCACTGGTTCCAACGCCCCTGCGCGGACAGGCCGGCGAAGAGCCCGAGCACCGCCGCGGTGAGGCTGATCCAGGTGCCGATCCGGGGGCTGACCAGCATCCGGTAGCGCTCCAGGGTGGCCTGCTCCAACGAGTGCGGTCGCAGCATCGGACGCAGTCGGTACGCCAGCCAGAGGTTGCCACCGACGAACAGCGCCAGGCCGAAGCCGACGGCGAGGAACAGGAACAGCCGGGTGAGCAGCACACCGCTGAACACCTGGGTGTAGCGGACCTCCTGGAACCAGAGCCAGTCTGTCCATGCCTGGACGCCCCAGCCGAGCAGGGTGAACAGGACGAACACCCCGGCCAGGACCCCGATGGTGACGCGTCCGCGCCGGCTCATCCTGGGCAGGGGGCTGCTACGCATGACCACTGTTGGCTCCGCACGCTCGATGTGATCGGCTCCGGACAGGCACCCAGAGTACGGGGTGTTCCTGACAGTGTCCGGTCACGGTCTCGCGACGACGTGCTGCGCGGCCCCGATCAGCAGCGGGTCGGCTGCCCCCCGGAGCGCAGTGTCTCCAGCGCCGTCAATGCCTCGGCCAGCGAGCCGACCTTGATCAGGGGCAGGTCGGGCTGCGGATTGCGGACCGCCTCGGCGCAGTTGCCGGCAGGTACGAGAAAGACGTCGGCCCCGGCCTCCTTGGCCCCGACCAGCTTCTGGGCGATGCCGCCGATCGGGCCGACCCGCCCCTCGTCGTCGATGGTGCCGGTGCCGGCGATGATCTTGCCATCGGTGAGATCATCCGGTTCGAGCTTGTCGACGATGCCGAGGGCGAACATCAGGCCGGCACTCGGCCCACCGATGTTGTTCAGGTCGATCTTGAGCGTGAACGGGTGCGGCTGGCGCTGGTCGGGCACCAGGCCGATGCGCGGGCGGCCGTCCTGTTCGCGACTGGTGACGGTGGCCTTCCCGGCGACCCCGTCCCGGGTGTAGCCGATCGTCAGCGCGGTCCCGGCCGGCTTGGCCCGGACCAGTTCGACCAGCTTCGCCGCGGTGGTCACCTTCGCCCCGTCGACGGTGGTGATGACGTCCCCGGCCTTGAGCACGCCGACCGACGGGCCGTCGGCGGCGACCTCCTTGACCACGACCTGGACGGGATAGCCGAGTTCGACCAGCGCGGCGGTCTCGGCGCTGGTCTGCGAGTTGCGGAAATCCTCGGCGTTGCGCTTGTCCACCTCCTCCTGGCTCTCGTCCGGCGGGTAGACCAGCTCGCGCGGCACCACCGCCTCGTCCTTCGACAGCCAGCCGGCGATCGCCGCGCGGAGTTTGACGTTGGGCTGCACGCCGACCGTGGTCATCCGCAACTGCCCCTTGGAGGTCGTCGTCGACCGGCCGTCGACCTGGATGATCTCCTTGCCGTCTGAGGTGCCGAGCGTGTCGACGGTGGGACCGGGGCCGAGCACCACGTACGGGATCGGCGCACCGAGCACGCCGATGCTCAGCAGGGTGGTGAGCAGAGCACCCAGCAGGACGGTCACGCCGCGACGCCTCATGCGGCAGAGCGTACCGATCTCCGGTGACGCGGGACCGGGCGATGCGGCGACGACTTCGCCCTCAGCGCAACGCCAGTGTCGGCGACCTGCGGCACGGCCCGCGTACCGTAGACGTCGTGCCTGATATTCCGTTCGGTTTCGCGCTTCCGGGTGGGCAACCACCAGATCCCAACGATCCCGCGCAGATGCAGCAGTTCATGTCGCAGTTGCAGCACCTGCTCTCCGCGTCGGGCAGTGGGCCGGTGAACTGGGACCTGGCCCGTCAGGTCGCGGCCAGTCAGCTCGCCGCCTCCGGCGACCCGGCGGTCTCGCCGTACGAGCGGCACGCGGTGGAGGAGGCGCTGCGGATCGCCGACCTCTGGCTGGAGCCCGCCTCGGACCTGCCGTCGGGCATCCGCACGTCGGTGGCCTGGAACCGCAACGAGTGGATCTACAAGACCCTCGACGTCTGGCGCAAGCTCTGCGACCCGGTGGCCAGCCGGATGGTCGGCGCGATGGGCGACCTGGTGCCGCCGGAGGCGCGGGCACAGCTCGGCCCGATGCAGTCGATGGTGGCCACCCTCGGCGGGGCGCTCTTCGGCGGGCAGCTCGGTCAGGCGCTGGGCTCACTCGCCGCCGAGGTGCTCTCCGCCGGCGACATCGGCCTGCCGCTCGGCCCGGCCGGCACGGCGGCGCTGGTCCCGGCCAACATCCGGGCGTACGGCGCGGGCCTGGAGCTGCCCGAGGACGAGGTACGTCTCTACGTCGCCCTGCGCGAGGCGGCCCACCAGCGGCTCTTCGAGCACGTGCCGTGGCTGCGCGGGCACGTGCTGACCGCGGTGGAGAACTACGCCTCGGGCATCCGGGTCAACCGGGAGGCGATCGAGGAGGCGATGGGCCGGGTCGACCCGACCGACCCGGAGTCGATGCAGGCGATCGCGCTGGAGGGCATCTTCACGCCGGAGGACACCCCGGCGCAGAAGGCGTCGCTGGCCCGGCTGGAGACGGTGCTGGCGCTGGTCGAGGGATGGGTCTGCCACGTGGTGGACAACGCCGCCGGTGAGCGCCTGCCCAACGTGGTACGCCTCGGCGAGGCGTTCCGCCGCCGTCGTGCCGCCGGTGGGCCGGCCGAGCAGACCTTCGCCGCGCTGGTCGGGCTGGAGCTGCGTCCGCGTCGGCTGCGCGAGGCGTCCGCGCTCTGGGCCGCGCTCACCACGCACCGGGGCATCGCCGGTCGGGACGCGGTTTGGGGCCACCCCGACCTGCTCCCGTCCGACGACGACTTCGCCGACCCGGTGGCCTTCGCGACCCGCAGCACGGACCTGGACGACGAGCTGGCGAACTTCGACTTCACCGCACCCGGCGGTCCCGAGGAACAACCCCCCACCGAAACGCCC
>NZ_SMKF01000270.1 GCF_004348325.1 Micromonospora sp. KC213 | reverse complement strand
GGGGAGCCGAGGGTGAGCAGGGACAACGCCGCCGTGACCACCGTCAGGCGGATGACCGGGGATGCCATGGGGGTGCCTCCAGAGGGATGGGTGGACCCTGCGTTGCGTTCGGGGTGCCGAGCGTGGTGATCATACCGACGAACCGTGCGAAGTGGACTATCCCGCGAAGATGATGAGCCTGGTGCTATGCCCCCGAGCCCATAGCCGGGTCGTGCAGGGAAATCCGGACACGCCGGACGAGTCGTCCCACGAGACGACCCGACTCAGGCGGGGGTGATGTGTCGGGTCAGCGTGTGCAGGTAGCGGCTCAGCAGCTCGTGCCAGCCGGCGGTGAGCGCCTGCCGGTAACCTTCGGCCGCGGCACCGTGCCGGTCGAAGTGGCGATGCTCGACCTCGACCCGGGTGCCGCCCGAACTGTCCGGCAGGAAGAGCACCTCGACCTCGCTGGCCTGCGCCGGATCCGGCACCGGCACCCGGTCCGGGCCGATCTGCCAGGTGAAGACCAGACGCTTCGGCGGATCCCAGATGACCACCCGGCCCCAGTCGCTCCGGAAGCCGTACGGACCGATTTCGTAGAGCATTCCGCCCGCCTGCGGCTCCATGCCCAGTTCGGCCAGGGCCGCCGGGCCGGACCAGGTGTACTCGGGCACCCACCAGTCGATCAGCGCCCCGGTGAACACGGCGAACGCCTGCTCCGCGCTGGCTGGGACGAGGAGCGTGCTGCGCAGCGCGTACCGCTCGACGTCCTGCCGGACATCGGCCATCTTCTGTCCCATAGGCCCGGACCATACCGGCTGATGCATCGGTGTGCAGCTTCGTGGCATGCCCGCTTCCGGACAGCCCATGGGCTTCCGGACGGGGACAAAGCAGAGCGCCGACCGGCGTTTCCGCTGGTCGGCGCTGCTGTAGCCCGGCGAAAGGCTATGTGGCCAGGGGCGGGGTCGAACCGCCGACCTTCCGATTTTCAGTCGGACGCTCGTACCAACTGAGCTACCTGGCCGTGGTGCTCGGACCATGCTACCCGAAAGCGGGATCTCCGCCGACAGGGTAGCTGCTCCGATACGCGGAACGCCGCGCAATGGTCTACGCGGCGTCTGCGCTGGCGGTCCTGACGGGACTTGAACCCGCGACCTCCGCCTTGACAGGGCGGCGAGCACTCCAACTGCTCCACAGGACCTAGCTTGATGTTGCCTCCGGCCGAAGCCGGACCGTGCCCCCAACGGGATTCGAACCCGTGCTACCGCCTTGAAAGGGCGGCGTCCTGGGCCGCTAGACGATGAGGGCGGCCCCGCCATCATTGCACACTCGCAACGTCAAGCGGACTTGCTCCCATCCGGCCCCGCCGGAGGCATGAGAAGCATATGCCATGCCGCGTCGGTCGACCAAACCGGTATGGCCACGGGCACAACCGCCAGCGAAACCGCAGTTCAGGGCGGTCGTCACCGGGGCGGGGCGATGCCGAAGCGTCGGTTCAGGTCGGCGATCACCCGCGGACAGGCGGCCAGGGTGCGGCTCCGGTCGCCCCCACCGTCGTGCATCAGCACGATCGCGCCGGGGCGCACCCCGCCCAACACCCGCTTCTCCAGCACCGGGGCCTTGGGCTTCGCCCAGTCCTGGGGATCGACGCTCCAGTGCAGCGACCGCATGCCGAGCTGCTTCGCCACCGCGACCACCTCTGGAGTCCACCTCCCGCCCGGCTGGCGGTAGAAGGGCACCCTGGCGTCCGGGACAGCCGCCCGGATCGCCTGGTTGGTGCGGACCAGGTCGGCCCGGATCTCGGCAACGGGCCGGCGGCCGAGCTCGAAGTCGTGCCGCCAGCTGTGGTTGCAGAGCTGGTGCCCCTCCCGCACGATCCGCCGCACCAGCTCGGGATGCTGCCGCACCTCGGTGCCGACCAGGCAGAAGGTGGCCTTCACCCGGCCAGCCCGGAGCTGGTCGAGCACCTTCGGCGTCCAGGTCGGGTCCGGGCCGTCGTCGAAGGTCAGGGCGACCCTGCGTACCCCGGTGGTGCGCCGCAGGCCCGCGGGGAGCGCGGTCGGCTCCGGCCGCAGCCGCGGCTTGGGCCGGCTGGTCCGGGTCGGCGAGGGCGCCGGGTCGGGCTGTACGGACGGTGACGCCGGGACGATCGGGGTCGCTGCTCCTGGTGGCCGCTCGGCCGGTTGATCATCGCCGCAACCAGCGACGAGCAGGACCAGACCGAGGGCTGCGAGAAGCACGCGACGTGCACGCATCGTCACTCCGGGGGGTTCGGGTACGAGGACCGACCCGACGGTAGTTCACGAATCGCGGACCCGGCAGGTCGGTCACTCTCCGCTGGGCTGGTCCCACGAATCGCTTACGGCCAACGCCAGGGAGACCGCCTCGGCCAGGTTCGCCGGGCGGACCACCCCGCTGGGTAGCGTGTCGACCCGCCAGCCCGGCCCGGCGGCCAGCACCAGCAACGGCCGGCGAGGCAGCGCGAGTAGCGTGGAGAGCTGCCCGGGAGCGGCGGTGGCCGTGGTGTGCGACCAGATCACCGCCGCCACCGGGCCGGTCCGGTTGACCGCCTCCACCAGGGCTGCCATTGGCACCCGTGCCCCCAGCATCCGGTACGCCACACCCGCCTCCGCCAGCGCGGCGGCCAGTGCCTCCAACGGCAGGGTGTGCTGCTCCTCGTCGGCGCAGGAGAGCAGGATCCGGGGCGGGCTGGTGGCCTTGCCGGCGCGGGCCACCGCCGCGAACGCCTCGGAGACGCACCGGGACATCAGGTGTTCCACCTCGATCAGTCCGGCGGTGGCGGCGTGCCGCTCGCCGATGGCGGCCAGCACCGGCCGGAGCAGGCCGTCCCAGGTGGCGACCACACCGTTGCGCTCCAGCGCCTGCTCGATCGTCTCGCTGATGGTCACCGAATCCAGCCGTACGGCGGCCCGGGCGAGGCCACGGGCCGCCGGCCCGGCCCGCACGACCGGGATCCTCTGCCCGCCGCCGTCGCGGGCCGTGCGTAGCCGCACCTCCCCGCCGGCGTCGGCCGTCGGACCCTGCTTCGCCCAACGGGCCGCCTCGGCCGGAGCCACTCCCTCGGCGGTGAGCTGCCGCATGACCTCCAGGCGGGCGAGATCCGAGGGCATGTAGCGCCGGTGATGGCCGGGGACGTGCTGGCTGGGACCGAGGCCATAGCGCTGGTGCCAGGTACGCAGTGTGGTGACCGCCACACCCAGTCGGCGGGCCACCGTCCCGGCGCTCAGCCCCTCACCGGTCACCCGGCCGCTCCCCAGCGTCATCCGCCGGTACGCCGGACGGAAGGGTGGGGTCGGCGGGGTGACCCGGCCGCAGCAGCCGGTTCACCACCCCGCCCAGCCAGGGCGCGTACGGGCACGGATCGGCGTCGATCTCGGCCAGCAGTCGTAGCGGGTCGACCCAGCGCAGCGCGGAGACCTCGTCCGGGTCCGGCAGCAGGGCCAGGTCGGCCGGCACGTCGGCGCGCAGCACGTGGTCGTACTCGTACTCGACGCGGCCGGTGGCCGGATCCTCGGCGTGGTAGAGGTGGACCCCGACCTCGGTCAGGGTCACCGGACCGGTGCCGAGTTCCTCGCCCAGCCGCCGGTTGGCGGCCTCGGCCAGCGACTCGCCCGGCCTCGGATGACCGCAGCAGGAGTTGGCCCAGCGCCGCGGGAACCGGGACTTCACCCCGGCCCGCTGTTGGAGCAGCACCCGCCCCTGCGGGTCGACCAGCAGCACCGAGAAGGCGCGGTGCAGCCGGCCCGGTGCCTGGTGTGCCGCGGCTACCGTGGCCTCGCCCAGTGCGCGGCCACCGTCGTCGACCAGTTCGACCAGGTGCCCTTCCCGGGACTTCACCGACCCTGCCTCCTTGCCGGCTGCGGTGGGCCGGCGGAGACCGTCGGCCCGGTGACCCCGGTGGCCCCGGTGATGCGGTTCGCGGCGAGCTTGCCGGAGATCAGCACCATGGGTACGCCCACTCCCGGCTGGGTGCCGGACCCGGTGAAAACCACGTTGGACAGGCCCCGGTGCAGGTTTGACGGGCGGAAGGGGCCGGTCTGGAAGAAGGTGTGCGCGGCGGCGAACGGGGTGCCGGCGGCCATGCCCTGCTCCTCCCAGTCGGCGGGGGTGACCGTACGGAGCACCTCGACACCGTCGGCGAAGCCGATGTACCCGCGTTTCTCCAGCGTCCGGACGAGTTGGTCGGAGTAGCGGCGGTCGAGTCCCCCGCGCCAGTCGAACGGGGCGCGTTCCAGATTGGGCACCGGCGCGAGCACGTAGTAGGTGTGCCGGCCCGCAGGCGCGACCGCGGGGTCGGTCCGGCTGGGGTTCGTGACCAGCAGAGACGGGTCGGTCATCAGCTCGCCGCGCCGGATCACCTCGTCGAAGGTGCCCTGCCAGGACCGCCCGAAGTGGATGTTGTGGTGGGCGATCCTGGCGTACCCCTGCCTCGATCCGACGTGCAGCACCACGCAGGACGGCGAGTAGGTCAGCCGACGGACCCGACCCTCGGGCAGTAGGTCACGGTAGGCGACCGGCAGGTCCGGGTTGAGCACCACCACGTCGGCCGGGATCAGTTCACCGTCGGCGGTCACCACGCCGGTGGCCCGGCCGTTCGTGGTCTCCACCCGGGCCACCGTGGTCCCGTACCGAAACTGGACGCCGTGCTTCTCGGCGGCACCGGCCATGCCCCGGGCGACCGCGTGGACGCCGCCGCGCGGGAAGTACACCCCGGCCACCGCGTCGAGGTACGCGATGACGCTGTAGATGGCCAGCGCGTCGTGTGGTGCGAGTCCGGCGTACATGGCCTGGAAGGAGAAGATCCGCTGGGTACGAGGATCGGAGAAGAACTGGTTGATCTTCGTCTGAAGTCGGCGGAATGCGCCGTTGGCCAGCAGTCGCACCAGGTTCGCAGTGAGCAGGTCGGTCGGCGCGTCCAGGTTGCGGTCGATGAAGTCTGCCCGTTCCCAGCGCCACAGGTTGCGCGCGTAGTCGACGAACCGCAGGTAACCGTCGGCCTCGCGGGGGCCGCAGACCCGGGAGATCTCGGTGGCCATCCGGGTGGTGTCGGTGATCACGTCCAGCGTCGAGCCGTCCGGGTAGTGCGCCCGGTACGCCGGGTCGAGCGGGATGAGGTCCAGCCAGTCGTCCAGCTCCTCACCGACCGCCCCCAGGGCCTCGGCGATCAGCTCCGGCATGGTGAGCACGGTGGGGCCGGTGTCGAACTCGTACCCGTCCACGCTCAGCCGCCCGGCC
>NZ_SMKF01000026.1 GCF_004348325.1 Micromonospora sp. KC213 | reverse complement strand
CGGGAGTGCTGCTCGGGCAGGCTCGTGGGGTGGTGGTCCGGGCGACGGGTCGCGCTCAGTCCACGATGAGGCGGTAGCCTTGGCCGATCTCGGTGGCCACCAGCCAGCCGTAGTCGCCAAGTTCCGCCCGCAGGCGCCATACGGCCTGCTCGCCGCCGAAGCGTCCGCCACGGTGGGGCACGGGTACGAACCGTTCGATGATGCTGCGGGACAGCGTGTAACCCGGGTAGTCGGCGAGGGTGCGCATGAGCATCGCCGGCCGCGGTCCGAGCCGGATGGTCGTACCGTTGACCAGCACGGCGTCGCCCTGCACGGTGAACCGATGGCCACGGGCCTGGAACTGCCGACGGCGCGACACCAGCACCTCCACGAGGCGTCTGGCGAGTTCGTCAGGGCTGCCGTCGGCCGCCCAGGCGACAGGCACCTCCCGGGAGAGAAAGAATTCGGCCGACTCCTCGTGGGTGGTGGCGACCGCGACGTCCGTCGCCAGCGCGCTCAGCAGCAGGTTCCCGCGATTGGCCCGGGTCGTGACGTCGACCAGCGCGCGCGGCCCGGCGGCGCTGTCGAACGTGACCGCCTGAACCTCGCGCTGGATGATCATCCGCGCGAGCCGGTTCAGTGCCGCCAGGCCGACCGGGCGAGCCGAGCGACGGGTCGGCACGACCATCACCCCGATGCGGTGTGAGCGGAGTCTGCCCAGCGGTCGGGCCGGCAGCGCGTCGTCGGCCGTCACGGCGACGCGGCGGCTCACCGGGTCGCGGCCGAGCAGCCAGGTCACCGCCTCACCGAGGTCACCGGTCGACGCCACCCAGTGGTTGGTGAATCCGGTCGTCACCAGCGCGGCGCTGACTGACTCGTGCATCGACAGGATCCTCGCCGAGTTGAGCCGGGAACGGAGGGCATCGGCCAGACCCCACGCCGTCGTCGCCGACAGCCATCGCGACCATCCCGCCGCGGTGGTGGCGACGACATGATCGACCGGAGTCCGGATGAGCCGTCCGGTGGCGAGGCGCATCCTCGCGTCCCGTTCGCCGGGCACGGTCCGCAACAGCGGTAGGTCGACGACCGCCGCCCCGTGTTGACGTAGCAGCGCCGCGACCTGCTGTAGGTCACCGCCGGTGATGGCCACTGTGTATCCTGCCAGCGTTAGGCCAGCCCCGGTCGGCGTCATGCGAGGAGTCTTGGGGTGGTGCGTTACTGATACGTTGCCGGCCTCGCAGGAGATGGTGAGCCCCTTATCCCATCGATGTTCATCCTGGTTTGAGGTCTCTGAACTATCTCCGTGCCGGATTCGTAACCGCGGCGCAACAAGGGCCATGTGCACCCCGCCACACGCGGAGTTGATGGCTCAGCAACGCTCGTGGTTTCCGGCGGCCCTACGGTCTCGGCCATGACCACCTATCTGCACCGCCGCGGCTTTCTTCGCCTCGCCGGATCTGCTGCCGCCATGGCGGCAGCCGGTAGCGCCCTGTCCGCGTGCGCTGTCGACGAAAGCCCCGGCCAGCCTGTCGGTGCCGGCATCAAGAACCTGCGCAAGGTAAAACTCGGATTCATCGCGCTCACCGACTGCGCGCCATTGATCGCGGCAAAGGAACTCGGTTACTTCGCCGAGCGTGGCCTGGACGTCGAGCTCATCAAGCAGGCGTCGTGGCCGGCGACCCGGGACAACCTCCTGAGCGGTGAGATCGACGGCGGGCATGTGCTGTTCAGCATGCCACTGTCGGTCGCGACGGGCATCGGTGGAAAGGCCGGTACGACCAGTCTCAAGATCGCTATGGTGTTGAACAACAATGGCCAGGCCATCACCCTGAAGAAGGCGTACGGTGGTGCCGCCTACGGTGACCTGAGCGCGGCGAAGTCCTTGCTCGAAAAGGAGAAGCCCAAGCTGGCGATGACCTTTCCGGGCGGCACCCACGACACGTGGTTGCGCTACTGGCTCAAGGCAACCAAGGCCGACCTCTCCAACATCCAGGTCTCCGCGGTTCCGCCACCGCAAATGGTGTCCAACATGGCCGCCAACAACCAGGACGGATACTGCGTGGGCGAGCCGTGGAACGCGGTGGCCGTCCAGAAGGGCATCGGCTTCACCCACATCACCACGCAGGACATTTGGCAGCACCACCCGGAAAAGGCGCTCGTGGTGGGAGCCAGGCTCACCCAGGACCAGGGCACGCTGGCCGAGGTCATGAAGGCCATTCTCAAGGCGTGCAAGTGGCTGGACGACCTCGCCAACCGCGACACGCTGGCCGGCATGCTCTCACCGGTGGGCTACGTCAACGCGCCGGCGGCGGACATCAGGGGCCGGCTGCTCGGCCAGTACGACCTTGGTGCCGGCCTCGGCACCAAAACCTACACCGGCGACCAGATGATGTTCTTCCGGGACGGCGAGACGCCATACCCGCGGCGCTCCCATGTGTACTGGTTCCTTGCCCAGTACCAGCGCTTCGGGCTGGTCAAGGACGCACCCGACTACGCCAAGCTCGCCGACGAGCTGATCCTGCACGACCTGTACGCGAAGGTCGCCACCGACGAGGGCATCAAGATCCCGGACGACGACATGGCGCCGTTCCACGTCAAGCTGGACAACGTCACGTTCGACCCGAAGAACGTCGAGGACGAGGCCAAGCGGCCATGACACCACGCGACGCAACACCGAGCGCTGTCGCGCCGGCCGTGGAAGACTCCAGTCCCAGCCAGATGTCAACCGCCCCGCGGGCAGGCGCGGGAACCGCCGCGCCGGAGACGTCAACCACCGACATCGAATCGCAGGCGCCGGCCCCGACCATGGGCGTCGAGGCCGGCGGGCAACGTGGCCGGGCAACAGCCGACTGGCTGCCGGCGCTGGGAAGCCGACTGATCGGCGTCTCGGTGACCACGTTCTGGGCCCTGGTCGGCCTCGCGGTGTTCGTGGCCCTGTGGCAGCTCGCGACCCGCAACTCAGCCACGGTGCCGGGTCCGCTCGACAGCGCCCGAACCCTCGGCGACCTGCTCAGCCGACCGTTTTTCCACACCACCAACGACAAGGGCATCGGCCTGCACCTGTACATCTCGCTGCGGCGGGTGTTCATGGGATTCGGTCTGGCCGCGCTGGTGGGGATCACGCTCGGGTTGGCCATGGGCGCGGCCCGGCCGGTCTGGTCCGCACTCAATCCACTGGTGCAGGTGCTCCGTCCGGTGTCGCCACTGGCCTGGTTCCCGATCTGGCTCTACATCATTCAGGAACCGTCGCAGTCGGCCATCGTCGTCATCTTCATCACCACCCTGTGGCCCACTCTGATCAACACCGCGGCGGGTGCCGTGGCCATCCCCCGCGACCAGCGCAACGTGGCGCTGGTCTTCAAGTTCCGGCCGCTGGCGTACCTGTGGCATGTGCTGATTCCCAACGCGCTGCCGTCCATCATCACCGGCCTGCGGCTGTCCATGGGCATTGGCTGGATGGTCATCGTCGCGGTCGAGATGCTCCAGGGCAACTCCGGCGTCGGCTACTTCGTGTGGAACTCGTACAACGCCCTGGAACTCGACAAGGTCGTCGCGGCCATCGTCCTCATCGGTGTGGTCGGGCTCGTCCTCGACACGGTCCTGCTCAGGCTCGCCCGGTGGGTCACTCCTGAGGAGGTACACGGATGAGCATCGACATCAACGGCATCCGCAAATCGTTTCGACGTCGGGGCCACGCGCCGCAGGAGGTGCTGCGCGGCGTCGACCTGACCATCAACACCGGCGAGTTCGTTTCGTTCATCGGCCACTCCGGCTGCGGGAAGTCCACCCTGCTCAACATCGTCGGTGGGCTGGTCAAGGCTGACAGCGGCACGGTGCGCATCGACGGGCAGCCGGTCAGCGGGCCGGGGCCCGATCGCGCGATGGTGTTCCAGAACTATTCGCTGCTGCCGTGGTTGAGCTTGCGGCAGAACGTCCGGGTTGCGGTGCAGGAGTCCCGCCCGGACTGGAAACGGGCCCGGGTCGACGAGATGGTCGAGCGCTACCTGACCGCGGTATCGCTGTGGGAGCATCGCAACAAGCGGCCGGGTCAGGTCTCCGGCGGCATGGCCCAACGGGCGGCGGTGGCCCGGGCGTTCGCGGTTGCGCCCCGGACGCTGCTGCTCGACGAGCCGTTCGGCGCTCTGGACGCGTTGACCCGTTCCCGGTTACAGCAGCAACTCGTCGACCTGTGGGACAGCGAGTCGGAGACCGAGACCGTGTTGATGGTGACGCACGGTCTGGACGAGGCGATCCTGCTCGCCGACCGGATCGTGGTGATGGCGAACCTGCCCCACCCGTCGGTGCGTACCACCATCGACGTACCGATCCCCAGGCCACGCAGCCGTACGACGATCATGCACCACCCCGTCTACGACGGCATCCAGAAGCAACTCGTGGATCTCCTCATCGCGGACAACGACGCGGAGCTTGCCGAGGCTGCGGCGGCCTGAGCGCAACGACGACACCTACCGCCGGATCGTGCAGGCTCGCGGGATCACTCCGTGAGCAACCGAGGTCAGTACCGCCATCAGGGCGGCGTGGGTAGGTGGCGGCGCGCTGCTCCCAGCCGCCGCGGTGCTGCGGTGGGCTCGCCCCCCGGCGAGCCCGCCGCTCAGCGGCGACGATCCGAGCGATTCCCAGTCGATAAGCCCTCGCGTAGCTGCTGCGGCCGCAACGGCTCCATCAGCCGGGACCGGTAGCCGGCAGGGTCAGAGCCCGGCTGCCGCGTCGTACCGGCGGCGTAGGTCGGCCATCTCCGAGTCGGCCAGCGCCTCCTTGAGCGCCAGTTGTGCGTACCTGTCCGGGAACATCTGCCGCAGCCGGTCCACGTACATGACCTCGGCGGTGGCCTCGACCACCTGGATGCCGGGTGGCTCGGTGGACATGTCCATGATGAGCGGACCGGCCAGCTTGACCGCCACGTCCCAGGGGTATTGTTTCTCGGCGATCCCGCAGAGGTGGAAGCCGTAGACCGTCCGTACGTCGGCGATCTTGGTGGCCTCGGCCGGCTCGTAGCCGTAGACGTGGACCCCGCAGATCACCCGGGGCTTCGCCGTTTCGGTGGCCGCCTGCTGGACCTGGTGCCCGGCGTGGTTGTGGTGGGCCGGGTCCGTCTGTTCGAGGACAGTACGCATCCGGTTCATGATCTGCCCCCGTAGATCCGCCGGCTCCGCCGCGGAGTCGGTGGAGTTGACCAGTGCGACCGTGCCGGCCGACACCACCAGCATGATCTCCACCATCCACACGAAGCGGTTTCGGTACCACTGCGCGAAACTCTCTCGGGAAACCATGATCGCTTCTCACCTCGTCACCGGTTCGGGTGCGTCGGCAGACCGCATCGGACGCCTGCGGCGCGTCAGGCGTCGAACAATCGGCCGTCGCGGGGATGCGTACGGCGGGGGGACACCGGCCCGGGGCGGTGTGTTCGTCGTGGCGATGGCCGGGCGCAGCCGAGGTGGCGACGCGCAGGCGTCTGCCAAGCGGTGCGCCGGGGTGATGCGAGGCTCCCGTGCTGGCCGTTCCCAGCGCGGTTGCCCCCGCGCTGCGGCGATGTGAGCCATTCCAACACGCCTGGACCGGTGCCGGCAACATCGATGGTCCTCGACATCGCTCCGGCTTCTCGCCCTGCCGCACCGGCGGGCTGCCTCATCGAGGGCGGCGCTGTGCACCTTGCGCTGGTTGCTCTGAGAGGGGGCGAGGGGCGGGGTAGGTGGCACGTCTGTGTTCGAGGTCCTGACGCCAGCCCTGTTGGCGCCAACACTCGTCGGAAGCATTTCGCGGCCGGCGGCGTATCCCCGGCCACACAGTTGTTGACCTGAAGTAGGGTTCAGGTTCCAAGATTTTGGGCATGGACGCAACGACTGGCCGTCAAGCCGAGATCGCAGCCATCGAAGAAGTCGTCGCTACCATCACTCACGCACAGCGCAACGAGATGGTCGACGAGTTCGTCTCCCTGTTCCGCGAGGACGCCATCTGGACCACCGGAGCCGGCAAGCTCCTCGTGGGCCGGGACGCCATCGCCGCCTTCACCCGGCAGGTGCTGCCCGGCGCGATGAAGGACCTCGTTCCGTCGTACGAGGTGGTGCATGTGCTCTTCATTCGGCCGGACGTGGCCGCGGTCAAGGTGCGCCAGCGGTACTTCTCCCCGTCGGGCGAGCAGGTGACCGAATTGGGCGAGGGCACGCCGATGTACGTGATGTCCAAGGAGAACGGTCGGTGGCGACTGACCGCCAACCAGAACACGCCGGTGGCGACCGGCGCATGAAGCTGGTGCGTGACCAGAAGACCCGCCGACGGCACACCGAACTTCGGCATCCCGGTCGCCGACGGGGTGACGCCGTACCGGCTCAGGTCACACAACGTTGCGGACCGGTACATCCGGCACTGGGAGTTTCGTGGGCGCATCGACGCGAACGTGACCGCCCCCGCCGACTCGCAGTTCCGGATCGTGACCGGACTGGCCGGCACCGGCACCGTGTCGCTGGAGTCGACCAGCAACCCCGGCTACTACCTGCGGCACAAGAACTACGAGATCTGGGTCGAGAGAAACGACGGCAGCACCCTGTACCGCAACGACGCGAGCTTCTTCCGCCCCGCCGGCCTGGCCGACTCCACCGGCGTGAGCTTCGAGTCGTTCAACTTCGCCGGCCGTTACCTCCGCCACGACGAACAGTTGCTGTACGTGCAGGTGCCGAGCACCGCCACCGACCGCGCCGACGCCACCTTCCACCTGGAGTAGCCCGTCGCCCACCTGCGGTAGCCCGCCGCCCGACAACCGGCTGCGGTGGAGCTACCGTTCCACCACCAGCAGGGACTTGCCCACCGTGGCGCGCTCGGCCAGCGCCCGGTGGGCGTCGGCGGCCTGCTTTAGCGGATAGGTGGCACCGATCGCCGGTCGTAGTCGTCCCTGCGCGGCCCGCCGCAGTGCCAGATCCAGCAGTTCGCGTACCCGCTGCTGGCTCGGGGGACCGTCCACCAACGGGGTGATGACCCGGATGCCACGGCGTCCGGCCCGCTCCGGGTCGGGCGTGGCGAAGCCGTCGGCGGTGCCGTAGGTGACGAACCGGCCGCCGTCGGCCACCGCCTCCAGGGCGGCCGTGCCGAGGGAGCCGCCCGCGCCGTCGTAGACCAGTGCCGCCCCGCCACCGGTCGCCTCCCGTACCCGTGCGATCCAGTCCGGCCGGGCGTAGTCGACGGTGACCTCCGCGCCCAGCTCGCGGGCCAGCGCGAGCTTGGTATCGCTGGACGCGGCGGCCACGACCCGGGCGCCGGCGTCGACGGCCAACTGCACCAGCAGCGATCCGGCGCCGCCGGCCGCGGCCGACACCAGCACCCATTCCCCCTCTTTCGGTGCTCCGAGCTGGTCCAGGCTGAGCGCGGTCACGCCGTCGTGCAGCAGCGCCGCCGCAACCTCGGTGGCCACCCCGTCGGGCACCGGCATGATTTCCCCGAGGTTGGCGACGACCCGCTCGGCGTAGCCGGTGTCGGTCCGGACGACCACGCGCCGGCCGACCCATGCCGGGTCAACCCCCTTGCCGGTCTCCCGTACCACCCCCGCTCCGCCACCGCCGGGCACGTACGGCAGTGTCCGCGGGAAGAAGTCCTGGCCCCAGCCGGCACGCAGCAGGGTGTCGAGGAAGATGACGTCCGCCACAGCCATGGTGACGACGACCTGGCCGGGACCGGGTGCCGGATCCGGCAGGTTCACGTAGGACAACACCTCTGGGCCGCCGAACCTGGCCACCTGGACAGCGCGCATGAGAAGCACCTTTCGCGGGAGAAGCAGCGTCGCCACCAAGTCTTCAACCTCAAGTTTGGTTGAAGTCAACGGACGTGCCCACGCACCGATCCGGCTGGCGGCAACCCCCGGGTTACCGCTGGCGGGTAGCGGAGTTGGGGGCTGGCTCCGAGGGCGGCGACGCCGAACGGAGCGACGGTGGCCGGTGCGGGCCCGCCGGGTCCCGCCGGCGCGCCGACCGCGCAGCGCAGCGCCCAGAAGGAGCCGCACCATGACCAGCACAGCGACCGCCTCCGGAGCGGTCCGAAGCACGATTCCGGCCCGACTGGACCGACTTGCCTGGAGCCCGTTCCATACCCGGTTGGTGCTCGCCCTCGGCGTGGCGTGGGTGCTGGACGGGTTGGAGATCACCATCGCCAGTTCCGTCGGCGCCGTGCTCGGGCAGGCCGACACGTTGGCCATGTCCGCGACCGCGGTGGGCGCCGTGGCGACGGTCTACCTCGTCGGCCAGGTCTTCGGTGCCCTGTTCTTCGGGCGACTCGCCGACCGGCTCGGCCGCCGCAACCTGTTCATGGTGACGCTCGCCGTGTACCTCGGCGGCAGCGGCCTGACCGCGCTGACCCTGGGCCACGGTACCGGTGCCGTCGTGTACCTGCTGCTCACCCGGTTCGTCGCGGGTGCCGGCATCGGTGGGGAGTACGCCGCCATCAACTCGGCCATCGACGAGATGATCCCGGCCCCGTACCGCGGGCGGATCGACATCGGCGTCAACGGAACCTACTGGGCAGGGGCGATCCTCGGCACGCTCGGCGCGCTGTTCTTCCTGCACGCGCTGCCTCCGGCGCTGGGGTGGCGGCTCGGCTTCCTGCTCGGACCCGTCCTCGCCGTCGTCGTGCTGTACGTGCGGCGCAACCTCCCGGAGAGCCCTCGCTGGCTGCTCATGCACGGTCGCGCCGCGGAGGCGGAGCGGGTGATCGCGCTCGTCGAGGCGCAGAGCCACCAGAGCGGGCGAGCGCTGCGGCCGGTGGACGACAGCGACGCGATCGAGATCCGGCCGGTGCGCGGCGGTTACCGCACGCTGCTGCGGGTCCTCTTCGTGGACCACTGGCGGCGGTCGGTGCTGGGTGCCAGCTTGATGATCACCCAGTCGTTCCTGTACAACGCGATCTTCTTCACGTACGTCCTGGTGCTCACCCGGTTCTACGGGGTCAGCGCGGACAACGCACCCCTCTACCTGATCGGCTTCGCGCTCGGTAACCTGCTCGGTCCGTTGACCATCGGCAGACTGTTCGACACCGTCGGGCGCAAACCGATGATCTCCGGCACCTACATCCTCTCCGGCGTCCTGCTGGCGGTCACCGCGTACCTGTTCGACCAGGGCGTCCTCACCGCGGCCACCCAGACCATCGCGTGGTGCGTCATCTTCTTCTTCGCCTCGGCGGGTGCCAGCGCCGCCTACCTGACCGTCAGCGAGATCTTCCCGCTCGAGGTGCGGGCCCAGGCGATCGCGGTGTTCTTCGCCATCGCACAGTGCTTCGGCGCCATCGGCCCGGTGCTGTACGGCCACCTGATCGGGGCCGGCACCAACCCGTCCCGGCTGTTCGTCGGCTACCTCATCGGCGGGGCCGTCATGGTGGTCGGCGGCATCGTCGAGATCGTTCTCGGGGTTCGCGCCGAACGCCGACCGCTTGAATCCGTGGCGCTGCCGCTGTCCGCCCTCACCGGCAAGGCCCCGCGCCGGGCGGGCGACATCGCCACCGGGTTCTCGTCGTGATCAGAGGAGGCGGGCGACGGTCGGCGGTTTACGGCTAGCCGGTACCGAGGGATCCCGGTTGGCGGCGATGGCAGGGGCCGGTCCCGGTGACACGCTCGCTTGGTGAGAACTGGGCAGCCGCCGGGCCCCGCCCGGCGGTGGCACGGAGGGAGCAGGAGATGACAATGGTGTCGCCGGCGGCCGTCGAGCCGAGCACCAACCCCGGCCGCGGCACGGTCCCCCGCCCGGGCCCGGGCATCGGTACGCAGCGGCGAGCCCGTGGTCGGCTGCCGAGTTGGGCGCGCGTCTTCCTGACCGGTCTGGTGTTGTGGGTGGTGGCGGTGCCGGTCACCTTCGCCACCGGCAACGTCAACCTGATCCCGACGATCATTCTGTTGGGCAGTTTCCTCGTCCCGGTCACGTTCGTGGTGTACGCCTTCGGTCGTGCCGACGGGGTGGTGACGGCGCAGCGTGTCTTCGTCGCGTTCCTCTGCGGTGGCGTGCTCGGTGTGCTGGGCGCCTCGATCCTGGAGGCGGCGCTGCTGCGGCAACCGTCCGGGCTGGGCTACGTCGGCGTCGGTCTGATCGAGGAGGCGGTCAAGCTGGGTGCGCTGTGGCTGCTGGCCCGGCACCTGCCCCGGTACACCGCCCGGGACGGCATGGTGCTCGGCGCCTCGGTGGGGCTGGGATTCGCCGCGCTGGAGAGCGCCGGCTACGCCTTCACCGCCCTGTTCGCCGCGCCGGGCGGCCTGTCGCTGCTCAACGTGGTGGAGACCGAGGCGCTGCGGGGGGTCCTGGCACCGTTCGGGCACGGGCTGTGGACGGCGATCCTGGGCGGCGCCCTGTTCGCGACCGCGGCACGGTCGCGCCACGGCCGACCGAGGCTGCGCGCCTCGCTGGTCGGCTGGTACCTGCTGATGGCCCTGCTGCACATGTTCTGGGACGCCTCCAGCGGGATCGCGGTGCTCCTGACCCTGCTGCTCACCGGCACACCCACGCAGTTGACGCTGATCTCGCTCGGTGCGGCACCCCG
Source organism: Micromonospora sp. KC213 (assembly GCF_004348325.1). Taxonomy (GTDB): domain Bacteria; phylum Actinomycetota; class Actinomycetes; order Mycobacteriales; family Micromonosporaceae; genus Micromonospora. The sequence goes on along the minus strand of NZ_SMKF01000026.1, from coordinate 35,140 downwards.
GGTGACCGCCGCTCAGGTGGACACGTACACCGTGATCAGTTGGGCGTTGCTCGCGGTGGACGCCGCGGTCGGGGTGCTGATCCTGGTGGCACGCTGGCGCGCGACGGCCTCGCCGGCTCCCGCGGCGGTCACCCCGCAGACGGCGGCGCGGTGGTGAGACACGCCGGTGCCCCGCGCCGGTCCGGCGAACCCCGGCCGGCGTACCGGCCGACAACCGAGCCGCCCGGGCTGCTTCGGCAGCCCGGGCGGCGTCTGTCCCAAGCGGCACCGACCGCCCGGGCGGCGGGGAACTACCTTTCGGTGGCGGGTAGGTCGACGACCAGCGTGGTGCCCGACCCGACCGGGCTGGTCACCGACAGGGTGCCGCCCAGCGCGTGCACCCGGTCGGCCAGCCCGACCAGCCCCGACCCCCGACCGGGGTCGGCGCCCCCCGTACCGTCGTCGCGCACCGACAGGTGCAGCCGACCGGCGGCGAGTCGGGCCTCGACCTCGACGACGGAGGCATCGGCGTGCTTGGCGGCGTTGGCGAGCGCCTCGGAGACGACGTAGTACGCCCCGACCTCGACCTGCTCGGGCAGCCGCGCCGGCACGTCGACGGCCAGGTCGACCGGGACCGCCGAGCGCCGGGCGAGCGCCCTGAGCGCCGGCCGCAGACCGCCCTCCGACAGGATCGCCGGGTGGATGCCGCGGGACAGCTCCCGCAGCTCTTCGAGGGCGTCGGACAGTCCGTCGACCGCCCGGGACAACTGCTTTCTCAGCTCCGGCGAGCCGGGCGGAACGGCGGCCTCGGCGGCGCGCAGCGCCAGGATCAGCGACACCAGCCGCTGCTGGGTGCCGTCGTGCAGGTCGCGTTCGATGCGGCGCCGCGCCTGGTCGCCCGCGGCCACGACCCGCGCCCGGGACGCGGCGAGCGCGTCACGGCCCTGTTCCAGCGAGCCCGCCATCGCGTTGAAGGAGCGCTGCAACACGCCGACCTCGCCGACTCCCCGCTCGGGTAGGCGACTGCCCAGGTCGCCGGCGGCCAGCCGGCCCGCGGTGGCGGCCACCTGACGGACCGGCGCGACGATGACCCGGTGCAGGTAGCCGGCGAACACGACGACGAACAACACCGAGCCGGCCAGGCCGGCGACCGCGGCGAACACGGCCCGGTTGGCCGCCGCCTCGGAGCCGTCCTGCCGCGCCTCGGCGAGGCGGCGTTCGGTGGCCAGGAACTGGTCGAACTCCGCCCGCAGGACGTCCACGCGCCGCCTGCCCTCCTCGACCTCCGGCAGGGTCCGCACCGCGGAGCGGTCCCGTCGTGCCTGCGCGACCAGGGGTACCGAGTAGTCGCGCAGGTACGCGTCGCCTTCCGCCGCGATCCGCTCGGCCCTGGCCTGCTGCTCCGGGTTGTCGGCGACGAGCTGTTCGAGGGTGCGGGCCTCGTCGCCGAACGAGGCGCCGGCCGCCTCCCACGGCTGGAGCAGCTCCTCCCGGCCGGTGAGCAGGTATCCGCGCTGGCCCGTCTCCATGTCGACGACGAGCCGCTCCAGGTGGTTGGCCGTCACCAGCACCTCCTGCGCCCGCAGGGCGCGGCGGTCGTCGGCCCGCAGCTGCGTGACCGAGGTCAGCAGGACGGCGAACGCGCTGCCGACCACCAGCGCCAGCAGACCGCTGGCCACCACCGTGCGCGCCGTCAGCCCGCGCCACATGTCAGGCCCCCGCGCGCCGGGGCCGGCCAGCGGCGCGGTGGCGGTCCGGGTGTCGCGCCCAGGTGGTCCGCACGGTTCTCACCGGCCGTACGCTAGCCGGATAATCCGCTTCATGACGAGTGTGCGGGTATTGCTGGCCGACGACGACGTCCTGCTGCGGGAGGGGCTGGCCAGTCTGTTGCAGCGGGCCGGTCACGAGGTGGTGGGGCAGGCGGGCGACGGGCGGCAGCTCGTGGAGCTGGCCCGGGCCACCAACCCCGACCTGGTCGTGGTGGACATCCGGATGCCACCCACCCACACCTCGGAGGGGCTGGAGGCCGCCCGTGACATCCGGAAGGACCACCCGGAGACGGCGGTGCTCGTCCTGTCCGCCCACGTCGAGGTGGAGCACGCGATGGAGTTGCTGGTCAGCGGGCGCGGCGTCGGTTACCTGCTCAAGAGCCGGGTCAGCGACGTGGCGGAGTTCGTCGACAGCCTGGAACGGGTCGCGCACGGCGGGTCGGTGGTCGACCCCGCGCTGGTGCAGGAGCTGGTGTCGGCGCGCCGGCGCAACGATCCGCTGGCCGTGTTGAGCGAGCGGGAACGGGAGGTGCTGGCGTTGATGGCCGAGGGGCGGTCCAACGCGGGCATCGCCCGGCGGCTGTGGGTGACCGAGGGCACCGTGGAGAAGCACGTACGTAGCATCCTGGCCAAGCTCAACCTGACCGGGACCGATGACGATCACCGCCGGGTCCTGGCGGTGCTCACGTTCCTCGAAGCCCGCTGACCCGGCCGGAGTGCTCGTCCAGCAGGCCCCGGACGGCGGTGGCAGACAAGGTGACCTTGGGCAGGAAGCCCACCGCGGGGCTGGCCGCGATCAGCTCCGCGTAGTCCTCCTCGTCGTGGGTGGAGATGAGGATCAGGCGGGCCGGCGGCCGGCCGTCCTCCGGCTGTAACCGCCGGGCAAGCTCGAAGCCGCTCTCGCCGCCCAGGTCGATATCGAGCAGCACCACGTCGGGCCGGAGCTCCGCGACCCGTCGCTGCGCCTCGACACCGTTGGACGCCACGCCCACCACCGTGACGCCCTCGCGATCCAGCAGCGCACGGGCGGCGTCGAGGAACCACGGGCTGTCGTCGACGATCAAGCAGCGCAGCATGGGACAAGCGTCGCAGCCGCAAGCGGCCCCGGCATTCCGGCTACCTGGACAGCGTACGGGCGGTCCGGTTGCAGCCAGCCCCCAGGCGGGACGGGTGCTGGCGGTGAGGACCGGCGCCGCCGCAAGCCCCAGGCTTGTCGACGGAAGGGCGCGAGCGGACGGCGGCACCCGGCACACGTTTGTCAACCGGGCCGGCCGCTGGCGACGACCTGACCCGAGGGGGAGGGCACGTGACGGGCGTCGGTGCGGGGATGGTGACTCCGGTCGGCGATGCGGCACCGTCCGGTGTTGCGGTGTCGGACCGGCTGACCGTGCGGTTGCCGGCCGACGCCACCGCCCTGGTCTGTGGTGACCTGCGTTTGGGGCAGGCCCGGTCGGCCGCTTCGAGCCGGTTCGAGCACGACCTGGTGGGGCGGCTCGGGCGGTGGTCGGGCCCCGGGGTGGTGGTGCTCAACGGGGACGTGTTCGAGTTGTGGGGCGAGCCGGGCGGCACCGTGGGGGGTGCCCTCGACGCCCATCCGGCGTTGACTGCGGCGTTGCGGGACTTCAGCCGCGAACCCGGTCGGGAACTGGTCGTGGTGGTGGGTGACCACGACGCCGCGATCGCCTGGGACGGGGTGTCGGCGGCGGTCGTGGCCGACCGACTCGGCGGTCGGTGCGCCCTCTCGGTGGACCTGTGCTTCGACACGCCGGCCGGGCCGCGGGTGGTGCGCTGCGAGCACGGCCACGCGTTCGATCCGGCGAACGCCCTGCGTGACCCACGTAATCCGCTGGACTCGCCGCTGGGTCAGCACATCGTGCAGGAGGTGTTGCCGCACGTCCGGGGTAATCCGATGCTGGCCGACGCCGGGGCACTCACCGACCCGGGCGCGATCGGGCCGCTTGTCGCCTCCCGGCTGGTGTACCGCCGGTTGGGTTCGCGGGTCTGGTGGCTGCTGCTGCCGGCGCTGCTGGCCCTGGCCCTGCGTGCGCCGTTCATGGTGCGGCTGCTGGCGCACTCGGCCGCGTTCGCCCGGGTCGAACGGTGGCTGTTGATCTCCGGGATCACCCTGGTCGCCGACCTGGTCCTGCTGGTGGTCCTGGCCGTGCTGCTGGCCCGTACCGTGTACGCGTCGCTGGCCGGCAGCCGGCTCGGTCCGTGGGGGAGCCGGCTCAACGGTCCTCCGAAGGCGGCCGCCGCCGCGCTGTGCGAGGCGGGCCTGGCCGGATTCATCACCGGTCACACCCACCGGCCCGAGTTGGCGGCGGTGGCGGGTGGCTTCTACGCCAACAGCGGCTGCGCGACGCGGGTGGTGGAGGCGCGGCGGGCCCGCTGGTTCCTGCCGCCGGTGTTCCTGCCGGTGCTGCGCCGCAGCTGGGTGGAGGTCGACGTGGCGCAGCAGGTACGGGCTCGGCTGGTGGTGGGCGAGTCGCCGGCCGGCGAGGCGACGCTGGTGGAGCGGCTCGTCGTCCGGCGCCACCGGTCGCTACCGGATTCGCCCGCGGTGGTGGCCACGGTGCCCGGCCAGGCGGGCTGGCCGGTGCAGCAGGAGGCGCTGGCCCGCCGCGTCAGGTACGAGCGGGTGCGGCGCAGGGCCGCGCTGACGGTCGGCGGCATGGCGCTGCTCAACCTCGCCTCGGCGGTGACGCCGCCGCTGCGGGACCGGTTGGCCGCGCTGTTGGAGTGGCTGCCGGTCGAGGCGCCGCAGGCGGCAGCGGCCGGTGTGGTCTTCGTCAGTGTCGCCCTGCTGCTGGTGGCGTGGGGTCTGCGTCGTGGCCGAAGCCTGGCCTGCGGGGTGGCGTCCGGTCTGCTCGTGGCGTCCGCCGTGCTGCATCTGGTCAAGGGCCTCGACGTGGGGGAGGCGCTGCTCGCCGTCGTGGTGGCCGGCTGGCTGCTCCGGCACCGGGCGGCGTTCCCGACCCATCCCGACCGCGGACAGGTGCGGGCCGCGGTCGCCGTCCTGCTGGCCGGTGGTGCGCTGGTGGTGGCGGTCTCCCTGGGCCTGACGGCGGCCACCGGCGCGCCCGGGACCACCCGGCACGCGGCCCGGGTGGTGGCGGCCCGGATGGTCGGCGCCACCGCCGCGCCGCTGCCGTCGTCGGGCCGACTGGTGGAGCCGGCGCTGACCGCGGTCGGGTGCAGCCTGCTGCTGGGCACCGGGTGGCTGCTGCTGCGGCCGAGGCGGCATCGTCGGCCGGGCGCGGCCCAGCACCGCGCCGACCTGGCCAGGGCGCGGGCCGTCGTGCGGCGGTACGGCGGGGACACCCTGGGATACTTTGCGCTGCGATCGGACAAGACCTGGTTCTTCACCGGTGACTGTGTGGTGGCCTACCAGGTGCGCGACGGGGTGTGTCTGGTCTCACCGGACCCGATCGGGCCGCCCGAGCAGTGGGCGGACGCGTGGGCGCAGTTCCTGGCCTTCGCCGACCGGCACGGCTGGCCGGTCACCGTGGTCGGAGCGGCCGAGGGTTGGCTGCCGGTCTACCAGGCGGCCGGGCTGCGCCCGGTGTACCTGGGCGACGAGGCGATCGTCGACTGCGGCAGCTTCAGCCTCGACGGGCGCCCGATGAAGGGTCTGCGCAGCGCCTACCGACGGGTGCAACGGGCCGGGTACACCACCCGGTTCTACGATCCGGCGACGTTGCCGCCGGCACTCGCCGACGAGTTGCGCCGGCTGTCGACGCAGAGCCGGCACGGCGCGGTGGAGCGGGGGTTCTCGATGACCCTGTCGCGGCTGTTCGATCCGGCGGACACCGGGCTGCTGCTGACTGTGGCGTACGGCCCGGACAGGCGCGTCGACGCGTTCTGCCAGTGGACACCGGCGGCGGACATCGCCGGCTGGTCGCTGGACGTGATGCGGCGGCGCAGCGATGTCGAGCTGCCCAACGGCCTCACCGATTTTCTCATCATCGACACCGTCCAGCACCTGCGGGCGCGGGGGCAGTGGGGTCTGGGGTTGAACTTCGCGGTGATGCGCTCGGTGCTGGCGGGGGAGCGGGGGCAGGGCCCGCTCACCGAGGTGCAGCGACGGTTGGTGCAGCGTTTCGGTGGCACGACCCAGATGGAGTCGCTGTGGCGGTTCAACGACAAGTACCAGCCGATGTGGCGTCCCCGGTACGTGTTGTTGTCCGGGTCGGGCAACGCCGCCGTGCAGGGGCTGGCCATCGCCGGTGCCGAGGGCGTCTCCGAGCTTCCGGTGATCGGCCGGCTGGTGGGCCAGGACGGGCGGCGTGTGGGGTGAGCGCCGTCGGGTCGTCGCCGCGGCGGCAGGAACCCGGGCGGCAGGAACCCGGGCGGCAGGAACCCGGGCGGCGGCGGTCCCGCACCGCCCGGGTTCGCGCGGCTCCCGGCCTCACCTGGCGCGTTCGGTGGCCAGGGTGGCGAACACCACCGTGTTGTCCTTGTACGACTTCGCCTTCTTGTCGTAGTCGCCACCGCAGGTGATCAACCTCAGCTGGGGCGTGCCGTTGTGCTGGTAGACCAGGTCGGCGGGGACGCTCTTCTTCGGGTAGCGGGCCACGCCGTCAACGATGAAGCGGGCCGTGGTGCCGTCCTGGCGGAGCACGTCGATGGTGTCGCCCGGTTTCAGGGCGCCGAGGCGGAAGAAGACCGCCGGCCCGGTCCTGCGGGCGTCGAGGTGGCCCACCAGCACCGCGGTGCCGGCCTCGCCCGGGCTCGGTCCCAGCTTGTACCACCCGGCCAGCTTGGCCGGCGGGACCGCGATCTGCTGGTTCTTGTCCAGTCCGAGCGGGGTGGTCGACGCGTCCACGCCGATCCGCGGAATCCGGACCCGGGTGGGCTGCGACCGGGGCATCCCGATCGCTTTCGGGGTGGGCGACGGGCGGTTCGCGGCGGGCCGGCCGTCAGCGCGTTCCCAGGTGGCCGGCTCCTGGCCGGCACGGCCCGTGGGCGTGCCGGCGCCCGGCGAGGCATCGGCTCGCTCCGGCGTCGGTGACCGCAGGAACGGTGGTGCGGCGGCGGGGTCGGGCTGTGGTGCCCGGACCGGCTCGGGGGTCCTGGCCGCGAGTCCGATCAGGCCCGCCCCGGTCAGCATGAGCAGGACGACCAGGACGAGGCCAGCGGCACGCCATGGGAGTCCATGGCGGCCGCTGGCGCTCCTGGCCGCCTTAGGCGACAGTGCCATCGGCGGACCGCCGACGCAGCAGACCGAAGCCGCCGAGGGCCGCCACGCCCATCAGGCCCGCGCCCGCCGCCACCAGGGAACCGGTGTTGGAGTCGGCGAAGGGACCTTCACCGGCCGCGACGCTGCCGTTCGCCGGAAGCACCCAGGCGCCGTTCGGGCCCGCGTACGCGCCGCCGAGGGCGGGGATGTTGGCGACGGGCTGGCCCAACGGCGTCCCGGCCCCGCTGGCCCGGGAGGCTTCGACCGTCTCGAGAATGTCGCTGAGCAGGTCCACCTCCACGTCCACGTCGACGTCGAGGTCGCGGATGCAGACGACGAGGGCCTGGGCGTTGGCGTTCACCGCCGCGGATGCCCCGATCTGGACGAAGGTGTTGACGCCGCCCGTCAGGGTGTTGTTGCTGATGGTCTGGGCGACGCCGGATTCGGCGTTCTGGTCGTTGGTGGCGCAGATGACCCCGTTGCCGTCCTTGTCCTTCAGCTTGAAGGTCTTGGGCTTGTCGTTCTTGTCGTTCTTGTCGTTCTTGTCGGCGTTGTTGTTCTTGTCGTTCTTGTCGCCCTTGTCGGTGTTGTTGTTCTGGTCCTTGTTCCTGTCGGTCGTGTCGTTCGAGTCCCTCTTCCACTCCCGCTGCTGGTTGTTGGGCTCCTTGTCCGGCCCGTCGGTCGCGGCGAGCGCGGCGGCGGGTGCCCCGAGCAGCAGGGCGGCGCTACCCAGCGCCACGCCGCCAGCGAGCTTGCTCAGAAAGCTCTTCGACATGTTCCTCACTCCTTCTCTCGTCGGCCCAGGAGGGCGAGCCATGAGGAACGTTATTCCAGTTCGTGCCGGATCAGAACGTTTTCCAGGTTTACGGCACTAAGAAAGCTTCACATGCTATACGTGAGCGTTTGCCACGATCTCAAGCTGAAAGTCCGGTTCATCGCGTTTTGGGGGTGCCGGGGGTGGCCGCTGTCATCCCAGCGCTCACCGTGGCCCCGGCGCGGTGACGCCCCGGTGACGCCGGCTTCGCAGACTCGCTGCTGGGGCTGGTGGTGGCCGTTTCCGCCCGGCTCCCGTCCCGCGTAGGCCGTCGAAAGGGGACTCCATGATCAAGACAATGATCCGGAAACCCGCCCGCCCGGACTGCGCATCCGTCGCGGAGTCCCGGTGGCGGGCGGCGGCCGACCAGGCCGACGGCGCCAGCGACGTGGCGGGCGGGAGTACGCCGTGACGCCGGTGCGCACCGTGCTGGCGATGCGTACCCGGGAAGGCTGTGAGCAACGGTTCGAGGCCGAGTGGCTGGCCGTGGCGGAGAAGATCCGTACGCTCGACGGCTGCCTGCGCCAGGAACTGGTGCGCGACGTCGACGACCCGCGCAACTACCTGATCATGAGCGACTGGGCGGACCGGGAACGCCTCGACGCCTTCGGCCGCAGCGAACACCGTGACCACCTGCTGCGCGTGATCCGCGACCTCCGCGAGTCCGCCGAGCGGCACACCTACCAGATCGTGCACAGCGTACGCAGCGAGTCGGAGGAGCCATGACCGAGCCGATCGGTTCGGCGTCCGGGTTCTACACCGACCCGTACCCCGTCCTCGCGCGGCTGCGCGAGAGCACGCCGGTCTGTCTCGACATCACCCGCGAGCGCGGCCCGCACCTCGGCCTCGGCCACGGCGTCCACTACTGCCTCGCCGTTGCGTGGCCTGCGGGAGCTGCCCGTCCGGTTCGGCGCGTGAACGCCGTCCCGGCGACGCAATCCGTCCACCAATCCACCAAGGAGCAAACATGGTCTTCCGCAACGTGATCGTCTGCCACATGGTTCCCGGCAGCGAGAAGATTGTCGGCGACGTCTTCGGGCACTACGACAACACCACCCGACCGCAGGACCTCGGGGTCATCGGGCGGATGCTGCTGTCGCACCACGACCTCTACCTGCACATCATCGAGCGCAAGCAGGACCCCAAGGTGTCGGGCCAGAACCGTGGACTGCCCGCCTTCCAGAAGATCGCCGAGGCGATCGGGCCGTACGTGACGCCGTACCCGAGGTACTGGAAGAGCGCGTCGGACTCGGTGGCGAAGGAGTTCTACCACTGGGCGCCGGACGGGCCGAAGCCCGAGAACACCACGCTGCTGGTCATCGTGGGCCGGATCAAGCCGGGGGCCGAGCCCGACGTCGCGCGCATCTTCGCCGAGTCCGACGCCGGGTCGCTGCCGGCCGAACTGGGCGTCGCCGAACGCTGGCTGTACTCCATCGACGACGTGTACGTCCACCTGCTGGAGCAGGACGAGTCCGTCGCCGAGGCCGCCCAGCAGGAGCGCGGCAAACCCGCCTTCGCCAAAATCATGCAGGAGCTCAGCCCCTACATCGGACCGTACAACCCGCAGGCCTGGCGCGGCCCGCAGGACTCCCTGGCGAACGTGTTCTACCGCTGGCGCGCGCAGGACTGACGGGCACCACCGCGGGACGCCGGGTTCGGGTTTCTGGCGCAACGGAGCTGGCGATTTCTCGACCGGCTCCGTTGCTTCCGCTGCGACGAAGCCGCCTGGATCACCGGCCAGACCATCGCCTCCGACGGCGGTCGGTCCGCCCGCTGACAGCTGCAACACCATCTGGCGCAGCGGCACCACCGCCATCTCGTCGCGTCGGACGCCACCTTCAGGCCGCCGTGCGCGAGCGTTGGCTGCGCCACAGCCGGCTGGCCGGACCGAGTGCCCGCGGCCAGTCCTCGCCGCGCCGGGTCAGGGACCGCTCGGTGACCGTGAACCCGCCCACCAGACCGGCCAGCTCGTCGAGCACGTCCGCCTCGCGGAACGGTTTGCAGGAGAAGATGTTGACGAAGATCTCGCGAAGCCAGGGGTAGGTGTGGATCGCCGCGTGTGACTCGGCGAGGATCACCACCGCCGACTTTCCGGCCTGGTGCGGTGGGCCCTCCTCGGTGGCCACCAACGGCCCGGCGATCACGGTCATGCCGATGCGATCGACCAGGTCGCGCATGAAGGTGTGCAACGCCTTGTCGTCGTGCAGCGCGCGGGTGTCGGCGATCTCGGACAACCGCAGGGTCAGCTCGTCACCGTAGTGGTCCTCGGGCGCGTGGCCGGTGAGAGAGTGGCTTATCATCGGATCTCCTCTGGATGGTCGGTCTCAGCTGGCCCGGGAGAGCAGCCGGATCGGGTCGGCGGTCAGTTCCTGCATGATCGAGACGACGCGGGCCGGGCCGGCCGGCTCGCGAGGTGGCACGGCGGCGCGGGCCGACCGGATGCCGGCGGCCTGCGCGACCAGCTCACGCAACCGCTCCGGCCGCCAGTCGTCGGCCTCGCAACTGGCGGCCAGGCCCTGTCGGGCCAGCATGTCGGCGAAGTACCCCCGCTCCGGGTCGTCGCCCGCAAAGACCAGCAGCGGTACGCCGGCGTGCACCGCGCCGGCCAGCGTGCCCCGGCCGCCGTGGCACACCAGGACGCTCGCCCGGTCGAGCAGGTCACGCAGCGGCAGCAGCGGCCAGAGCTGCACGTTTCCGGCGGGCGACACCCGGGGCGGGACGCTGTCCGGCCGGCCCGCCGCGATCAGCACGTCCACCGTCGAACCCTCGAACGCCCGCAGGCAGTGCCGGTAGTACCAGTCGGCGTCCATCGGTGGCCCACTCGTGTAGGCCAGCACCCCGGTCCGTCCGGGCCGGGGCCAGTCCGCCGGCCCGGCGGCGACGTGGCGCTCCAGCGCGGCGGCGGTCAGCTGACCGACGTACTCGCCGGTGCTGTACCGGGCGACCAGCGGATCCATCTGCGGCGTCAGCGGATAGACCAGCCGGGTGCTCCAGTCGAAGAGGACCTCGGACAGCGAACCCGGCTCCGGGGCCCGGCTGCGGCGCAGCGCGGGCCGGAACGCCTCCAGCGCCCGGGTGTCCAGCGGTGGCCAGCCGACGCCACCCCGGCCGAACCGGCGGTGGTCCGGCCAGGTCACCGGGGACACCACCGGGATCCCGGCCAGCGCCCCGGCCACCACGGTGGTCAGGTCGTAGTCGTGGAACAACACCTGGACGCGGTGCGCGCGGAAGGCCCGCATCTGCGCGGCCAACACCGTCTCCACCAGGTCACGGTCGGCGTACGCGGAGCGGGACAGCAGGTCGTCCAGGCGCAGCACCGTGCCGGGCTCGTCCGGGTAGGACGCCTGCGCCGGCCCCGGGATCGGCACCGCCGGCACGCCCAGCCGCTCCAGGACCGGCCGGACGTGCGGGCTGGCGAAGAGCACCGGCGTGTGGCCCGCGCGGCGGACCGCCTCGTACACGGCGAGCACGGTGGAGACCGAGCCCAGCCCGTACGACCACACCCCGGGTACCAGTCCGACACGCATGGCGGCTTCCCTTCCGTGACCGGGCGCCGCATCGCCGATCGGCTGCCCTCCCGGCGGCGACCGTACGGAGCACAGACCAGTGTGGACAAGGTGGCGACGCCGACGCGCCGCGAGGATGCGCCCTGGGTCCCACAGCGTCTGCCCGGAAGGTCGTAGATATCGACGCGGGGCGCGCTTTTGGCCGGTCGGCGTCCCTATCCTGTGGCCGATGGACCCGTCGCAACCTGGGAGGACTGATGAGGCAACGTGAGCTGTCCGGCGGCTCGGGAATTCAGGTCAGCCAGCTCTGTCTCGGCGCGATGCCGTTCGGCACCACCGTCGACGAGCAGACGTCGTTCGCGATCCTGGACCGGTTCGTCGAGGCCGGCGGCACCACCATCGACACCGCGAACTGTTACTCCTTCTGGGTGCCCGGCGGGCGCGGCGGCGAGAGCGAGACGGTGCTCGGCCGGTGGCTGGCCGCCCGGGGCGGCCGGGACGGGCTGGTGCTGGCCTCGAAGGTTGGTTCCGGGCTCGGCGTCAACGGCGCGGCCGAAGGTCTCGCCCCGGCAGTGATCCGCGAACAGCTCACCGGATCACTGCGCCGGCTGGGCGTGGACCACCTGGACATCTACTACGCGCACCGGGAGGACCGGAACACCCCGGACGCCGAAACCCTGGCCACGTTCCACGAGGCGGTCACCGAGGGCAAGGTGCGCACCCTGGGGGCCAGCAACCACGCCGCCTGGCGGCTGGCCGAGACCCGGGCGCTGGCCGAGGCGGGGGGCCTCACGCCGTACACGGTTGTCCAGCAGCGCTACTCGTACCTGCTGCCGCGTCCGGCGACCGCCCTGCCCGAGGGCGGGCACGTGCACGCCAGCGACGAACTGCTGGATCTGGTACGCAGCCGCGACCTGACCATGTTCGCGTACAGCACCCTGCTGTGGGGCACGTACACCCGGGCGGACAAGCCGCTGCCGGAGCACTACCAGCACCGGGGCACCGAACGGCGACTGCGGGTGCTGGGGGAGGTGGCGGCCGAGCTGGGCGCCACCCCGAACCAGGTGGTGCTGAGCTGGTTGACCGGTGGCGATCCGGCCATCGTGCCGATCGTCGGGGTCAGCTCGGTGGCCCAGCTCGACGAGTGCCTCGCGGCAGCCGACCTGGAGCTGCCGACCGAGCTGCGCAAGCGTCTCGACGAGGCCTGCTGAGCGAGGGCGAAACCCGGCTGGGCAGGGGATCCACGATCCCCTGCCCGTTTCTCGTGCCTCGAACGTCGAGCCGGCCGTCGCGCTGTCGGGTGTGGCGAACGGGTTGCCCTGCTCCGGCGGAGCAGGGCAACCCGGGACGGGTGGTCAGCGGGGCTCGACGAGGGAGACGACGACCTGCTGTCCGGAGTGGTCCGACATGCCGTACGCCGGAACCATCCGGTATTCGTGGCTGCGTACCGGGCCGTCGGTGAAGGCCCAGTCCAGCCGCCACTTCGGCGACGCGTCGGGCCACGAGACCGGGTGGAGCCGGTCGCTGGCGACGGCCGCGTCGGTGAGCCGAGCCGCCAGGTCACGCAGTTCGCCCATCGCCGAGGTGGCGTTGAAGTCGCCGGCGAGGAGCCGCCCGTACGGGTTGGCCGCGAGATCGGCCCGCAGCGCCCGGTAGTGAGCCTGTCGACGGTCCTGCTGGGCGCGCATGAACTCGGTGAACTCCGCCGACGTCGGGTCCATCGAGATGTCCAGCTGCACCGGCACGTGCACGTTGTAGACCGACAGCACACGGTCGCCGACCGCCAGGTCGGTGCGGAGCACCTTGTAGCGGTAGTAGTCGGAGAAGTCGGAGCCGGCCGGGGTGCCGTGCCGCGCGGGGTCGGCCAGGTACGGCCAGCCGTCCAGTCCCCGCCACGCCACGATCGGGTAGCGGGACATGGTGAGCAGTTCGCCGGTGGCCACCACGTGGTGTTCCGGGAACCGCGCCCGCAGCTCGGCCACGTGGTCCACCCGGATCGGCCGGTGCCCGGCCAGGTCCCAGCCGACGTGCTCCTGCAACAGGTAGACGTCGGCCCGCTGGGCGGCGAGGTGGTCGTAGAACCGTTGCGGGTCGTGCCCGTCGTGCCAGTACTCGGTGTTCCAGGAGAACACCCGCAGCGCTCCCGGCGGGGCCGGGGTGACGCCGCCGACGCCGGGCAGCGCGTGCGGGTTCAACCCGGCCAGGTCCAGGCCGATGGCCAGGCAGCACAGCGCGGCGGCGGCCAGCCGCCAGCGCACGGGGCGGGCCAGCGGGGCGAGCGCCAGCAGCAGCATCGGGACGGCGGCGAAGAACAGTGGCGGCGGCAACTCGACCAACCGCCACCACCAGTGCTCGCCGGTCAGCAGGAGGAACACGCCGAGGAACACGGCCCAGGCGGCGACCAGGGTGACCAGCAGCCGGGTTCGGCGCGGCCAGTGCTTCCGGTCGCCCCGGCGTCCGGCCGACGTGGGCGTCGTCGGTTGCGGGGCCCGGCCGGTGGCCGGGCGGTCGGCGGTGACCCCGGGGGCCCCCGGCGCGGTGCGCGCCGCGCCGGGGGCGGGGTCGAGCAGGACGCTCATGCCGCGGTTCCGACCAGGTCCGCAGCCGGGTTGCGGCGGGCCGACCAGTCGGCGTCGTAGAGCCGGCGGAAGCTGCCCGAGCAGAGCCACTGCACGGCGCCGACCGCGATGCCCGCGGCGATCGCCACGTTGGTCAGGAACGCCACGCCGGTGAAGACGGTCAGGAAGCGCGCCCCTCGGCTGCGCCGTACGTGCCGGTACATCTCGGCGTCCGCCGACAGCGACACCCCGAACAGCGCGGCGGTCAGCAGCAGCCACGCCGGGTGCAGCGCGACCAGCGGCAGGGTGGCCAGCACGCCGAGCGCGGCGACCGTGCCGAAGGACCGGGCCGGGCTCTCGAAGCCCTTGGCGAACCGGCGCCGGCGGGCGAACAGTGGCACCCGCAGCCGGGCCCGCCGGAACAGCTTGCGCAGCAGCGGGAACAGCTTGTCGTCGTCGTCGTGCCAGCCGCGCACCCGGTCGGTGACCATGATCTGGTAGCGGGCGGACATCCGTTCGCCGTAGTCGACCTCCTCGGTCTGCCGCAATCGTGGATTGAACGGGCCGACCTCGTCGAAGACCCGGCGCGGAACGGCGGTCAGCGACGAGAACAGGAAGCTCACCTCGCCCAGGGACGCCATCCGCCAGCAGTACGCCTGGAGCACCCGGCACTCCTCGACGATGCTGTCCCGGATCAGCGGTTCCTCCTCGTAGATGCCGCAGACCGCCCCGTACTCGGGGTGGGCGGCCAGTTCGGCGACCGCCCTCTCGACCGCGTCCGGCCGCAGCGCCACGTCCGAGTCGACGAAGAACAGGATCTCGCCGCGGGCGGCGGCGGCGCCCGTGTTGCGGGCGACGGCCACTCCGCTGTTGCGCGGGGTCTGCAGCACCGTGACGTCCCGCTGGCGGGCCTTCGCCAGGGAGTCGTCGGTGCTGTGGTCGTCCACGACGATCACCTCGAGCGGCTGGTACGTCTGCCCGAGGGCGGCGTCGATGCACTGGCCGATGGAGTTGCCGTAGTTGTAGTTCGGAATGATCACCGAGACCAGCGGGTTCGTGGTCGGGGTCGTCATCGGTCTTCTCCTAGTCGCGTCGCAGCAGGGGAGGGGGTCAGGGAAGGAGATCGAGCGCGGCCGGGTGCTGGGTGACCAGCAGGACGCCGCCGAGCAGCGCCCCCCACAGCAGGGCGTTGACGAGCATCGCCCGGTCCCGCAGCAGCACCCGGGTGGGTTCGCCGCCGTCTCCGTCGACGACGACCACCTGCAGGTAGCGGGCGATGGCGAACAGCGCGAACGGGGTCGAGCCGACCAGCGCCAGGGCCTGGTACGGGGCGGGGATGGTCTCCTGCACGTAGCCGAGGAACCCGCTGATGGTGACCGCGGCGCAGAGCACGATCAGCAGATCGAGGTACTGCACCGAGTAGCCGGCCAGGGAGGGCCGGTGGGCGCTGCCGCCGACCGCCATCTCGTGGCGCCGCTTGCCGAGGATGAGCAGCAGGCACAGGGCGAACACGGAGACCAGCAGCCAGCTCGACACGGCCGCCCCGGCGGCCAGGTAGCCCTGCACCACCCGCAGCAGGAACCCGCCGGCGACCACCAGCACGTCCAGCAGCGGCAGGTGCTTCAACCCTCGACTGTAGGCGACGTTCAACGCCAGGTAGACCGCCAGCGGCCACCACGGGAACGCCGGTCCGGACAGCACCGCCGTGACCAGCGCGGTGGCGACCAGGCCACCGAAGGCGTAGGCGACGCCGACACTGACCCGGCCGGAGGCGACCGGGCGGTGCCGTTTGGTGGGGTGGGCCCGGTCGCGGTGCCGGTCGTAGACGTCGTTCCACACGTACACCAGGGCGGAGACCATGGTGAACAGCAGCACCGCCCAGGCCACCCGGCCGAGCACACCGAGCCCGAGCCGTGGCGTGTCGATCAGCACCAGTGGCACCACGAGCAGGTTCTTGGCCCACTGGTGCGGTCTGATCAGGGTGAGCAGGTCGCGTACCAGGGTCGGGCCGGTGGCCCGCCGGGCGACGGGGGAGGATGAGTGGGTCGGGTCGGTCGCGGCGGGCTGACCGACGGTGCGGGAGTCCGCGGCCCCCAGGGTGGTGGAGCCGATCGGCGCGGACCCACCGAACATGGGCGGGTCGACGAGGACAGTCACGATAACCTCCGGTACCGGTTCAGAAGACGGCTTTGGCCAGGCCGAGGGCGCCCTGCTTCCAGGGGTCCCGGCTGGTTCGGCCGGCCGAGGTCGGGGCGGCGTGGCGGTTCGCCCGCCACCAGTCGTAGGTGCGCAGGATCGCGTCGCGGTTGGACAGTCGCGGGGTCCAGCCGAGCACGTCGCGGGCCTTGTCCACGCTGACGTACGAGTCGGCCAGCAGCTTGTGGATCAGCCGCCCGTACACCGGCGAGAGCTTGAGTCGTTGCAGCAGCTCCAGCGCGGCGACGGCGGGGCGGGCCGGGATGGAGACGACCCGTTTGCCGTGGCCGGCGGCGTCCAGTACGGCCTGGAAGTCCTCCCGGATGGTGGCGAACCGGTCGGCGGCGATGTTGAACGTGTCGTTGGCGACCGGGGCCGGCGCGGCCAGGACGGTGCGCACCGCGTCGACCAGGTCGTCGATGGCCAGCATCTGGATCCGTACGTCGCCACGGCCCAGCACCGGGAAGTTGCGGCCCTCCTCGGCCCACTCGAACAGCATCGAGAACAGCCCCATCCGCCCCGGCCCGAGGAAGGTCTTGGGTCGCAGCATCGGCAGGCACATCCCGCGGGCCCGGAACCGTTCGGCCACCTCCTCGGCGCCGGCCTTGGCCCGGCTGTACGGGTCGACCGGCTCGCGTGGGTACCGCTCGGTGGTCGGGACGATCTTCGGCAGCCCGTACACCGCGGTCGAGGAGACGTGCACGACCCGTTCGGCGCCGCCGCGGGCCGCGGCGGCCAGCACCGTCTCGGTGCCGCCCACGATGATCGACCGGATCTCGTCCTCGGGGTAGCTGGGCAGGGCGGCGGCGGTGTGCACCACCGCGTCCGCGCCGTGCAGGGCGGCGCTGACCCGCTCGACGTCGCGCACGTCGGCGACCGTGTAGCTGACCCCCGGCACCGGCTCGGCCGGTTCCCGGACGTCCAGGCTGCGTACCTGCCAACCGTCGTCGGCCAGCGCCCGTACCAGGTGGCCGCCCAGCATTCCGCTGCCGCCGGTCACCACCACCGTCTTACCGTTCATGTTCACCACAGCGACGACACCTTCTCCTTGACGAAACGGGCGACCAGCCGGGGCAGGCCCTGGGCGAGCGTCTGGTCGAGACGGTCGACGAAGCGCTCCACGTCGACGGGGTCGACGACCAGCGGGGGCCCCACCACCAGAGGGTTCTTCCCATTGAGCGTGTAATACGTGTAAATGTCGTGGTCTCGGTAGAGGGCGCTGATCACCGAGCAGGTGACCAACTTCGTACCGAACTGGGGGTCGCGGGCCAGCCCGCCCGGCGCGAGCTTGGCGACCACGTCCAGGGCGCGCGGGGCGTCGAGGAACACTCCCCACAGGGCGCCCGCGCCGCGGACCTCGGAGACCGCGTCCGGGTGTTCCTTGGCGATCCGGGCCAGCCCTGGGGCCAGGATCCTTTCGATGTCGCGGGCCCGGGCCGGGAAGTCCTCCTCGACCGCCACGTTGATCGCCTCGATCGCGGTGGCGGTCTCCTCGCCGAAGCCGTAGTACGTGGTGCTGGTGCTCTGCAACAGGGCGTCGTTGAGGCTCTCGTACGCCTTGTGGAAGATCGGCCGGCGGGCCACGTACGCGGAGATCGAGGACTTGCCGCCGCCGAAGGACTTGGACGTGGTCACCACGTCCGGAATCAGCCCCGGGTAGCGCATGAAGTAGAACATCGTGCCGGTCTTGCCCCACCCGGTGTAGATCTCGTCGAAGATCAGGACGATGTCCTCCCGGGTGCACAGCTCCCGCAGCCCGCGCAGGAACTCCTCCGAGCACCAGCGCATCGTCGAGGCGCTGAACGGCTCGATCAGGATCGCGTACACGTCGCACCTGCCCCGGCGGTCCCGGGTGGCGTCGACCGCCGCGCGCACCGCGTCCAGGTCGTCGTAGGGGAAGCTGACCACGCCCGGGATGCCGGGGAACTTGAAGTGGTTCTGCGAGCTGCCGGTCAGGCTGCCGGAACCGAGCAGCTTGCCGTGGAAGCTGATGTCGCTGCGCAGGATCGTGTTGCGCTTGCCGCCGTGGTACTTGTAGGCCAGCTTGACCGCGCCCTCGACCGCCTCCGCGCCCGAGTTGGGCAGGAAGGACATGTCCAGGTCGCCGGGCATCACCGCGGCCAGGTTGTGGGACAGCGCCGCCAGGTACGGCGAGAAGTAGGTCTTGTGGACCTCCATCCGCTGCTTCTGCTGGAAGCGTTGGCGGGCGGCCAGGATGCGGGGGTGGTTGTGGCCGTGGTTGAGCACCCCGACGCCCCCGGTGAAGTCCAGGATCGCCCGCCCGTCGCGGGTGTGGATGTAGGCGCCCTGGGCGTGGTCGACCAGTTCCCGGCCGAAGCCGAAGGAGGTCATCAGGCTGACCTGGCTCTTGTTGACGTACCGGCGGTACAGGTCCTGCACCTGGTCGACCGAGAGCTGCTCCGCGTCGTCGATGGTCAGTAGCTCGGACATCGGGTCTTCCTTTCGGACAGCGGGATTCGTGAGTCGGGTGGGCTGACGGGTCAGCCCGGTGTCGGGGTCAGCCGAGCCCCGGGCTCGGCCGGTCGCCGGGTCGGCGGGTGCGCCGGTCGGTGCGCCGTGGTTGCGGCTCGCGTCCGGTCCGGGACGGCGGCTCGCGTCCGGTCCCGGATGCTGACGGCGGCCAACGCCACGGCGGCGGTGAGCACCTCGGCGAGGGTGGTGAGCACCCGGCTGGCGATCGCCGCGGTGACCGCCGCCGGCAGCGGCAGCACCGTGGCCAGGGCGGCGACCAGCGTCACCTCCCGTACGCCGGCCCCGTCCGGCGCGAACAGGGCGAGCGTGCCGGCCGTGGTGGCCAGGGCGAACGCGCCGACGGCCACCGGCAGGGCGGCGCCGGCGTCCGCGCCGAGGAGGACCGCGACGATCCACAGGTGCACGCCCGAGAGCACCCAGGACAGGCTCTGGTACGCGATCGAGCGGCGTACGTCCGCGGGCCGGTCCAGCGCCGCCGGGCGGGGCCGGCGGGTCACCCGGGCAGCCAGGCCGACCAACGTGTCGATCACGCCGGGCCAGCCGGCCAGCACCGCCAGCAGCGCGACCGGGACGACCAGCCAGGCCAGCCCGGAGTCGAGCACGGCCGGGGCCACCAGCAGGCCGACCGCACCTCCAGTCAGCAGCACCACGACCAGGTTCACCAGGTACGTGCCGGCCATCCGGGCCCGGCTGACCCCGGCCTTCTCGCCGAGCCGGATCTGGGCCAGCAGGCCCCACACCCGGCCGGGGACGAACTTGCCGAGGAAGCCGACGAAGAACATCCGGATCCCGGCACCGGTTGGCACCGGGGAGCCGACCGCCGCCAGGGTCAGCAGCCAGGCCCGGGTTCCGCAGAGCAGCCCCACCGAGGTGACCAGCAACGCGCCGAGCAGCCAGGGGATGGTCTCCGGCCGCAGCAACCGACCCAGCGTCGACCACTGCTGTCCGCGCAGGGCCAGCGCGACCCCGCCGACCACCGCCGCCACGAAGGCGACCGTCAGCGCGACCCGCAGCACCCGCCGCCAGCTCCGCCGGCCGCTCATCACCGGCCCTCCGCCAGGGTCAGCGGCCGTGGCGTGCCGGCGCCGCGCAGCCGGGCGGAGAAGCCGGCCGCCACGCCGGCCACGATGGCCAGCTGGGCCACCAGGTGTACGCCGACGAACCAGGCCAGGAAGCCCAGCCCTCGTTCCCGGCGGACGAACGGCAGCAGGCCCGGGTCGGCCAGCAGAAACAGCCCGAAGCAGGCCAGCGGCACGGCGAGCAGGGCCGGGTGGGCCAGCGCCAACGGCAGCGTGGCGAGCACCAGCGGGGCGGTCAGCACGCCGAGGGCGGGGTTGACCGCGACGCTGCCGGAGCGCATCCGGTGCGCCCCGGCGAACGCCGCCAGCGGCAGCGAGCGCCGGTACTGTTCGCGCAGCATCGCCCGGAACCCGGCGCAGTCGTCGTGTCGGCCCACCACGGTGTCGGTCAACCGGATCCCGGTCACCCGGGCGAGCCGGTCGCTGTACTCGACGTCCTCGGCGTCCCGTAGCCCCTCGTGAAACGGCCCGGCCGCCAGGAAAGCCGAGCGCCGCACCGCGGCCAGCGCGAAGATCGCCGTGTTCACCCGGCCCACGCTGCGCCGCCGCCACCAGTGCGCGTGCAGGACCTTGTAGTGCTCGATGGGCCCGTCGTCGTAGAGCGGCCGGGTGTCGTACGTGCCGTGCACACAGCCGCACTCCGGGTCGGCGGCCATGACCGCCAGCGCGTTGGCGATCGCGTCAGGCCGCAGCGCCACGTCGGAGTCGACGAAGAAGAGGATCTCGCCGCGCGCCTCGCGGGCACCGAGGTTGCGGGCGGCCGACACGCCCCGGTTGCCGCCGCCTGAGACGACGCGACACGGGTAGCGTGCCGCGATCTCCCGGGACCGGTCGGTGGAGCCGTCGTCGACGACGATGACCTCGTACGGGCGGTGGGTCTGCGCGAACACGGCGTCCAGGCAGGCGCCCAGCGTCTTCTCGTAGTTGTAGTTCGGCACGATCACCGACACCGTCTGCTGATCCGCGGCCATCCGGCCTCTCCCTTTCGCATTCGACGTCCGGAAAGGACGTCCAGGAATATCGGTGCCCACGACGTTAGGGACGGGTGGATCGTTGGCCAAGGTGGCGGATCCCGATCCGTGTGGGATTTCCTCGAAGGTGGCAGGAGTACTACGACCAAATGCGTATTCGCACGGCACGGAAAAAGGGCGCCCCGCACGCGGCTGCGCGACGTGCGGGACGCCCTCGACCCCCGATTCGGATACGGGTGGTGGGTGGGGTCAGTTTCGCTGTGTGAGGTGCAGCAGGATGGGTGGACATTCGTCGACGGTGCCCAGCAGGAACTGCTGGATCCGCAACAACCGCCCGCGACAACGGCTACGCAGCGACGGCGGCGGGGCGGGCGGGGCGAGCCCGGTGCCCGGTCGTTCGACGGGGCGGGCTCCTGCCGGCCGGACCACCCGGGGCGTGGTGCGCGCCGGGTGCTCCAGCGAGGTCGTGATGGTCATGCTGCTCCTTCCAGTCGTACGCCGATCGGTGCCCGGCGGCGGTCACACCTCCGCCAGCCGGTTGGCGGCCAGGTCGTCCCAGCGCCGCGCCTGCGCGCCGAGGCCGAGCCGGCGGTGGCAGTCGGCCATCACGGCGAAGGTCGCCTGGTCGTACGGATCCACGTCCAGGGCCCGGCGGCTCCAGTGGATGGCGGTCCACGGGTCGTCGGCGCCCAGCGCCCGGTCGCTGAGGAAGCGCAGGGCGTGCAGGGCCTGCGTCCGGAGCCACTCGCGCTCCGTCACCACCCATTCGGCGTCCTGGTTCGGCAGCAGCGGACCCCGGTAGATCGCCACCGCGTGCCGGAAGTGCCCGGCGGCGCCCTCGTGGTCGCCGCTGGCGGCGGCGGCGGTGGCGGCCCTGACCAGCCGGTCGAACGCGGCCATGTCGATCCAGAGCTGGTCCGTGCGGAGCAGGTAGCCGCCGTCCACGGAACAGATCTGCAGCGGTGCCGGCCGGTCGGCGGCCTCGCCCAGCGCCCGTCGGGCGCCGTGCACCGCGGCCTTGACCGAGGTGGCGCCGGCCGACGGCGGCAGGTGTGGCCACAACGCCTCGCGCAGGGTGTCCCGGCTGACCGGCCGGTTCCGGTGGACCAGCAGGTACTGCACCAGCGCCCGCGACCTGCCGGCCCGCCAGTTGGTGACGGGACGACCATGAATGGAGATCCGGAATTCGCCGAGCAGCTCGACGCTCGACGATTCTACGTTGTTCGACATCTGGCACCGCCGTATTCCGTCGAACCCCTCGTCGGGAACGACGGTTCGACCGTAGACAGCGGTGTTGCGGTGGCCAAGGTGGCGGGTTCTGTGCCGGCGGGAAAGGTGCCGGTTGGTGGTACTGCTCCTACGACCATGGTCGTATGCCGACTCAGTGCCACGGATGAACCGGGAAACGCGCTCCGCCGCCACGATTTTGGTATGACCTATCACTCGGTAATTCGGCCCGACCGGTCTTTCCGTGTCGAAGGTGTCGGCCGGCCGCTGGCGCCGGTCCGCACCGCCGTGGCGGAGGTTGGTCGGCAGGTGTCGGCGAGTTGGCGTGAGGCCCGCCCCGTCGTCCAGGTCGTCTTTCAGTTGCGGTTCTTCGCGGGGGCGGCGGTCGCCGCCCCACAGGGGATCGTCGCCCGTCCCGCGACCCTGCTGCTCGGTGCGCTCGCCTGGCTCGGTGCGACCTGGTGCGTCTACCTGTTCAACGGGCTGTCCGATCAGGTCGAGGACCGCCGAAACGGCTCGACCCGTCCGCTGGCCACCGGGGCGCTGCCGGTGCGGGCCGCCCGGCGGATCGTGGTCGGCCTGGCCCTGGTGGCGTTGGCGTTGGCCGGCGCGGTCTCCGCGCGGATGGTCGCGTTGGTGGCGCTGATGCTGGCGCTCGGCTGGGCGTACTCGGCCGGCCCTCGCCCGCAGAAGGGCAACATGCTGGGTTTCGTCCTGGTGGTCGCCGCCGGTGGCATCGTCACCTACCTGGCCGGGAGCGCGGCTGCCGGCGCCTCGGTCACCCCCGACCTGGTGGTGGTGATGGTGGCCAT
Source organism: Micromonospora sp. KC213 (assembly GCF_004348325.1). Lineage (GTDB taxonomy): Bacteria > Actinomycetota > Actinomycetes > Mycobacteriales > Micromonosporaceae > Micromonospora. The sequence goes on along the minus strand of NZ_SMKF01000026.1, from coordinate 12,557 downwards.
GTCGCTGTGGATGGCGTTCGCGGGCACCACCAAGGACCTGTCCGACGTGGCCGGTGACCGGGCGGCCGGTCGGCGTACCTTGCCGGTGCTGCTCGGCGACCGCGGTGCCCGCCGGCTGATGGCCGGGTTGGTCGTGGTGGCCGGCGGCGTGCTGCTGGCCGGTGCCCTGCTGGTGGCCCCGGCATTGCTGGTGCCGGCGACCGTGTTGGCTGTGGGTGCGGGCGCGGTGGTCGGCTGCGTGCTCACCGGGGCGGGGGCCGCCGACCGGCGGCGGCAGCGGCGGCCGTACCGGATCTTCATGGCCAGCCAGTACGCGGTCCACCTGACGGTGCTGGGTCTGTTCCTGTACTGAACCACCGGCGGACGGCGGGCGGGTCTCCGTCCGCCGTCGGGTGCTCTCCGTTGTGGACAATCGGAGGCTGGCGACCGGACAATCTACGCTCCGCGACGTGGGCACTACCGTGGTAGCCTCGGGCGAGACAGCGGGGGGATCCGTGGCGAAGCCGTACGCAATGGAGCCCGTAGCCGAGGCCGAACTGTCCTCCACGGCGCGGGAGATCGTCGACGCGTTCCAGGAGTCGCTGCGTCGGCAGGGCAGCGAGCTGATCAAGGGTCCCGATGTGCTGGCGCAACTGGCGGTCCAGGTTCAGGCCGTGCTCGACGACGTCGCCGCCCGGGTGACGGTGTCCGAGACGTCTCCCCTGGAGCTGGTCGGCGAGGCGCGGCTGTTCAACGTCAACATCGGTGCCGACCGGGCCCGCCGCGGCATCCACCCGGTGCAGTCGCTGCGCGCGGCGACCACCCTGTTCGAGGTCATGCTGCCGGTCATCACCCGCGACCTGCCGCCGACCGACAGCGCCGGCGCGCTGCGGATCAGCCGGGCCCTGCACGAGGCCATCATGGCCCGGGTGGCACTGGCGTCGATGTCCTATGTGGCCTTTCTGATGGAGAAGCTCCAGGCATCCCGGCAGGAGGAACGGACGCGGATCGCCCGCGAGCTGCACGACCGGGTGCTGCACGAGATGGGCCTGACGCTGCACCAGTTGGACCTGCACCGGCACTACGCCGATCGGGATCCGGCGCAGGCCCGAGCCAAGATCGACACAGCGATCGAGTCACTGGACGAGGCGCTGCGGACGGTCCGGCACCTCTCCGCCGAGCTGCGCCGGTCGGTGGGCGAGTACGGACTTGAACGCACCCTGCGTGCCTACCTGGAAGCCAACGCCCCCGCCTCGGTGCAGTTCTCGATCACCACCACCGGCGACCTCAAGGTGCTGCCGCCCGACGTGCTCGAGGAGCTGTACCTGATCATGCGGGAGGCGACGCGCAACGCGTTGCGGCACGCCGAGCCCACCCGACTGGAGCTCTCCGTCGACGTGGGTGCCACCACCGTCGCCGCCACGGTGGTGGACGACGGGTGCGGCTTCGACACCAGCGACCCCGACCGGGCACGGGGCGGCCTGCCGTCGATGTACGAGCGGGCGCTGCTACTGCACGGTGTCCTGGAGTTGACCAGCACCCCCGGCCGGGGCACCCGGGTCGAGGTCCACATCCCGTTCTCCGAGGCGGCCCTGTGAGCGCGAGGAGTGAGCCGGTTCTGCGAGCCCCGCAGTCGCGATCTGAGGTGGTCCTGTGAGCGCGAGGAGTGAGCCGGTTCTGCGAGCCCCGCAGTCGCGATCTGAGGTGGTCCTGTGAGCGCGAGGAGTGAGCCGGTTCTGCGAGCCCCGCAGTCGCGAACTGAGGTGGTCCTGTGAGCGGGTTCTCCCGGCCCCAGATCAGGGTGTGCCTGGCCGACGACCACAACCTGCTCCGCGACGGCATCCGGGAGATGCTCTCCACCGAACCGGAGTTCGCGGTGGTCGGCGAGGCGTCGTCCGGGCCGGAGGCGCTGGCCCTGGTCGTCCGGCTGCGGCCGGACGTGCTGCTGCTCGACGTCGAGATGCCCGGGCCGGGCGCGTCGGCCATCATCCGCCAGGCCCGCCGGATGGCGCCGGAGACCAGGGTGATCGTGCTGACCATGCACGACGACCCGGACATGGTGCACGAGTTGCTGGAGGCCGGCGCGGTCGCGTACCTGCTGAAGACGATCCTGCGGGACGACCTGGTCGCCGCGGTTCGCTCGGTGGTCCGCCGGCCTGGCCAGAGCGTCCTGCTGGCGGTGTCGCGGGAGACGGTGGAACGGCTGGACCGGCAGAAGCCCCGGACGAACGGCACTCCGCTGACCGCCCGGGAGCTGGAGGTGCTCCGCCTCATCGCGGAGGCGATGAGCAACGCGCAGATCGCCAGCCGGCTGTTCATCACCGAGGCCACCGTCAAGCGGCATCTGACCAACATCTACGCGAAGTTGCAGGCGGTGTCCCGGGTGGACGCCATCCGGAAAGCGACCGCCGCCCGGCTGATCAAGCCGATGGACGACCAGCCCATCACCTGACCGTCAGTGGACAGTCGGCGGGTGTGACCGGGCCATGACCGCCGTCGCCTAGGTTCGTCGGGTCGGATGTCGTCGAGGCCCGTCCGCGTGGGCGGGCCGTGCGCCATCCGTCGGAAACGCCTGTTCCGGGTCGGGAGTCTGGGAGCATCACATGGTTGGGCGGAAGGAGCCCCGCTACTTCCAACTGGTGGCCACCGAAGCCAGGGAGTTCGCGGTCTGGCCGATCGGCCGACGCCCGCCGCAGGGCTGGCGCGTCGTTCCGTTCGCCGGCACGATCCAGGCGTGCGGTCGGCACGTGGCGGAGCTGCGCAGCGCCGGGGCGGCGCGGGCCGGCGACGGGCGGCTGTCGCCGGTCGCGTCCGCGACGCTGGTCGGGCTGTTGCACAAGGCGGCAGGAGAGCAGCCGGATGCCCCGGCGCTGTCGGCGGGAGACCGGCGGGTCTCCTACCGGCAGCTCTGGGAACTGGTCGAGGAGCTGGCCGGGCGGTTGACCGAGTCGGGTGTGGGCCCGGGTGAGCGGGTCGGTGTGGCCGGGCCGGTCACGGCGGACCTGGTCGCCGCCGCGCTCGCGGTGCTGGTCATCGGGGCCACCTGTGTGCTGTCGGTGGGTGACCGGCCGGACGCGTCGTTGGCGGACGCCCGCCCCGGCCTTGTCCTGCTTCCGGCCGGGTCGGTGGCCGCGTCGCCGGGGTGGTCGATGGTGGTGGCCCGCTGGGTGGGCGTGACCGGTACGGCGTGGCAGGCCCGTGCCGCCCTGGCGCCGGCGGTGGGCGCTGGTGCGGACGATTCCGAGGCATCGCTGGTGATGCTGCCGCCCCGGCCGGGCCTCCCCGCCGTGGTGTGGCGTGCTCGGCAACTGGCCTGGCTCGCCGGCGACTGCGGTCTATCCCCGACGGGTGGGGGTGACCGGCTGCTGCCCCCGGTCCCTCCCGGTACGCCGGCGACGGTGGTGGTGGCGCTGCGCGCGCTGCTCACCGGCGCGGAGCTGGTTCTGCCCGAGCGGGTCGGCGCAGGATCCGCCGACCCGGAGCGGGTTGGCCCGGAGCCGGTCGCGGTTCGGTGGCGGCTGCGGGCCGAGGGTGCTGGCCGGCCGCGCGAGGAGGTGGAGGTGCTCGGCTTTGCCGAGACCGGGATGCTGTGCGCGACCGTGTTGCCCGGTACCGGCGACCTCGCGCCGTTGCCGCAGGTTCGGCGGTACGTCCTCGACGCGGAGCTCGGTCCGGTGCCGCCTGGTGAGGTTGGTGAGTTGTACGTCGCTGGTGCCACCCTGGCCGCCGGCTACCTGGACCAACCCGAGTTGACCATGAGCCGGTTCCTGCCCGACCCGCTGGGTCCGGTGGAGGGCGGCCTGATGTTCCGCACCGGCATCCTGGCCCGGCGGCTCTCCGATCACCGGTTCGCGCCGGTCGAGCCGGTGGCCGGGTGAGTCGACCGCTTCGACCGGCATCGGCAGGAGCATGGGGCCGGCAAGCAGGCCGCCCCCGGCGCGGCCGGTGCCGTCGGTGGCCGGCACGGAGTTCCGCGCCGGCCACCGACGGGTAGCTGTCAGGACGGGGTGGGGAAACCGTACCGGGCGGCGTGCTCGGGGTCGGCCGGGTCGATCTGCCGGATGCCGGCGTCAGCGAGCCGCTTGTTGACCTCGTCGAGCCGCTCCCGCACCAAATGGGCCTCCTCCTCGGTGACCCGGCCCCGGTGCGGCTTCCCGGCGTGTTCGATGGTGCCGTAGTCCGGCTTCTCCGTGGTCTTGCGCGCCTTCGGCGGGCGGACCCGTTCGGCGGTCTTCAACAACTGGGCCATCGGCGTGTCGGTGGCCATGGCGTCGAACTCGCTGGCGGTCAGCACCACGCGGCGCGGTTCACCCTGGCCGTGCCGGTCGTGGATCTCCACCACGGCGACGTCCAGCGCCGCGTCGTCGATGCTCTCCACCTCGGCCGGTGTGGCGTCCAGCTGCACGGGCCCGGCCACCAGGTCAGGGTGCTCGAGCACGACGACCTTGACCATGTCGTCGTCGGGCCGCAACACCGTGCCGCTGAAGTCGGAGACGTGGATCGTCTTCTTGCCCATGCGCGGAGCTTCTCCTGTCGTTGGCCGGAACTCGGACCAGAAGACGCTACCCGACAGGTGTGCGAAGGCCGCTGTTGACGCTCCGGGTGTGTCGCCGCTGCCCCGCCTCGTCAGTGGGTGCTCAAGCCGCGCCGGGAGGAGGTGCCGGCCGGCAGGCTGTTGAGGTCGCTCCACGAGAGTGTCGCCTGCGCCCCGTGTCCGGTCCGTGCCTCCTGGTACGGCGGCTGGCCCGGGAACCGCCCGGCGGCCTCCGCCGGCCGCCACGCCCGCTCACTGTCCTGCTGGTACCGGTCATTCGGTTGCTTCGGCATGACCATTACCATCCCAAGGAAAGTTGTACATGTATGGAAATCGATATGACGATCGATCGATGCCGGTAAATTCTGTGTATCGCGGTGCCGGTACCGGTACCCCGGCGGGCGGGGTCCGAACCGCTGCCGCCCACCCGATCATCAAGCCCCGCCGGCCGGCCCGGCGTACCGTGATCACGGTTGGTCGTACCGGATCGGGGTGAGGGAGGTCTGCGGTGCTCGACCGCCGGCTCTACCTGCATCTGGTCACCTGGCTCGGTCAGTGGCCCGCCGGCCCGGGTCTGCACGTCGTGGGTTCCCGACGGCGGGGTCGACCGGCCTGGGACGGCCGGCTCCGCCCGGCGATCGCCGTACGTGCCGGCGACAGCACCGTGCTCTCCGTGCCCCCGGAGCGGGTCGCGGCGACCCGGGCCCTGGCCCGGGATTTGGAGGCCGGCCTGCTGGCCGCGCTTCCCGCCGCGGTCGGCCAGCCGGGGTGGGTCGTCCACCACGACACCTTCCGGTGGAGCCTCGCACCCGCTCCGCTGCCCGACGTGGGGGAGTGGACCGATCCCGCCGACTCCATCCTCCCGTCCTGGCTGCACCTGTTCGACCGGGAGGTGCTGGTCGTCCGGGACGCCGACGGCGGCTACCTGGCCGGCGTGGGCGTCAAGCGGCACGACGCGCACGGCCACGAACTCGCGGTGGGCACGGTGCCGGCGGCACGTGGCCGGGGACTGGCCCGCCGGCTCGTGGCGCAGGCCGCCCGGCGGGTGCTCGACGAGGGGGCGGTGCCGACGTACCGGCACAACCCGGCCAACGTCGCCTCCGCCCGGGTCGCCGCGGCGGCCGGCTTCCCCGACCGGGGCTGGCGGTCGTTCGGTGTCTATCCGCCGTGACGGCCTCGCGGCTGCGGGCACGTCATCCGGCCCACGGCAGGAGCGGACCGTGGATTCCGGGCCGAATCCACGGTCCGCAGCTTCCCCCAGGCCCGCCGTGAGCCGGCATCCCGCCGACTGGTCCTGCTGCTGGTGACGCTACGTAGAGATTGCCTGCTCGGCAAGAGGTACCCGCTCGATCGGGAGTGTCCGGTAGTGGACTTGACCTGCGGTGGGATGCCCTGCGGGGGTGGTCGATGCGGTGACGGAGCGTGCCTGAATGGTCTGGGCCCCGACGGTGGACCGTTGCCCTCAGTCGGTCAGGCCGAGCACCTCGGCCGCCGCGCGACCGTTGGCGTGGCTCGCGCCGAAGGTGCTGACGAAGGCGCGTACGCCGGCCGGCCGCCACCGGCTCGGCCAGCCCATCTCCACCACCGTCACCGGGTACGCCGCCGCCAGCGCCTCGACCAGCGCCGGACCGCCGGGCAGCCGGTGCAGGTGTCGCCCCACCAGCACGATCGGCCGGCCCCCGGCGAGCCGGCCCAGCTCCGCCGGGTCGGTCTCGGCGGCCACCATCCGCAGCTCCGCCAGGCCGGCCAGGTGCGGGCCGAGGCCCCACGGCACCCGTCCCCCAGCCCGGTTGGTGGCGGCGTGCAGCCGTACCACCAGCGGCCGGACCAGCCCGCCGACGTCTCCCTCGACGCGCACCGCGCGGCGCGCGACGGCGTACCCGAGATCGCTGGGGGCGGCCGGTGCGGTGCCGGCACCCCGGGTCCAGGCGGCGAGCGCGGCGGCCCGACCGGCCGCCTCCTCCACCCGGGACCGCTCCAGCCGGCCGTCCCCGATCGCCGCGACGATCTGCCCCGCCACCTGCTCGACCAGTGCGGCGTCCACCCTGGCGCCGAGGCAGAGCAGATCCGCCCCCGCGGCCAGGGCACTGACGGCCGCCGGCGCCAGCCCACCGGCGGCCAGCGTCGCGCCCCTCATCTCCAGCGCGTCGGTGATCACCGTGCCGGTGAAGCCGTACTCGCCGCGCAGCAGGTCGACCAGGACCGCCCGGCTGAAGGTGGCCGGCCCGTCCCCGGTCAGGGCCGGCACCCGGATGTGCGCGGTCATCACCGCCCGCGCCCCCGCCTCGATCGCCGCCGCGAAGGGCGGCAGGTCCCGGTCGCGTAGCACGGCCGGCGACACGTCCACCGTGGGCAGCTCGCGGTGCGAGTCGGCGACGGTGGCGCCGTGACCGGGAAAGTGTTTCGCGCACGCCACCACCCCGGCCGACTGAAGGCCCACGACGGCGGCGGCGGAGTGCGCGGCCACCCGGGCCGGGTCGGCGCCGAACGCCCGGGTGCCGATCACCGGATTCTCGTCCGCGCTGTTGACATCCACGGTCGGGGCCAGGTCGACGGTCACCCCGAGGGCGGCCAGTTCCGCGCCGAGGGCCGCGTAGACCTGTCGGGTCAGCACGGGGTCGTCGACCACGCCGAGCGCCGCGTTGCCCGGGTACGGGCTGCCGGTGGCGTGCGCCAGTCGGGTGACGTCGCCGCCCTCCTCGTCGATGGCCACCAGCACGTCGGTGCGGCCGGCGCGCAGCGCCGCGGTGCTCGCCGCCACCTGCGCCGGGTCGTGGACGTTGCCGCCGAACAGGGTGTGCCCGGCCAGCCCCTCGCCGACCAGGTCGACGGCCCACCCCGGCGGCACCGGCCCCGGGTACGCGGCGAGCAACGTGCCCAACGCGAGGCGGCGCAGCCCTGGATCCGGTCGCATCGTGTTGTGGCCCCCTTACGCGCCGAACCGCCCCCGCCCGAATCAGATCAGGTCCCGCCGGCGGAACGTGGCGAAGGCGGCGACCGTCACCGCGCCGGTCAGCGCCAGCAGCACGGCCAGCGCCGGCCCTGCGGTGACCGTGTAGGTGCCGTCGCACACGGCGAAGCCGGGACCATCGGAGCAGGCGGAACCGTCGAACAGTTCGAGCCGGCCGGTCAGCCAGGCCCCCACGTACGTGGAGAGCATCAGCTGCTCGATCCGCGCCACGTCCAGGATCTCGAAGACGACCCGGGCGCCCAACTCCCACACCACGGCGTACGCGGCGAAGGCGCCCAGCGCCGCCGAGGTGTGCCGGCCCAGGGTGGCGATCCCGAAGCCCAACACGGAGCCCAGCAGCACCAGCACCAGACCCCGCCCGTACCCCGCGGCCAGCTTCTGCCAGAACTCCCCGTCGAGCTGGCCCGGCAGCCCGGCGGTCTGGCCGATCAGCCAGAACGTGCCGAGGTAGACCACCGTGGCGAGCACCGACAGCAGCACCATCACCCCGAGCAGGGTGCCCAGCTTCGCGCCGAGCACGGCGAGCCGGCCCGGTCGCCAGAGCAGCAGGTTGACCACCCCGCCGGAGTTCAGGTCGGCACCGATGTAGGAGGCCCCCACCAGGAAACCGAACAGCAGCAGGAAGGCGATCAGGATGACGGTCAGCGGTTCGGCCTGCTGGGCGAAGACGAACACGCCGGGCAGGTAGTCGGCGACCACCGGCAGTTGCTCCCGCAGCATCGGGTCCAGTTCGCTGCAGTCGCGCGGCAGGTAGGCGTTCTCGTCCGGCGGCACCTGGCCCGCCTTCACCGCCAGGCAGCGTTCGTGCTCGATCTCCATGCTGTTGATCGCCGCCGTGACTTCCGCGTGGGCCATGGCGAGTTCCCTCGCCGATGGTCGGTGCGACCCGACCACGGTGGTCGCGGCGGTGATGACGAACGCCAGCGCCAGCAGCACCAGCATCAACTGCGCGAAACGGCGGGCGGCCAGCCGCTCCACCTCGGCACGGACGAGGTTCACGCGCCCACCCCCCGGTCACCGGTCACGTCAAGGTCGATCATCGGGGTGTCGGCTTCCTCTGCGGGCAGGACGGACCCGCCGACCTGCCGCGGTAGCGCCGGATGGGGCGTGCTGCCGGTCAGTTCGAGGAAGACGCTCTCCAGGTCGGGGCGGATCGGGGTCAGTTCGCCGACCCACAGCCCCTGCTCCCCGAGGGTGCGGGTGATCAGCTCCGGCTCCTGCGCTCCGCCGACCGCCAGCACCCCCTCGTGCACGGCAACGGACATCCCGACCTCCCGGAGCAACTGCGCCGCGCGTTCCGGCTCGGTCACGCGGACCCGGCACTCGTGCCGGTCGAAGCCGGCCAGCACCTCCCGTACCGGCCCGGCCGCCACCCGCCGGCCGTCGGAGACGATCGTCACGTGGTCGCAGATCAGCTGGATCTCGGCCAGGATGTGACTGGAGATCACCACGGTCACCCCGGAGTCGGCCAGCGACCGGACGAGATCCCGCATCTCCCGGATGCCCGCCGGGTCCAGCCCGTTCGCCGGCTCGTCCAGGATGAGCAGCTCCGGCTCCTTGAGCAGGGCCGAGGCGACGGCCAGCCGCTGCTTCATACCGAGCGAGTAGCCCTTCACCCGGTCGTCGCCGCGTTCGTGCAGGCCGACCTGCTCCAGCACCGCGTCGACCCGGGCGGTCGGCACCCCGCCCGCCACGGCCAGCAGCCGCAGCGTACGGCGACCGGTGAAGTTGCCGAAGAACTGCGGGCTCTCCACGATCGCGCCGACCCGCCCGGCCACCCGGACCAGCCGCTCCGGCGCCGGTTCGCCCAGGACGCTCATCCGGCCGCTGTCCGGGGTGACCAGGCCGAGCAGGGCGCGCAAAGTGGTCGTCTTGCCGGACCCGTTCGGGCCGAGGAAGCCGTGCACCTGCCCGGCCTCGACCAGCATGTCGAAGCCGTCCACCGCGACCCGGCGTCCCTTGCGGACGCTGCGGTACGTCTTGCGCAGTCCCTCGATCTCGATGACCGCGCTCATCCGCGGCGGTCCTGACAACGGTCGGGCATGGGCCGTCCTTCAGGGGTTGGTGACCAACGACACGGCGCTCCACCCTAAGCCGCGGGCACCGCCCGTGGGGGGCACCGCGCGGGTTGCGTGGTTGGATGGAGCGGTGACTGGTGACCTGATCCCCGGCGCCGCCGGCGCCCCCGCCGCCCCCCTGCCCGTGGACGCGGATCTGGTGGTCAGCCTCGACGGCGTCGGCGTGCAGCGCGCCGGTGCCGCGCTGCTGCACGACGTGGACTGGCGGGTCGAGCTCGACGAACGCTGGGTCGTGCTCGGTCCCAACGGCGCCGGCAAGACCACCCTGCTCAACCTGGCCGCAGGCCGGCTGCATCCGACCACCGGCACGGCGCACGTGCTCGGCGAGCGGATCGGCCGGACCGACGTCAACGAGCTCCGGACCCGTATCGGCCTGTCCACCGCGGCCCTGGCCGAGCGCCTGCCCGCCGACGAGCGGGTCAGCGACGCGGTGGTCACCGCCGCCTGGTCGGTGGTGGGTCGCTGGCGGGAGAGCTACGACCGCACCGACGAGACCCGGGCCCGCGCCCTGCTCGGTCAGTTCGGCATCGACCACCTCGCCGACCGTGCCTACGGCACCCTCTCCGAGGGGGAGCGCAAGCGGGTACAGATCGCCCGCGCCCTGATGACCGACCCGGAGCTGCTGCTGCTCGACGAGCCGGCCGCCGGGCTCGACCTGGGCGGCCGGGAGGACCTGGTGGCCCGGCTGGCCGAGCTGGCGTACGACCCGGACGCCCCCGCCCTGGTGCTGGTCACCCACCACGTCGAGGAGATCCCACCCGGCTTCACCCACGCGCTGCTGCTGCGTGAGGGGGGTGTGGTCGCGCAGGGTCTGCTCGCCGACACGCTCACCGGCGACAACCTCTCGAAGGCCTTCGGTCTGCCGCTGGTCGTGCAGCGGCACGGCGAGCGGTACACCGCCCGCGCGGCCTGACCGGCACGGCGGTCCTAGACTCGCAGCCGACGTGCAGGTCAGGGCAGGAGGTCGTGGTGCGGCAAACCCAGGTTGTCGTGGTGGGCAGCGCGAACATGGACCTCGTCGGCGCCGGCCCGGCGCTGCCCCGTCCGGGCGAGACCGTGCTCGGTAACGACTTCGTCATGGTGCCCGGCGGCAAGGGGGCCAACCAGGCGGTCGGCGCGGCCCGGGCGGGCGCTGCCTGCACCTTTCTCGGCGCGATCGGCTCGGACGCCTTCGGGGTGACCCTGCGGTCCCGGATCACCGCCGCCGGCGTGGACACCAGCCAGCTCCGGGTGGTGTACGGGGCCTCCGGCGTGGCGCTGGTCCTGGTGAACGCCGTCGGCGAGAACTCGATCCTGGTGGTCCCGGGCGCCAACGAGGCCTTCCGCGGGCTCACCGAGGGTGAGCTGGACACGGTACGCCAGGCCGACGTCCTGGTCGCCCAACTGGAGATCCCGGTCGAGACGGTGACCACGGCGGCGGTGGCCGCCCGGGAGGCGGGCACCCGCGTGATCCTCAACGCGGCACCGGCCCGGCAGGTGCCGGCCGAGTTGCTGGCGGCGGTGGACCTGCTGGTGGTCAACGAGACCGAGGCGCAGACGCTCACCGGCCAGGGCCGGGAGCAGCGGCGGGCGCTGCTGGACCTGGTGCCCCGCGCGGTGCTCACCCTCGGTGGCCAGGGCGCCTGGTACCTCGACCGGGACGGCGCGGACGTGCACGTCCCGGCGATCGAGGTGGAGGTGGTGGACTCCACGGCCGCCGGTGACGCGTTCACGGCGGCGCTGGCGGTGGCCTGGGGCGAGGGCCGTGTGGTGCCCGAGGCGGTGCGGTGGGCGGCGGCCGCCGGTGCCGCCTGCGTCCGCAAGCTCGGCGCCTCGGTGGCGCTGCCGTACCGCTCGGAGATCGACGCCCTCTACGCCCCGGCCGCCGACTGAGGGTCACTCGCCGGATTCGTCGCTGATCCGCTCGCCCCGGCGGCGCAGCATGCCGAGGCCGGGGATACCGGCGACGGCGAGCCGCAGATCGCGGGTGACGTCGAGCAGGTCGTGCAGATCCGGGCCGACCCGGTCCAGGGTGGCCAGGATCGGCAGGATGTCTGAGGTCAGGTGCGCCTTGAGTTTCGGCAGCTCGTCCACCAGGCGGATCGCGGCGGTCACCTCCTCCTGGCTGAGCTCGGCCACGAACCGGTGCGCCATCGGCGCTCCCCGGCGCAGCGCCGGCTCGTACGCCGTCAGCAGGTCCGCCGCGGTGGCGGCGGCCCCCTCGGCGGTGGCGACCGTGCCGGCGGCCCGGGCGGCGACGGCGTCGGCCTCGGCGACCAGCACGGCGGCGGCCCGGGCCACCCGGTCCGCCTCGCCGATCACCGTCGCCGCCGCCGTGGCCACCTCGGTCGCCGTGTCGATCGCGGTCGTCGCGGCGGCGCTGATCACCGCCACTTCCCGCACCGCCGTCTCGGCGTCGGTGAGCACCTGGTCGGTCCGGTCCAGGGTGCCCTCGATCCGGTCCACCACCCCGTTGATCCGTGCCAGCAGGGCCTCCACCCCGTCGAGTACGGCGAACGCGCGGGCCGGCACGGCGGCGAACGAGGCGGCCGAACCGAACGCCTGGTCGAGGGCGGAGCGGGTGCGGCCGACGACGTCACCCGGCCGGGGAAGGGGAATAGCCATGGCACCAGTGTGCGTCGTCACCGCCGCTCGCGTCGGCGACGACAGCCGGCCGGCCCGGACCGCCCGGCGTCACGACCCGAGGTGCTGTTCGACGGCGCGTTGCACGGCCCGGTAGATCTGCCCGAACCGCAACGCGTCCGGCGTGCGCACCAGCATCACCTCGGTGCCGTGGTGCCGCACCCACAGCTCGTGCACCCGGTTGCCGCGTTCGTAGGAGCGGTCCAGCCAGCCCAGCGGCAACTCAAGGAAGGGCGCCAGGGCCAGCGCCGCGACCGCACAGCCGGCCAGGATGACCAGCACCACCGTCCAGTTTCCCCGGTCCTGTGCGGACCAGAGCAGCGAAACGACGCAGACCAGCGCCACCAGTGGCGGCAGCGACAGCAGCAGGACC
>NZ_SMKF01000269.1 GCF_004348325.1 Micromonospora sp. KC213 | reverse complement strand
GGCTGATCCGGTCGGCCGGCGGGTGGCGGCGGGGCCCAGCCCAGATCCGGGGCGGCGGGGTTGCCGGATCCCGGCTGCGTTTGTCGGTCGCCGTACGGCGCCGGTCCAGCGGCGCCCGGCGGCACCTCGTCCGGCTCCTGGCCGGGGCGGTGCTGGCCCTCGGACGTCATGGGTGCGCCTCCTCCATCACATGTCGGCCCGCCGATGCCGTCCGGGTCCGGACGGCTGACTCGCCGGTGTCGCCGGCGGATCGGCCGTGCGGGCTCCCCGCACCGTATCCGGTTGCCGCGCGGAGCGCCCAGGGAGCACCGGCCGTCACCCACCGTCGCCAGACGATGGCGACCGGCTGTCGTCCGGCTTCATCTCGTCACGGGCCGGCGGGCGGCGACCGTGCCCCACCGTACCGGTCGTCCGGTCGAGGTGGAATATCGGTCTCGGTGGCCCGGAAGGCCGACGACCCGCCCGGGGGCCGGGCGGGTCGTCGATCTGGAGGAGGGTGAGGAAAGTCGGTGCCGCCGTCAGCTCACGTGACGCTGGGCGATCGCGAGGATCTCCTCGCGCATCGTGGGCGAGTTGGCGGAACGAAGCGCGTGCTCGATGGCGCGGGCGCGGCGGTGGGCGTCGCGACGGGTGCGGATGCGCTCGATCATGCTCATGGTGACTCTCTCCTCCGGCTATTCGGTTGTCGGCCCCTGGTGTCTCCATTCAACCGCAGATCGTCGCAGAGTTCCATCGATTATGAGGTGAGCTGAGCCACCTGCCTAAGGATCGTAGGTGTACGAGGGCTCACCCCGAGCTTCCCCTTGATCAAAAAGTCACGGCCGGTGTGCCGGGCGTTCACCCTGTGCACACCGGCCGTGGCCGTGTCGTAGATCGTCAGGTCCAGGCGAGCAGCGCCGCCTCCGGATCGGCCAGGAAGTCCCCGATGTCGCGGAGGAACTTCGACCCCAACTCGCCGTCGATGATCCGGTGGTCGAAGGAGAGCCCCAGCGTGGTGACCTGGCGCGGCTTCACCTTGCCCTTGTGCACCCACGGCATCTCGCGTACCGCGCCGAAGGCGAGGATGGCCGACTCGCCCGGAGGCAGAATCGGCGTACCGGTGTCCACTCCGAACACACCGACGTTGGTGATGGTCAACGTGCCGGCCGACATGTCAGCCGGAGTGGTCTTCCCGGTCTTCGCCGTCTGCACCAGGTCGGTCAGCGCGTCCGCCAACTCGCGCAGGGTGAGCCGACCGGCGTCCTTGATGTTCGGCACGATCAACCCCCGTTCGGTGGCCGCCGCGATGCCCAGGTTGACGTAGTCCTTGACCACGATCTCGTCGCCGGCCCAGGTCGAGTTGACCATCGGGTGCCGCTTGACCGCCAGCAGCACCGCCTTGGCGACCAGCAGCAGCGGTGAGACCCGGACGTCCCGCCACTCCCGCCGGCCGCGCAGCCGGTCCAGGGCCTTCATCGCCCGGGTCACGTCGACGGTCAGGAACTCCGTGACGTGCGGGGCGGTGAACGCCGACCGCGACATGTTCTCCGCGGTGAGCTTGCGCACCCCCTTGACCGGGATGCGCTGCTCGCGGTCCGCGCCGAAGCTCGCGCCGGCGGTGACCGGCGCGGTGACCGTCAGCGGCTCGGCCGCTGCCAGAGCCGCCGCCCGCTGTACGTCCTCCCGGGTGATCGAGCCCAGCGGCCCCGACCCGGTCAGCCCGGCCAGATCGACGCCGAGGTCCTTGGCGAGCTTGCGGACCGGTGGCTTGGCCAGCACCAGCGCGCCGCCGCGACCGTTGGCAGCCGGAGCCACCGGAGCCACCGGAGCCACCGGAGCCACCGGAGCCACCGGAGCCACCGGAGCCGCGGCGACCGGTGCGGGGGCCGCGATCGGGGCCGACGCCTGGGCCGGGACGGCGCCCTTGCGTGGCCGCCGCTTGGCCGCCGTGGTGCGTGGGCCGTAACCCACCAGCACGGCGGTACGCCCACCCGGGGCGGGGCCACCGGTCAGCCCCGGCGCGACCGCAGCCTCCACCGGGGCCGCCTCGGCCGCTGCCGGGATGGCCGTCGCCGCGGCCGGCTCCTCGACCGGCCCGGCGCCCGGCTCGGTGTCGATCGCGATGATCGGCGTACCGACCTCGACCGTGGCACCCTCCGGGTGGAAGATCGACCGCACCTGCCCGGCCCATTTCGCCGGGATCTCGACGGCCGCCTTGGCCGTCTCCACCTCGACGATCGGCTGGTTGAGCTCGATCACGTCGCCAACCTTGACCAGCCAGGCCAGAATCTCGCCCTCGGTCAGGCCCTCGCCCAGGTCGGGGAGGTTGAACTCCTTGATCCGTGACATGCCGCTCACCAGCCGAAGGTGCGGTCGACGGCGTCGAGCACCCGGTCGAGGTCGGGCAGGTACTCCTCCTCCACCCGGGCGGCCGGGTAGGGAGTGTCGTAGCCGGTCACGCGCAGTACCGGGGACTCCAGGGAGTAGAAGCACTCCTCGGTGATCCGGGCGGCGACCTCGGCCCCGAGACCCAGGTTGCCCGGAGCCTCGTGCACCACCACGCAGCGGCCGGTACGCCGTACCGACTCGTACGCCGAACCCAGGTCGAGCGGGGAGAGCGAGCGCAGGTCGATGACCTCCAGCTCCCGGCCGTCCTCGGCGGCGGCGGTCGCTGCGTCCAGGCAGGTCCGCACCATCGGGCCGTACGCCAGCACGGTGGCGTCGGTGCCCGCCCGGACGACCCGGGAGGCGTGCAGCGGGTACGCCGCCGACAGCGGGGCGTCCAGGTCGACCTGCCCCTTCTCCCAGTAGCGTCGCTTCGGCTCCAGGAAGACCACCGGGTCGTCCGAGGCGACGGCCTGCTGGATCATCACGTACGCGTCCTGGGGGTTGGCGCAGGTCACCACCTTCAGACCGGCGGTGTGGGCGAAGTACGCCTCCGGCGACTCCGAGTGGTGCTCGACCGCGCCGATGCCGCCGCCGTACGGGATCCGGATGACCATCGGGATCCGGACCTTGCCCTGCGACCGGTAGTGCATCTTCGCCACCTGCGACACGATCTGGTCGTAGGCGGGGTAGACGAAACCGTCGAACTGGATCTCGCAGACCGGCCGGAAGCCCCGGATGGCCAGGCCGACCGCGGTGCCGATGATGCCGGACTCGGCCAGCGGGGTGTCGATCACCCGCTGGTCGCCGAAGTCCTTCTGGAGCCCGTCGGTGATCCGGAAGACGCCGCCGAGCTTGCCGACGTCCTCGCCCATGATGACGACCTTCTGGTCGTTCTCCAGAGCCTTGCGCAGGCCGTTGTTCAGGGCCTTGCCGAGGGTGAGCGTCTCCGTGGCCATCAGTGCGCGCTCCCCTCGAACGACTCCAGGTACGCCGTGAACTGCGCCCGCTGGGCGTCGAGTTCCGGTGACCCGTGCGGGTAGACGTGGTCGAAGAGGGTCACCGGTGCCGGGTCGGGCATGGCGAGCACCCGCTCGCGCAGGTGCACCGACTCGGCGCGGGCCTGCTCGTCGACCTCGGCGAAGAAGGACTCGTCGGCGATCTGCTGCCTGGTCAGGAACGCCTTCATCCGGGCGATCGGGTCCTTGGCCTGCCAGGCCTCGACCTCGCTGGCGATCCGGTAGCGGGTCGGGTCGTCGGAGGTGGTGTGCGCCCCCATCCGGTAGGTGTACGCCTCGATCAGGCTGGGGCCCTGGCCGAGCCGGGCGTTGTCCAGCGCGTGCCGGGTGACCGCGTACGACGCGAGCACGTCGTTGCCGTCCACCCGTACGCCCGGGAAGCCGAAGCCCCTGGCGCGCTGGTACAGCGGGACGCGGGTCTGCCGCTCCAGCGGCTCCGAGATGGCGTACTGGTTGTTCTGGCAGAAGAAGACCAGTGGGGCGTTGAAGACGCTGGCCCAGACGAACGCCTCGTTGACGTCACCCTGACTGGTCGCCCCGTCGCCGAAGTAGGCGATGACGGCCTCGCCGTCCTCGGTCCCGGTCTTGCCGTCCATGTGGACGCCCATGGCGTACCCGGTCGCGTGCAGGGTCTGCGCCCCGATCACGATCGTGTACATGTTGAACTTGAACTCGTTCGGGTCCCAGCCGCCCTGGTCGACGCCGCGGAACAGGCCGAGCGGCATGATCGGGTCGATGCCCCGGCAGTACAGCACCCCGTGCTCGCGATAGGTCGGGAAGGCCATGTCCTGAGTGCGCAGTGCACGGCCCGAGCCGACCTGGGCCGCCTCCTGGCCGAGCAGGCTGGCCCACAGGCCCAACTCGCCCTGCCGCTGCAACGCGGTTGCCTCGGCGTCGAGCTTGCGGACCAGGACGAGGTCGCGGTAGAGCCCGCGGTACTCCTCGTCGGTGAAGTCGACGCGGTACTCGGTCCCGTCTGGGCCGGTCGCGCTCTCGATCCGCTCACCGGTCGGGGTGAGTAGCTGTACGAGTTCCGGCCCGTCGGCGCGGGTGGCCTGCTTGGAGCGGGGTGCGGCCCGCCGGCCGCGGGTAGTGACCCCGGGGTCGCCCTTTGCCATCCGTCTCTCCCTGTCGTGTCTGCGTCGGTGCCGGGGGTGACCCGTCCGCGCAAATCGTGCGCCGACCCGGCCGGTGCCGGGCTGGCCCTGGCGGCCGCGCCTAGCCCCGGTGAGGGTTGCCGCGCGGCGGTGAGCCGGATTCGGGGAGGAACCCGGTTCGGGAGCGCCGGCACCGGGCCGCGCCTGCCGCGCGGTGCGCGCAGGTCGCGGCTGCGTCGCCGTCGTGCCTGAATGATGTCAGAGGAGGTGAGCGGGCCCACAGTACGGTCCTCCCGGCCGGCGTGGTTTCGACCGTTTGACGACTAAGGTCCAATTCTCCCTGGATGGAAGATGCGCGCCGACGGACTACAGGTGTGTCGACACGCCGTGGCGGCTGGTGAACTGAGCGTGACTGGTCCATCCTGACCAGGTGCCGGGTGAGCTATTTGTGGCAATTTGTCCATTTAGCCGTCACCTGGCGCTCCCGCAGATCATGGTCGACGAAGGAGTGCGCGCGTGTCCGAGCCAGGTGACGGTCCTCCCGCCCCGCACTTCGGTCGGCACCGTGCCGGCGGTGCTGGCTACCGGCGGATGGTCGGGGCACACCGAGCCCCTGCCGTGGTCAAACCCGGCCGGGGCTACCTGTTCACCGTCGCCCTGCTCGCCGGCACCGCCTCGATGCCCATCCTGGCCGCGCTGAGCACCGGCTCGGCCACCGTCGGCAGCAGCGCCCTGCCGGACGGCAGCACGCCCTTCCTGCC
>NZ_SMKF01000268.1 GCF_004348325.1 Micromonospora sp. KC213 | reverse complement strand
GCCGGGCCCGACCACCCCGCCGCCGGGCCCGACCACCCCGCCGCCGCACGGCGATGACTGCATGGCCGTCTACAAGGTGGCCAGCTCCTGGAACGGCGGATTCCAGGGCGAAGTGATGATCATGAACCACAGCAGCCGGACGTACGGCGGCTGGACGGCGAACTGGACCTGGCCCAACGGTCAGCGGATCACGCAGATCTGGGGCGGCACGGCGAGCACGAACGGGGCGTCGGTGACGGTCACCAACGCCCCGTACAACGGCACGATCGCGCCGGAGGGCACCACCACGTTTGGCTTCCTCGCCAGCACGAACGGCACCAACACCCTGCCCACCGTCACCTGCACCGGCCGCTGACCCCACCCCGCCGGGCGGCGGTACACCCCGCCGCCCGGCCCGGGGGCGGTCAGCGGACCATGCTGCCCACGACGGGCTTGGTGAGCAGCGCCGACTGGTTGCGCTGGATACCCGGGTCCAGGGTCCTGGCCACGAAGATGGCGTGCCAGATACAGAAGATCAGCACCGTCCACACCTTGCGGGAGTGGTCCGCCTCCTCCCGCTTGTGCTCGTCCAACAGCCGCATCGCGTACGACAGGTCGATCAGGTCACCGGCGCCCGAGGTGGCCAGCACGTGCCGGGCCCACTCGTACATCTCACCGCGCAGCCAGACCCGGGTCGGGGTGGGGAAGCCCAGCTTCTTGCGGTTGACGATGGCCGGCGGGACCACCCCCTGCAACGCCTGGCGCATGGCGTACTTGGTGGCGTCCGAACGGGGCGGCAGCTTCAGGTCCACCGGGATGCCGGCCGCGACGTTGAAGACCTCCCGGTCGAGGAAGGGCACCCGCACCTCCAGCGAGTGCGCCATCGAGATCCGGTCGGCCTTGACCAGGATGTCGCCGCGCAGCCAGGTGTACAGGTCGACGTACTGCATCTTGGTGACGTCGTCCAGCTCGGTGCACTCGGCGTAGATCGGCGCGGTGACATCGGTGTAGCGGACCGAGGGGTCGTAGCGGCGCAGCAGGTGCTGCTTCTCCTCCTCGGTGAACATCCGGGCGTTGCCGTAGTAGCGCTGCTCGATCGGGGTGGTGCCGCGCTCCAGGAAGCTCTTGCCCTTGACGCCCTGGGGGATCGCCTTGGAAACCGCCCGCAGCCCCTTCTGCACGCCGCCCGGCAGGCCGTTGACCGCGCCGAGGGAGAGCGGCTCCCGGTAGATGGTGTACCCGCCGAAGAACTCGTCCGCGCCCTCGCCGGAGAGAACCACCGTGACGTGCTCGGCGGCCTTCTTGGCCACGAAGTAGAGCGGCACCAGCGCCGGGTCGGCCACCGGGTCGTCCAGGTGCCAGACGATCTTCGGCAGCGCGTCGATCATGTCCTGCGGCCCGATCTTGGTCGGGATGGTGGTCACGTCGAGGTGCCGGGCCGAATCCTGGGCCACGTCGATCTCGGAGTAGCCGGGCACGTCGTACCCGACGGTGAAGGTCAGGATGTTCGGGTTGAACTCCCGCGCGAGCGCCACCACCGCGGTGGAGTCGATGCCGCTGGACAGGAACGAGCCGACCGGCACGTCCGAGCGCATGTGCATCCGGACGCTCTCCCGCAGCGTCTCCCGGATGTCGTGGTAGAGCCGCTGCTCGTCGTCGACCGGCGCCGGGCGGAACACCGGCCGGTACCACCGGCGTACGTCGATCCGGCCGCCCGGCGTCCAGGTGAGGTACTCCCCCGACCCGATCCGGCTGATCCCCTTGTGCAGGGTGCCCGGCTCCGGGACGTACTGCAGCGTCAGGTAGTGGCTCAGGCTCGCCGTGTCGATGCCGGCGTCGCCCTGGTACGCGGAGTGGGCGAAGGGCAACAGCGCCTTCTTCTCCGAGGCGAGGTAGAGCCCGTCGGCGGTCTCCAGGTAGTGCAGCGGCTTGATGCCGAAGTAGTCGCGGGCACCGAAGGCCCGCCGCTCCTGACGGTCCCAGATGACGAAGGCGAACATGCCACGCAGCCGGGTGAGCACCTGCTCGCCCCAGTAGTGGTAACCGGCGACAATCACCTCACCGTCGCCGGCCGTGGCGAACTGGGCGCCGAAGGTGCGGATCAACTCCTCGCGCAGCTCGATGTAGTTGTAGATCTCGCCGTTGAAGGTGAGCAGGTAGCGACCGCCGGCGTAGGGCAGCGGCTCGTGGCTGGACGCGACATCGATGATCGCCAGCCGCTTGTGCGCGAACACCCCGTCCGCGTACCGGCCGGAGGCGTCCCCGACCACCTCGACCCCGGTCTCGTCCGGGCCACGGTGGTGTAGGCATTCCAATGCCCCGGCGATGTTGTCGCGGTGGGCGGCGGCGTCGCCGCGCGCACTGAAGAAGGCCAGGAGTCCGCACATGGTGGTCATCTTTCCACGCTGGCGAAGCGCCCGTCGCGGCACCGCTGGCTCTCTTCAGCCACGGCCGGTCCGTGGCCGCCGCCCCGGCACCACCGACCAGCGACGACACCGGTCCGGGCGGTGCGGCACCGGTCGCGCCGACCCGCGTCGGCCCTCCCGGACCCGATGCCGCCGTTCCCAACGGGCGGCGGTGAGGCGGTACCGTCGGACCAGCGACGCAGCGGAGGGAGCGGACATGGCCGAGGACCGAGTCAACGGCAAGCCGGCGGACGGCACCGAATCGCACGACCCGGATTTCCCGGAGGCCTTCCTTGCCTTCATGCGCCAGGGCTGGCGGGACACCACCCTGCCGGTCGGCCCTCGCCCGGAGGTGCCGAACTACGCCAAACGCCGCGCCGCCCTCTCCGCCGCCTTTCCCGGCGAGACCCTGGTCATCCCGACCGGCAACGAGAAGGTCCGCGCCAACGACACCGAGCACCGGTTCCGGGCGGGCAGCGACTTCGCGTACCTGACCGGCGACCTGGACCCGGACGGCGTGCTGGTGCTGCGGCCCAACGGCTCCGGGCACGACGCCACGCTGTACGTGCTGCCCCGTTCCTCCCGGGAGACCGACGAGTTCTTCCGCAGCCGGCACGGTGAGCTGTGGGTCGGCCGGCGGCACACCCTGACGGAGAAGTCGACCGAACTGGGCCTGCCGACCGAGGACCTGGCCGGGCTCGACGCGGCCCTCGCCGGGCTCGCGCCAGGGCGTACCCGGGTGCTGCGCGGCTTCGACCCGAAGGTGGACGCTGCCGTACGCGCCTGGGACGGGCCCCGCGCCGAGGGCCAGCCGGCCCGCGACCGCGAGCTGGCGATCGTCATCTCGGAGCTGAAGCTGGTCAAGGACGAGTGGGAGATCGCCCAGCTCCAGGAGGCCGTGGACGCCACCGTACGCGGATTCGAGGACGTGGCCCGGGCGCTGCCGGCCGACCGCGGGGTCTCCGAGCGGCTGCTGGAGGGGGTCTTCGCGCTGCGCGCCCGGCACGACGGCAACGACGTCGGGTACGGCTCGATCGTCGGGGCGGGCGAGCACGCCACGATCCTGCACTGGGTGCACAACCACGGCACCACCCGCCCGGGTGAGCTGCTGCTGATGGACATGGGCGTCGAGAACCGCAACCTCTACACCGCCGACGTGACCCGGGTGCTGCCGGTCGACGGTCGGTTCACGCCGTTGCAGCGGCAGGTCTACGACGCCGTGTACCACGCCCAGCAGGCCGCCATCGACCTCATCAAGCCCGGGGTGGCGTTCCAGGACGTGCACCTGACCGCGATGCGGGTGCTCGCCGAGGCGCTGAAGGACCTCGGGCTGCTGCCGGTGAGCGTGGACGAGGCGATGGACCCGACCTCGACGGTCTACCGCCGCTGGACGCTGCACGGCACCAGCCACATGCTCGGCATCGACGTGCACGACTGCGCCAACGCCCGCAAGGAGAAGTACCGCGACGGCACGCTCGGCGAGGGGTACGTGCTCACCGTCGAGCCAGGGCTCTACTTCCAGCCGGAGGACGAGTTGGTGCCCGAGGAGTTGCGGGGCGTCGGTGTGCGGATCGAGGACGACATCCTGGTCACCGCGACCGGCGGGGTCAACCTCTCGGCCGGGCTGCCGCGCCGCGCCGACGAGGTGGAGACGTGGCTGGCCGAGCAGCGTGAGGCGGGCCCCCGGCTGCCGGGCTGACCCGGGGTACGACCACGCGGCGGGCCCCGCCGCCGGCGTCGGACGGTTCTGCGTCCGGCACCGGTGGCCGGGCCCGCCATCGTCTGCGCCGCCGGTGCACGATCGGGTGAGCCGGAGGCCGAGCAGCGGACCCTAACGTGAGCGAATTACGGACTTTCTGATGATCCGTCCCTCTCGTGAGATTACTTCTCATACGGTGTGCTTCAGAGGCTGCAACCGATTTGTGGCTGGTCAGCCCGCTTACACGGCGCTGGCCCCTTGTGAGCACGAAAGGGCGGAAGGCTCTGATGTCCAACGACGTAACGACTCCCGACGGCGAGGCGCGGATGACGCCGCCGACGAACCGGCGACGGGTGCTCTGGGTCGCCACCAGCATGGCCGGCCTGACCGGTGTCGTCGGCCTGGCGGCGCTCGGCGGTCTCGCCGCTCGCGACGACAAGCCCGGCGACGCCCGGCGCGCAGCGGAGCAGCGGTTGGCGGCACCGCAACAGGTGAACGACGGCGGAAAGCCCCCCGCGAACGTCCCGACGACCACGACCGGTGACCGGGGTGGTCGAGACGATGATCACCGGGGCGGCGGGAGACCGGGAAAGGTCCGCGACGTGCCGTGTGACGAGGAACAGCTCGTCGAGGCGGTGGACCTGGTCAACCGGGACCGCGGCGGCACGTTGCGACTGGCCCCGCACTGCACGTACGAACTGGGCGGCTATGACGTGAAGTCCGGCTCGGGGCTGCCGACGATCCGGCACGAGGTCACCATCGAGGGGCGGGACGCCACCATCACCCGGGATTCCGAGGACACCTTCCGGCTGTTCACCGTCGCCGACGGCGGGGACCTGACGCTGCGGGACGTCACCCTCAAAGGTGGCAACGCCGCCGCGTTCCGGTACGGCGGCCAGCCGGGCGACCGGCAGACCACCGACCGACCGCAGGGCCCTGACGGGCCGGGCCCGGCCGACCAGCAGACCCCCGGTGGGCAGCGGGAACCGGGTGACACGCAGGGCCCCGACGGGGGCGCACTGCTGGTGGCGCCCGGTGGTGCCGCCCGCCTGGTCAAGACCACTCTGGTCGGTAACAACGCCGAGGGCAACGGCGGGGCGATCGCCAACTACGGCCGGGTCGACATCCACGACAGCAAGCTGAACAACAACCACGCCCGGC
>NZ_SMKF01000267.1 GCF_004348325.1 Micromonospora sp. KC213 | reverse complement strand
GTACCCGCCCTCGCCTGACGGAGACCACCGTGGACCTCGCCTGGTACGCCCTGCTCGGCCTCTTCTTCGCCGCCTACCTCGTCCTGGGCGGCTACGACTACGGCGTCGGCCTGCTGCTGGCCCGGGGCGGGTCGACCGCCCACCGGACCGGCCTCACCGCGCTCGGCCCCTTCTTCCTCGGCAACGAGGTGTGGCTGGTGGCCTTCGTCGGCATCCTCTTCGGCGCCTTCCCCACCCTGGAGGGGGAACTGCTCTCCGGCTTCTACCCGGTCGTGGCCGGGGCACTGGTCGGGGTGATCCTGGTGACCGTCGGCGTGCAGTTGCGCAGCCGCCCCCGAGACGCGGTCGCCCGCGCCGGCTGGGACCGGGTGGTCGTCACCGGCAGCGCGCTCGCCGCGCTCGGCTGGGGCGCGCTGCTCGGCGGGCTGTTGCAGGGCGTACCCCTGCACGCCGACGGCCACGTCGCCGGGGTCACCCACCTGGCCACCCCGTTCGCCGCCGCCGCCGGACTGGCGATGCTCGCACTGGTCGCGGTGCACGGTGCGACCTTCCTCACGCTGCGGCTGCCGGCCGCCGACGCCGACGCCCTCGGCCGGCTGGCCGGACGGCTGATCCCGGTGGCGCTCGCCGCGGTCGGCGCGGCCACCGCGCTGGGCCTGCTCTCCGAGCGGGTACGCGCGGCGACGCAGCAGCCGGCGGCGGCCGTACTGCTGCCGTCAGCACTGGTCACGGCGTTGTTGTTGGCGCGGGCGGCGCTCGCCCGGCGGCGGCCCGGGGTGGCCTTCGCCGCCACCAGCGCGGCGCTGGCGCTGCCGGTGGTGCTGGTCGGCGCGGCTCTCTGGCCCGCCGTGCTGGTCTCCACCGTCGACCCGGCGGCCACCCTAACCGTGGCCCAGGCGGCGGCGAGCGGGCCGACGCTGCGGCTGCTGGGCTGGCTCGCGTTGCCCCTTGTTCCGGCCCTACTAGGCTTTCAGGCGATGTGCTGGTGGGTTTTCCGGGGACGGACCGACGGCAGGGCACCGGTGTACTGGTGAACCGCCGTCCCTTCGACCCGCGTCTGCTGCGCCGGGTCCCCGCGGCCCGGCGCGACCTCGCCGTGCTCGCGGCGCTCGGCGGGCTCACCGCGCTGCTGGTCGTGGGGCAGGCCACCGCCCTGGCCGCGCTGCTCGCCACCGCCTTCGGTGGTCGGCTGGACACCGGCGCGCTGGCCGGCTTCGTCGTCGCCGTCGGTGGACGGGCGGCGGTCAGCTGGGCGCAGGGCGCCGTCGCGGCGCGGGCCGCGGCCACCGTGAAGGCGGCGCTGCGGGCGGACCTGCTCGCCACCGTCAGCCGGCACGGGCCCGGCTGGGTCGCCGGCCAGCGGGCCGGGCAGCTCGCCACCCTCACCGGGCGGGGTCTGGACGCGCTCGACGCCTACTTCACCGGCTACCTCCCCCAACTCGTGCTCAGCGTGACCGTGCCGCTGGCCGTGCTGGCCCGGCTGGTCTTCGCCGACTGGGGCTCGGCGCTGATCATCGCGGCGACCCTGCCGCTGATCCCGGTCTTCGGCGCGCTGCTCGGCTGGCAGGCGCAGGCCGCCACGGAACGGCAGTGGCGACGGCTGTCGATGCTCGGGGGGCACTTCCTCGACATGGTCGCCGGGCTGCCCACGCTGCGGGTGTTCGGGCGGGCCCGGGCACAGACCGACGTGGTCCGCCGGATGGCCGACGGCCACCGGGTGGCCACCATGCGGACGCTGCGCATCGCCTTCCTCTCCGCGCTGGTGCTGGAACTGGTCGCCACCCTGTCGGTGGCGCTGGTCGCGGTGCCGGTCGGCATCCGGCTGCTCGGCGGCGGGATCACCCTGTCGACCGCGCTGCTGGTGCTGCTGCTCACCCCGGAGGCGTACCTGCCGCTGCGGGCCGCCGGCAGCCGCTTCCACGCCAGCATGGAGGGACTGACCGCGCTGGACGAGGCGCTGACGCTCTCCGCCGCCCCGGCCGCCGCTCCCGCCGCCACGCCCGGGACCGCCCCGCCCGGCGGCGGCGAGATCCACTTCGACAACGTCACCGTCGCGTACGAACGGACCACCGCGCTGCGGGACGTCACGCTCACCGTGCGTCCCGGTGAACGGATCGCCGTGGTCGGCCCCAGCGGTGCCGGCAAGAGCACCCTGCTCGGCCTGCTGCTCGGCTTCGTCAGCCCCACCGCCGGCCGGGTCACCGTCGACGGCGTCGACCTCGCCCACGTCGACCTCGACGAATGGCGGCGGCAGGTGGCCTGGGTGCCGCAGCGGGCCCACCTTTTCGCCGCCTCGCTGGCCGACAACATCCGGCTGGGCGCCCCCGGCACCCCCGACGCGGCGCTCACCAGGGTGGTCGCCGACGCGGCGCTGGACGACGTGGTCGCCGCCCTGCCCGACGGGCTGGCCACCACGCTCGGCGAGCGCGGTCACGGCCTGTCCAGCGGGCAGCGGCAGCGGGTGGCGCTGGCCCGGGCCTTCCTGCGGGACGCCCCGCTGGTGCTGCTCGACGAGCCCACCGCCCGGCTCGACACCGCCAGCGAGGCGGTGGTGCTGGCGGCGACCCGGCGGCTGGTCCAGGGACGCACGGCGGTGCTGGTCGCGCACCGGCCGGCGCTGCTGGCGGACGCCGACCGGATCCTGCGGGTACAGGACGGGCGGGTCACCGAGCTGACGCCGGCCCGGGAGGCGGCCCGATGAGCACCCGTCGCGAAGGCGGTCGGACCGGCACCCGCCGCGACGGCGGCCAGGCGAGTGCCGGGAGCGCGGAACGGGCGGTGCTGCGGCTGGCCCGGCCGTACCTGCGCCGGCTGGTCGGCGCCGGGCTGCTCGCCGCCGCGACCGAGGCCGCCGGGCTGGCGCTGATGGCCACGGCAACCTGGCTGCTGATGACCGCGGCCGGTCGGCCACCGCTGGACCGGCTCACCGTCGCCATCGTCGCCGTCCGGGCGCTGGCGATCGGACGGGGCGTACTCCGCTACACCGAACGCCTCGCCGGCCACGACGCCGTCCTGCGGATGATCACCGATGTGCGGGCCCGGGTCTTCGCCACCCTGGCCGCCCGCCGGAACACGGCCGGGCAGCGGACCGGGGACGCGCTGAGCCGGCTGGTCTCCGATGTGGAGGCCGTCCAGGACCTGCTCCTGCGGGTGCTCGTACCCGGTGCCGCCGCGGCGCTGGTCGGTCTGCTGGCGGTCGGCGGGGCCGCGCTGGTCTCCCTGCCCGCCGCCGGGGTGCTCGCGGTCGGCCTGCTCGTCGCCGGGGTGGCGCTGCCCGCCTCGGCCACCGCGCTGACCCGTCGCGCCGCCGACGAGGTGGCGCCGCTGCGTGGTGCGCTCGCCACCGACGCGGTGGACCTCACCCACGGCGCGGCCGATCTGGCCGCCTTCGGTGCCACCGGGCAGGCACTGCGGGCCGCCACCGACCGTGCCGACCGGCTGGCCCGGCTGGAACGGCGGCTCGCCGCGACCGGCTTCGCGGTCGACGCGGCGGGGGTGCTGGTCGCCGGACTGACCGCCGGCGGCGTGGTGCTCGTCGCACTGCGCGCCGGGGTGGGCGGCGTACTGGTCGGTGTGCTCGCCGTGGGCACTCTGGCCGCCGTGGAGATCGCGCTGGCCCTGGTCGGGGCGGCCCGGCAACGGACCCAGCTCCGCGCCGGCCTCGGCCGGGTCGCCGACCTGCTCGCCGCACCGGACGGCCGGGCCGGGGTGGACGGCACCACGCCGGTCGCCGTGGCAGGTGCCGGCACCGGCGGCGCCGGGATCGACGCCGCCGACACCAGGGCGGGCCGGGCCGTCGAGGGGACCACCCACCACGTGCGTTTCGACTCGATCGTCGTCCGGTACCGGGCGGGTGCCGCGCCCGCCCTCGACGGCCTGGACCTGGACCTGCCCGCCGGCCGCCGGGTGGCGGTGGTGGGGCCGAGCGGTGCCGGCAAGAGCACCCTCGCCGCCGTGCTCACCGGTGCGGTACGCCCCGACGCCGGTCGGGTCACCCTGGACGGGCACGACCTGTCGGCGTACCCGGCCGACGAGCTGCCCCGGGCCGTCGGCGGGCTGCTCGCCGAGGCGTACGTCTTCCACGCCTCGGTCCGGGAGAACCTGCTGCTCGGCCGGCCCGACGCGGGCGAGGACGCGCTGGCCGCCGCCACCGCCGCGGCCGGGCTGCTCGACTGGGTACGCGACCAACCCGACGGCTGGGACACCGTGGTCGGCGAGGAGGGCGGGCAGCTCTCCGGCGGGCAGCGACAGCGCCTCGCGCTGGCCCGAGCCCTGCTCGCCGCCCCGCCGGTGCTGGTGCTCGACGAACCGACCGAAGGGCTGGACCCGGCCGCCGCCGACGCGGTGCTCGCCTCGGCGTTGGCCGCCACCCCGACCGGGCACTCGGTGCTGCTGATCAGCCACCGGCTCAGCGGCCTCGACGGGCTGGACGAGATCGTCGTGCTGGACGCCGGGCGGGTCATCCAGCGCGGCCGGCACGCCGAACTGGTCGCCGCTCCCGGCTGGTACCGCGACCAGTGGCTGCTCCAGGAGGCCGCGGAGCGGGGCTACCTCGCCCTCACCCCGTGACTCCTCCAGCGGCGGTCCTGTTCAGGGAATCTCCCCGACGCGACCCGGTGTCGCCCATGGCAGGGTGGGATCCGTGTGGGGATCGGAACGTGTCCTGGAGGAACGGCTGGGCGAGCTGAACGGCCGACTGCGCGGCCCCGCCCGGCTCAAGGCGGAGCTGCTCGTCGAGCTGCGGCACGCGCTGACCGACGCCGCCGAGGCGTACCGGGAGGGTGGGCTGACACCGGCGGAGGCCGCCCGGCGCGCGGTGGCCGAGTTCGGCACCGTGGCCCAGCTCGCTCCGGCGTACCAGGCGGAGTTGGGCGCGGCGGCGCTGCGCGGCCTGTCGGTGCGGGCCCTGGTGGTGGCCGCGGTCCTGGTCATCGCGGGCGATCTCACCTGGCAGGGGTCGAGCTGGAGCGGCGGACCCCCGCCACCCGAGGCTTACCGGCTCCTGTCCGCCTCGGTGAACGTCGTCTGGCTGGCCGTCGCCGGGTTCTCGCTGGCCGCCCTGGCCGTCGGGCGGTGGTCGGCCCGTCGGGGCGGGAGTGGGCCGGTCACCCTGGGTCGGCTGGTCGGGGTGGGGCTCACCGGGGCGCTGACGGCGGGTCTGCTCACCGGGGTCACCCTGTTCACCTGGTCGGTCCGGTTGTGGGACGCCGCACTGACCTGGCCTCCGATGATCATCGGGGCGGTGCTGCTC
>NZ_SMKF01000266.1 GCF_004348325.1 Micromonospora sp. KC213 | reverse complement strand
GGGTAGTAGTACGGCGTGTCCCGGCCCGGCTGCGGACCGGCGCTGAACGTCTGCCCCTGGACCTGCACCTGGCGTTCCTTGGTCAGCTCGCCGGCACCCTCGGCGGCGGCCAGCGGCGGCAGTTCCGGACCCGGGTCCAGGCCGAGGGCCACCCGGGCCGCCCGGGCGTACGCCAACCCCTCCAGGGCGGTCTCCCGGGCCAGCCGGTACTGGTTGACGGTGCGCGCCTGCTCCAGCTGACCGCCGGCGGCGTTGTAGCGCTCGGCGGCGTCCACCAGCGCCTGGCGTACGGCCGGCTCGTCGCCGTGCAGGTTCATCACCTGGCCGCCGAGACGTTCGTACCACCGCTGGGCGTCGGCGCGCACGTCGGCGAGGCTCCGCGCCTCCCGGGCGGCCTGCTCCCGCCGCCACCAGACGAACCCGCCGACCAGCAGCACCACGAGGACCGCCACGAGCACAAGTTCCATGCCGCGAAGTTACCCGCCGGGCTCCAGTCGTATCCCTTTGGCATGCTCTCGGGATGGACCTTGCGACGCTGGCCGTGGTGGTCGTCTGTCTCGGTGCGGGCGGCGCGGTGGGCTGGTACGCCGCCCGCGTCCGTTCCGCCACCCAGATCGCCCGGCTGGAGGCCACTCTCGCGGCCACCCGGGAGGGGGAGGGCCGCCTGGAACAGTCGATGCGGGCGCTCAGCTACGAGGCGACCGCCCAGTCGCAGGAGGCGGTGGCCCGCGCGGTGGCACCGCTGCACGACACCCTGCGCCGGTACGAGCAGCGGGTGACCGAGCTGGAACGCGACCGGGTGGACGCCTACGCCGAACTGCGCGAGCAGGTGCGGGCCATGAGTACGGTCTCCGGGGAACTGCGCACCGAGACCAAGCAGCTGGTCGCCGCGCTGCGCGCGCCGCAGGTGCGGGGGCGCTGGGGCGAGCACCAGCTCCGCCGGATCGTCGAGGCCGCCGGCATGCTGGAGCACTGCGACTTCAACGAGCAGGTCACCGCCGCCACCGACCGGCAGGGGGTACGCCCCGACCTGGTGGTCCGGCTGCACGGCGGCCGGACCGTGGTGGTGGACGCCAAGGCACCGTTCGACGCGTACCTGACGGCGATGGAGGCGCGCGACGAGCGGGGCCGCGACACCCACCTCGACGCGCACGCGCGGCACCTGCGGGCGCACGTCGACGCGCTGGCCGCCAAGTCGTACTGGGCGGCCTTCGCGCAAACTCCGGAGTTCGTGGTGCTCTTCGTGCCCGCCGATCCGTTCCTGGACGTGGCCCTGCAGCGCGACCCGACACTGCTGGAGCACGCCTTCGCCCGCAACGTGGTGCTGGCGACCCCGGCGACCCTGGTGGCGATGCTGCGCACGGTGGCGTACTCGTGGCGGCAGGAGGCCCTGGCCCGCAACGCGGTCGCGGTGCACTCGCTGGCCCGCGAGCTGTACGGGCGGCTGTCCACCCTGGGCGAGCATGTCGGCAAACTCGGCGCGTCGCTGGGCGGGGCGGTGACCGCGTACAACCGGGCGGTCGGGTCACTGGAGGCGCGCGTGCTGGTCAGTGCCCGCAAGTTGGCCGAGCTGGGCGTCTCCGACCAGGAGCTGGCGGTGCCGGCGCAGGTGGAGCTGGCCCCCCGGCAGCCGCAGGCTCCGGAGCTGCTGGATGGAGGTTCCACTCTGGACCGGTCCATCTAGCACCATTTATGTGGCAGTGCGCACCCTCGCATATCACGAAGGGGTCACAACTTACCGGCGGGTAGTGACAGCGGCACTACGCAGCACAAAGGATTCGCTCACGTGTGTCCTGACATCTCAGGGCCCTGTTCTCTGGAGGAAAAGAGAACGTGAGCAAACCCCGCAACCTGCGTCGGCGTACCTCCGCCGGGCTGTTCGCCTCCGTCGTGGCCGCCGGTGCCATGACCGGCGCGGGCGGCGCCGCCACCGCGAGCGCCGCTCCCGCGACCAACCCGGACGCCACCACCAACGCGGTCGAGACGCTCGGCGCGCACGACGCCAAGCTGCTCGCCGAGGCCGAGGCGAAGCACGCGCCCACCGTCACGCTGATCGTCGCCACCGAGAAGGGTGAGGCGAAGGACGTCGCGGACGCGATGAAGAAGCTCGGCGGCTCGATCAGCCAGCGCTTCGACTCCATCGGGTACGTGCTGGCGAAGGTCCCCACCGGGAAGGCCCTGAAGGCCGCCAAGCTGCCCGGCGTCGCCGCCGTCGACCTCGACGAGACCATCCAGCTGCCCGACCCCAGCCCCGAGGTCACCGCCCCCGAGCGCACCGGCACCGCCTCCGCCCGGGCGAAGAGCGCCCGGGTCGGCGCGAAGACCGCCCGAGAGGGAGTTGCCGCTCCGGTTGCCCCGGGTGCGGGCACCGGCGCGGTGAACCCGTACATGCCGACCCACGAGACCGGCGCCGAGGCGTTCAAGGCCGCCAACCCGACCTTCGACGGGCGCGGGATCACCATCGGCATCATGGACTCCGGGGTTGACCTCGACCACCCGGCGTTGCAGAAGACCACCACCGGCGAGCGCAAGATCGTCGACTGGGTCACCGCCACCGACCCGCTGGAGGACCGCACGTGGCGGCGGATGGAACTCGCGGTGACCGGCCCGACCTTCACCGCTGAGGGAGCCACCTGGCAGGCACCCGCCGGGTCCTACCGGTTCGCCACCTTCAACGAGTCGATCACCGCCGGCAGCGACCCGGCCGGTGACGTCAACCGGGACGGCGACAGGACCGACGCGTTCGGGATCCTCTACGACCCCCGGAGCAACGACATCCGGGTCGACGCGAACCAGAACCGTGACTTCTCCGACGACGAGCCGATGCGCCCGTACCAGGAGAAGTTCCAGGTCGGCCACTTCGGCACGGACAACCCGGCCACGCCGGTCCGGGAGCAGATCCCGTTCGTGGTCGAGTACCGCAAGGGCGTCGACACCAGCCCGATCAACGTCCCCGGCACCTGGGACTACGTCAACATCGGCATCATCGAGTCGACCCACGGCACACACGTCGCCGGCATCACCGCCGCCAACGACATGCTGGGCAACAACGCCTTCGACGGCGCTGCCCCCGGCGCCAAGCTGGTTTCCTCCCGCGCCTGCTCGTGGGGTGGCGGCTGCACCGCCGCCGCGCTGACCACCGGCATGGCCGACCTGGTCATCAACCGCAAGGTCGACGTGATCAACATGTCGATCGGCGGCCTGCCGGCGCTCAACGACGGCTCCAACGCCCGCGCCCAGCTCTACAACACCCTGATCACCACGTACGGCGTGCAGATGTTCATCTCGGCCGGCAACTCCGGCCCGGGCCTGAACACCATCGGCGACCCGTCGGTGGCGTCCAACGTGGTCAGCGTCGCGGCCAGCATCAGCAAGGACACCTGGCTGTCCAACTACGGCTCGGTGGTCCGCAAGGAGAACGCGCTGTTCAACTTCTCCTCCCGCGGCCCGCGTGAGGACGGCGGCTTCAAGCCGAACATCGCCGCCCCCGGCGCGGCCGTCTCCACCGCGCCGACCTGGCAGCCGGGCAACATCGCGCCCGAGGCCGGCTACTCGCTGCCGCCGGGCTACCAGATGCTCAACGGCACCTCGATGGCCTCGCCGCAGGCCGCCGGCGCCGCCGCGCTGCTGCTCTCCGCCGCCCGGGCGAACGACCAGGGCATCACCCCGGCCGCGCTGCGCCGTGCCATCTACACCTCGGCGAAGCCGATCGCCGACGTTCCGACGTACGCCCAGGGCTACGGCATGTTCGACGTGCCCGGCGCGTGGAAGCTGCTGAGCAAGGGCGTCGAGGCCCGGTCGTACACCTCCGACGCGCCGGTCTGCACCGAGCTGTCGAAGAACCTGACCCGCTACGACGCCGGCACCCAGCAGTTCCTGCCGAACCCCCACCGGGGCACCGGCGTCTACAACCGCTGCGCCTCGGCGCAGGGTGGCCAGCAGGTCGGCCAGTCGAAGACGTACCAGGTCAAGCTGACCCGCACCAGCGGGCCGGCCGGCAACCGGCAGCACACCGTGACACTGCGCGGCAACGACGGCACCTTCACCGCACCGAAGTCGGTGGTGCTGCCGTTGAACAAGACCGTCACCGTCGACGTGGTGGCCAAGCCGAAGACCGCCGGCGCGCACGGCGCCCTGATGGTGATCGACGACCCGGCAACCTCCGTGGTCGACTTCGAGGTCTCGACCGTGGTGGTCGTCGCCCACGAGGTGCAGAAGCCGGCGTTCTCCTTCTCCACCGAGGGCACGGTCGACCGGAACGGCTTCACCTCGTACTTCCTGACGGTCCCGCCCGGGGCGGGCGCGCTGCAGGTGAACCTCTCCGGCATCGCCACCGGGTCGCAGACCCGCTTCATCGCGATCAACCCGTACGGCGTTCCGGTGGAGAGCACCGCCAGCACCGCCTGCTACACCAACTTCTCCGACGCGGCGGCCTGCAAGCCGCAGGAGCGGGACTACCAGAACCCGATTCCGGGCGTCTGGGAGATCGAGGTCGAGGCGCGCCGCACCTCGCGGTCGCTGAACAACCCGTTCCAGCTCCAGGCGCGAGTGCAGGGCGTCAAGGTCGACCCGGCCACCATCGAACTGCCCGCGGTGGTCGCCGGGGCCCCTACCCAGGTGTCCTGGAAGCTGGCCAACGCCTTCGGCCCGGTCGCGGTGACCGGTCAGGGCGGCCCGCTCGCCAGCGTGCTCGCGGCGCGGCCGACCATCGGCGAGGGCGCGCAGCAGGAGTGGACCGTGGACGTGCCGGCGGGTGCGACCAGCTTCACCGCGCGGATCGGCAACACCGCCAACCTCGGCGCCGACCTGGACCTGTCGGTGTTCCTGGGCGCCACCCGGGTGGGCCTCTCGGCCGACGGTGACTCGGAGGAGGCGGTGACCCTGGCCAACCCGGCCCCGGGCACCTACCGGGTCGTGGTCGACGGGTACGCCGTCGACGGTCCGGGCACCAGCACCGCCTACGACTACCGGGATTCGTTCACGGCCCCGTCGTTGGGCACGGTGACCGCGCCCGCCACCCCGCTGGCCCTCACCAACGGTGCCACCGCCGCCCTCACCGGCACGGTGGTCGCCCGGTCCACCCCGGCCGCCGGTCGGGCCCTGTACGGCGACCTGGCCGTGACCACCACCGAGGGTGCGGTCGTCGGCCGTGGCTCGGTCTCGATCGGCAAGGTGAACTGACCGCGGTCATCCGACCGCGCCAACCACACGGAAGCCCGCCCCCCATCGGGGGCGGGCTTCCCCCTTCCCCAC
>NZ_SMKF01000265.1 GCF_004348325.1 Micromonospora sp. KC213 | reverse complement strand
GGGTGGCCGTTGGCAGCCGGCGGCGCAGACGAGGGCGACCGCGGCGGTCAGCAGCCCCCACCGTCGTCGGCGGGTGGTCACCGTCGCCGTCCGGCGGCGTGCCGGCGACGCCAGGCGAGCAGTACGACACCGGCTGCCGCCAGGGCCACGACCAGTGCCACGCCGAGCAGCGGGCCGGGGCGGGCCCACCGGTAGCCGGCCCGGTCGACCGGTCCCCCGGCCGCCGCCAACGCCGGCGGGGTCGGCGAGGGTGCCGGTCCGGTCGCCAGCGGCGTCACCGGTGTCCCCGGCAGTGGTGGTGCGGTCAACTCGCCGGGGCGGACCAGCCGGCCGACGGAGGCGTCGCGGGGCAGCGCGAATCCCCAGTCCAGCAGCGCGGCGCCCTGCTGCCAGGCCCGCTGCCCGGTCACCTCCGCGCCGAGCACGGTGGCCACCAGGCGGCGGCCACCACGTTCGGCCGCGCCGACGTAGGTGTGCCGGGCCAGGTCGGTGAAGCCGGTCTTGCCGCCGAACGCGCCCGGATACCCGTACAGCAGCTGGTTGTCGTTCTGGATCTCGAACGCCTGTTTTCCCAGTGCCGGCTGCGCCGGGACCACGGCGCGCAAGGTGGCGTCGTAGCGGCGGAAGGTGGGGTCGGCGAAGCAGGCACGGGCGATCAGGGCCAGGTCGTAGGCGGTGGTGAACTGACCGGGGGCGTCCAGTCCGGAGGGGGTCACCGCGTGGGTCCGCAGTGCGCCCAGGTGCCGGGCGTGCGCGTTCATGGCGCGGAGGCCGCCGGGCAGCCCGTCAGGTCCGCCGCCGAGACGGGCGAGGGCGTTGGCGGCCTCGTTGCCGGACTTCAGCAGCAGCCCCAGCCACAGCGTCTCCACCGGGTACCGGCCGCCCTCGGCCAGGCCGGCGATCGAACTGCCCGGCTCGATGTCCAGGTCGGCGGCGGTGACGGTGACGACCTGGTGCGGGTCGAGTTTCGGCAGCACCGTAGCGGCGAGCAGCAGCTTCTGCACGCTCGCCGGGATGGCGTACTCGTGCGGGCCGCAGCCACCCAGCACCACGCCGCTGTCCAGGTCCGCGACCAGCCACGACGTGGCGGCCACCGGGGGCGGAGCCGGTGCGCCGGCCGGCGAGACCAGCCCGGGCGTGGCCAGCGCCGCCCCGGCCACGGCGGGGTACGCGGGCTCCGGCCCGGGTGGGACCGGCCGCGGAGGCCGAGACACCGACGGTACGGGCGGACACAGCCCGGTGGTCGACGGCGTCGTTCCGACGACGGGCACGCCGACGGAGGAGGCCAGCACGGCGACGGTCACCGCGACGGCACGAACCGAGGTCCTCACCTGTTCGGAGCGTAGTCACCCGAGGTCGCGCAGGGGCCGTTTTACGGCTAGCTGTTGCGGGACAGGACGTTGATGGCGAGGGCCCGACTCATCCAATGGATGTGCGGGTGCCGGGTGGCCATCGGTAGAGTGGTGTCCATGTCGAGCCCCGAATCGGACACTGTGGGGGCTTTCGGTCACGCCGTCAGCCCCTGACCCACTGAGGTTCTAGCCTCCCGCCCGCTGCCGCATGCGTTGGCGGTTGTTCGGGTATCCCGTCGGGCTGGCCGTGGTGACGAGACGCCTTCTGTCCGTTTCTTGCCTCGGAGCAGCTCGATGCCTCTCGCTCTCTATGTGCTTGCCCTCGCGGTCTTCGCCATGGGCACCTCGGAATTCATGCTCGCCGGCCTCGTGCCGGACATCGCCACCAGCCTCGGTGTCTCGGTCGGGTCCGCCGGACTGCTCACGTCCGCCTTCGCGGTCGGGATGATCGTCGGCGCGCCCATCATGGCGGCCTTTGCCCGTCGGTGGCCCGCACGGACTGTTCTCCTCGGATGCGTGGTGATCTTCGCTCTCTGCCACGTCGTCGCCGCGACAACCCCGTCCTTCTCCGTGCTGTTCACCACCCGTGTCTTGGCTGCGGTTGCCAACGCCGGCTTCTTGGCCGTCGCGCTCAGCACCGCGACCGGTCTTGTGGCCCCGAACCAGAAGGGGCGAGCCCTGGCAGTCCTTCTGTCCGGAACGACGAACGCTACCGTCGCCGGCGTCCCGGCGGGCGCACTGCTCGGCACCGCGATGGGGTGGCGAGCGACGTTCTGGGCAGTCGCGCTGCTGTGCGTCCCCGCCGCAGTCGGCATCCTCACCGGGATCCGCCCCGGCACGGAGCCAGCACCGGAAGGGTCCGACGATGGCGCGTCCCTGGCTTTCGAAATCGCCCAGCTCCAAGCGCCCCGATTGCTCGTGGCAATGCTGCTCGGAGCGCTGGTCAACGGCGGAACCTTCGCCGCCTTCACCTTCCTCGCACCCCTCGTGACCGAGAGCGCCGGACTGGATGAGGTGTGGGTCCCGCTGGCCCTGGTCCTGTTCGGCATCGGATCCTTCATCGGAGTCACTACCGCCGGGCGGCTCTCCGACCGCCACCCTCGTCTGATTCTCGGCGTGGCCTCTCCCATTCTGCTCATGGGTTGGCTGGCTCTCGCACTCGTCGCGACACACCCCGTACCGCTGCTGATCCTGGTCTTCGTCCAGGGTCTCTTGGCGTTCGCGGTGGGAAGCACGCTGATCGCGCGGGTGCTCTATGCGGCTTCCGAAGCGCCCACCATGGGAGGTTCCTACGCAACCGCCGCGCTCAACATCGGAGCCGCCGCCGGCCCGGCAATCGCGGCCGGGGCACTGTCTGGCTCCAGCGACCTCGGGCCCGTGTGGGTGGCTTCCGTCCTGACCGGGATCGCCCTGCTCATGCTGCTTCCATCCCTGGGGCTGATCGCACCACGGAACCGGAGCGTCGAGGTCGTCGGGTGACTCATGCGAATGCTCCACTGAGCGTCGAGGGCCGTCGTCAGCTCATCGCCCGATGCCGAACTCAGCCGATCGCTCACGTCGCCGCCGAAATGGGCATCTCACGCGCCTGCGCGTCGAAGTGGGTCAACCGATGGCGACGGCATGGTGAGGCCGGGCTCCTAGACCGACCTTCGACGCCGCACCGCAGTCCCAGCTCGACGCCCGCATGGGTCATCGAGCAGATCGAGACCTGGCGACGCGAGCACAAGTGGTCCGCGCAGCGCATCACCGACGAGCTCGCCGGCTTGGGCCACGACATCAACCGACGCACTGTGACGCGGCACCTCACCCGGCTCGGACCGGACTGGAACGCGGGGAGTGTACGGACGGGTGCGCGGAACAACCGCTCACCGAAGTCGCCCGCTCACATCGCAGCGTCTGCCGTGATGCGAGCGGGCGAGAAGTTCTGTTCTTAGTCTTCCAGTGGTTGGTTTACTCCCAGAGCAATGGAGGCGTGGTCGTCACCCGATTCGTCTGACTTAATCACCCAATGGTCGTAGCCCCCCACGTACTCGCGTGCGACGAAGGAGCGGTAGGTGGTCTTTTCCAGGTCGTCGGTCTGGCAACTTTCGCCTTCGTAGAGTCGGGTCTTGGTCATGACTTCCACGTCGTGGTTCGCCCACGGATCCGGGTCATGGCTCACGAAGACATCGACAACGACCCTGACCTCGCGCCCCGCGCACCCCACGAACTGGGTGCTCGCACTTGGCTGAGCCACGGTGAGCTTCAATTCGCGCTCCCACTTGAGGTCCGCATATTCGTGATCGGGGTCAGGCCAACTCTCCGAGTCTTTGATGAACATGTGCAGGTCGAGGGAAACGGTGTGCGGCCCGGCGTGAGCCGATGCGGCACCCGCCGGAATGAGCGCGGCGGTCATCGCTACGACCCCCGCGAGGACCAGGGTGACGATACGTTTCATCTGCTCTCCAAATGCTTCACGGGATCGCCTGCCGGGGCATCCCTCCGGATGCCCCAAGCATGTCAGCGACCCGTGGCGATAAATGGGCCACTTCGGCACCGGTACCGGTGAGCCACTTCGTCCGTCGCCCTGCTCGCTGCCCTACTTTGCTCGGCCACACCGAACAGGTCGGCGAGTGGCAGAATCGCCTGGGCATCGCAGCACCGGTCGACGCCACCCGGCGCCAGTTCTTCGACCGGCCGTATTAGGTTATCGACGCAGGACGGTTCGCCGCCGCGCTGCTGGTCGCCGTCGACGATCCTGAGGTGGCCGCGTTGCCACCGGTCGGTGCCGTCGACCAGTACGCCGACAGCACCGCGGTGCTGTGTCAACCGCGGCTGGCCCGCGCACTGATGGCGGCGGTCTTGCCAACCGCGACAACTGGTAGGACCATCCGAGCGCGTTGATGCGGGCCAATCTGTCGGCGTGCGGCTCAGGTCCAGGTGGCGCGGCGGCGACGCGGGCGACGGCGACGACGGGCGGCGGCCACCGCGGCGGCGGCGAGCCCGACCAGCGCGGCGCCGCCACCGACCACCGCCCCGCCGAGCCAATCCGGGGCACCGCCGGCGGGCGGGCCGACCGGGCGGGCGGCGAGCGGCCGGGCAGGTGCGGGAGTGTTCACGGGCGTACCCTGCGCAGTGACCTCCCCCGGCCGCACGAGGCGACCGACCGAGGCGTCCCGGGGCAGCGAGAAGCCCCAGTCGAGCAGGCGCGCGCCCTGCTCCCACCCGGGCAGCGGCCGGCGTTCGGCACCGAGCAGCGTCACCACGAGCCGCCGGCCGCCCCGCTCGGCCGCGCCGACGTAGGTGTGCCGGGCCAGGTCGGTGAAGCCGGTCTTGCCGCCGAGCGCCCCCGGGTACCGGTAGATCAGATCGTTCTCGTTCTGGATCTGGAAGCCGGGCTTCTTCAGCGCCGGCTGGGCCGGGATCTGGGTGCGCTCGGTCAGCGCGTACCGGCGGAAGGTGGGGTCGGCGAAGCACACCCGGGCGATCAGCGCCAGATCGTACGCGCTGGTGAACTGGCCCGGCCCGTCCAACCCGGAGGGTGTCACCGCGCGGGTCTGCACGGCACCGAGCCGCCTGGCCTCGGCGTTCATCTGCGCCACCCCGGCCTGCGCGCTGCCGGCGCCCAGCCGGGCAAGCATGTTCGCCGTGTCGTTGCCCGACTGCAGCAGCAGCCCCAGCCAGAGGGTCTCCACCGCGTACCGGCCACCGACCAGCAGGCCGACCGCCGAACTGCCCGGCTCGATGTCCAGGTCGGCCTGGACGGCGGTGGCAACCTGCCTCGGGTCGAGTTTCGGCAGCATGGTGGCGGCGAGCAGCAGCTTCTGCACGCTCGCCGGGGTGGCGTACTCGTGCGGGCCGCAGCCACCCAGCACCGTGCCGCTGTCCAGGTCCGCGACCAGCCAGGAGGTCGCCGTGACCGGCGGCGGCGTCGCCGCGCCGGGTGGGACGACCAGGCCGGCGGTGGCGAGCGCGGCGCCGCCCACCGCCCGCTGCTCGGGCGACGCC
>NZ_SMKF01000264.1:2500-5370 GCF_004348325.1 Micromonospora sp. KC213 | reverse complement strand
ATTGTCCGGCGGTGTCCTACTCTCCCACACCCTCACGAGTGCAGTACCATCGGCGCTGGAGGGCTTAGCTTCCGGGTTCGGAATGTTACCGGGCGTTTCCCCTCCGCCATGACCGCCGTAACACTATCGACATATCAAACAACACCAACCACACGGTGTGTTGTTCGTTTGTCTAGAGTTGCACAGTGGACGCGTAGCATCTTCGTAGTCAAGTCCTCGGCCTATTAGTACCGGTCAACTGAACCCGTTACCGGGCTTACATTTCCGGCCTATCAACCCAGTCGTCTAGCTGGGGGCCTTACCCCACCAAAGTGGGTGGGATACCTCATCTTGAAGCAGGCTTCCCGCTTAGATGCTTTCAGCGGTTATCCCTTCCGAACGTAGCTAACCAGCCGTGCCCCTGGCGGGACAACTGGCACACCAGAGGTTCGTCCGTCCCGGTCCTCTCGTACTAGGGACAGCCCTTCTCAAGTATCCTACGCGCACGGCGGATAGGGACCGAACTGTCTCACGACGTTCTAAACCCAGCTCGCGTACCGCTTTAATGGGCGAACAGCCCAACCCTTGGGACCTGCTACAGCCCCAGGATGCGACGAGCCGACATCGAGGTGCCAAACCATCCCGTCGATATGGACTCTTGGGGAAGATCAGCCTGTTATCCCCGGGGTACCTTTTATCCGTTGAGCGACACCGCTTCCACATGCCAGTGCCGGATCACTAGTCCCGACTTTCGTCCCTGCTCGACCTGTCAGTCTCACAGTCAAGCTCCCTTGTGCACTTGCACTCAACACCTGATTGCCAACCAGGCTGAGGGAACCTTTGGGCGCCTCCGTTACCCTTTAGGAGGCAACCGCCCCAGTTAAACTACCCACCAGACACTGTCCCTGAACCGGATAACGGTCCGAAGTTAGATACCCGAATCAACCAGAGTGGTATTTCAAGATTGCCTCCACCCATACTGGCGTATGGACTTCACCGGCTCCCACCTATCCTACACAAGCTAACTCAAATACCAATGTCAAGCTATAGTAAAGGTCCCGGGGTCTTTCCGTCCTGCCGCGCGTAACGAGCATCTTTACTCGTACTGCAATTTCGCCGGGCCTGTGGTTGAGACAGTGGGGAAGTCGTTACGCCATTCGTGCAGGTCGGAACTTACCCGACAAGGAATTTCGCTACCTTAGGATGGTTATAGTTACCACCGCCGTTTACTGGCGCTTAAGTTCTCCGCTTCGCCCCGAAGAGCTAACAGGTCCCCTTAACGTTCCAGCACCGGGCAGGCGTCAGTCCATATACATCGAATTACTTCTTCGCATGGACCTGTGTTTTTAGTAAACAGTCGCTTCCCCCTGCTCTCTGCGGCCATACAACGCTCCACCCGCGCGGGGCTTCACGTCTCCGGCCCCCCTTCTCCCTAAGTTACGGGGGCAATTTGCCGAGTTCCTTAACCACAGTTCGCCCGATCGCCTCGGTATTCTCTACCTGACCACCTGTGTCGGTTTGGGGTACGGGCCGCTAAGAACTCGCTAGAGGCTTTTCTCGGCAGCATAGGATCACTGACTTCACCTGAATCGGCTCGGCATCACGTCTCAGCCACAAGGTGTGCGGATTTGCCTACACACCGGCCTACACGCTTACCCCGGCACAACCACCGGCCGGGCTCAGCTACCTTCCTGCGTCACCCCATCGCTTGACTACTACCCGCCAGGTTCCCACGCTCCCCACCCTCAACCCGAAGGTCTTGGATGGTTCGGATGGTTAGCACAACGAGGTTCATCAGGGACGCTCTTTCGCGGGTACGGGAATATCAACCCGTTGTCCATCGACTACGCCTCTCGGCCTCGCCTTAGGTCCCGACTCACCCAGGGCGGATTAGCCTGGCCCTGGAACCCTTGGTCATCCGGCGGAAGGGTTTCTCACCCTTCTTTCGCTACTCATGCCTGCATTCTCACTCGTGCCGCGTCCACAACTCGATCACTCGGCTGCTTCACCCCCGGCACGACGCTCCCCTACCCATCCACACACCTGCACAACACATCAAGGCGTCGCGTGGTTAAAATGTGAATGCCACAGCTTCGGCGGTGTGCTTGAGCCCCGCTACATTGTCGGCGCGGAACCACTTGACCAGTGAGCTATTACGCACTCTTTAAAGGGTGGCTGCTTCTAAGCCAACCTCCTGGTTGTCTATGCGACCCCACATCCTTTTCCACTTAGCACACGCTTAGGGGCCTTAGCTGGTGATCTGGGCTGTTTCCCTCTCGACTACGAAGCTTATCCCCCGCAGTCTCACTGCCGCGCTCTCACTTACCGGCATTCGGAGTTTAGCTGATTTCGGTAAGCTTGTGGGCCCCCTAGACCATCCAGTGCTCTACCTCCGGCAAGAAACACACGACGCTGCACCTAAATGCATTTCGGGGAGAACCAGCTATCACGGAGTTTGATTGGCCTTTCACCCCTAACCACAGGTCATCCCCCAACTTTTCAACGTTGGTGGGTTCGGCCCTCCACACGGTCTTACCCGCGCTTCAGCCTGCCCATGGCTAGATCACTCCGCTTCGGGTCTAGAGCATGCGACTCAAACGCCCTATTCAGACTCGCTTTCGCTACGGCTCCCCCACACGGGTTAACCTCGCCACATGCCACTAACTCGCAGGCTCATTCTTCAAAAGGCACGCCGTCACCCCGCAAGGCTCCGACGGATTGTAGGCGAACGGTTTCAGGTACTATTTCACTCCCCTCCCGGGGTACTTTTCACCATTCCCTCACGGTACTCGTCCGCTATCGGTCACCAGGAAGTATTTAGGCTTACCAGGTGGTCCTGGCAGATTCACGGCAGATTTCAGGGGTCCGCCGCTACTCGGGAACACCCACAG
>NZ_SMKF01000263.1 GCF_004348325.1 Micromonospora sp. KC213 | reverse complement strand
GATCAGCCGTGGGCGGGTGGGGCGTACCCGGCAGAGCAGCAGAACTGGTCGGGGGTGCAGGTCGGCGACCGGTGGGCCGAGGTGCGCGACGACGGGCACGGGCGTGAGGTGCGGGTCGGGGAGCGCCGGGCCGAGCTGCACACCGACGGTGCCGGGTTCCGGGTGCAGGACCGCTGGGCGGCGGTACGGCAGGACGAGCCCCAGCAGCCGACCGGCCAGTGGGGTGGCGGCTGGACCGAGCCGGCGGACCGGCCGGCGTTGCCGCAGGACGGGGTGCCCGTGCCGCAGGAGTGGCGGGCGGCGGGCCGGCAGCCGGCCGAGGATCAGTGGGGCCAGCAGTCGGCCGGCCAGTGGCGGGCGCCCGCGCCGAGGGAACCGGTCGAGGCGTGGCGCACCCCGGAGCCGGAGCCCCGCCACCAGCAGTGGGGTGGCGAGGGACAGTACGGCTACCCCCAGGAGGGACAGTACGGCTATCCCCAGCAGGACGTCCCGCGCGCCGGCAGCCGCTGACGTCGACGGCGGGACGCCGACCTACTTGTCGATGTCGCCGACCACGAAGAACATCGAGCCGAGGATGGCGATCAGGTCCGGAACCAGGCAGCCGGGGAGCAGGCTGGCCAACGCCTGCACGTTCGCGTACGACGCGGTGCGCAGCTTGAGCCGCCACGGCGTCTTCTCCCCGCGCGACACCAGGTAGTAGCCGTTGATGCCGAGGGGGTTCTCGGTCCAGGCGTAGGTGTGCCCCTCAGGCGCCTTGACAACCTTCGGCAGCCGGGTGTTCACCGGACCGGTGAGCCGGTCCACCCGCTCCAGACACCGCCGGGCGAGGTCGAGTGAGGCGTACACCTGGTCGAGCAGCACCTCGAAACGGGCGTGGCAGTCCCCGGCGGTGCGGGTGACCACCGGCACGTCGAGCTGGTCGTACGCCAGGTAGGGCTCGTCGCGGCGCAGGTCCAGGTCGAGCCCGGAGGCCCGGGCGACCGGACCGGACGCGCCGAACGCGGCGGCGTCGGCGGCCGACAGCACGCCCACCCCGACGGTGCGGGCCAGGAAGATCTCGTTGCGCCGGATGAGATGGTCGAGGTCGGGCATCCGGCGGTGCACCTCGTCGATGGCGGCGCGGGCCCGCCCGGTCCAGCCGGCGGGCACCTCCTCCTTGAGCCCGCCGACGCGGTTGAACATGTAGTGGATCCGGCCGCCGGAGACCTCCTCCATCACCGCCTGGAGGGTCTCCCGTTCCCGGAACGCGTAGAAGACCGGGGTGATCGCGCCGATCTCCAGTGGGTAGGAGCCGAGGAACATCAGGTGGTTGAGGACCCGGTTCAGCTCGGCCAGCGCCATCCGCAGCCAGACGGCCCGCTCCGGCACCTCCATGCCCATCAGCCGCTCCACGGCGAGCACCACGCCCAGCTCGTTGGCGAAGGCGGAGAGCCAGTCGTGCCGGTTGGCCAGCACGATGATCTGCCGGTAGTCGCGGACCTCGAAGAGCTTCTCCGCGCCCCGGTGCATGTATCCGACGATCGGCTCGGCGGAAACCACCCGCTCCCCGTCGAGCACCAGCTTCAGCCGGAGCACGCCGTGGGTGGAGGGGTGCTGCGGCCCGATGTTGAGCACCATGTCGGTGCCGAGCTGCTCCCCGCCGGCGCCCGTGCCGACGGTCAGGTCGCGGAGGTCGCCGGCGTGGGTGGTCATGCCCGCCATCGTGCCACGAACGTCGCCGGGTCGACGTCGACCGGTTGCCGCAACCACCAGTGCCCGCCGAGGCCGGCCGGGTCGGTCAGTTCGGCCGCCGTCGACGCGGCGGCCAGCGCCCGCACGTACCCGGCGGGGTCGCGGGTGGCCAGGTCGAGTGGTGGTCGATCGCCGCCGGCCCCGAGCGCCCGCAGCGCCTCCCGCTGGCGGACCAGCGAGTACGCACACCGGGCGACCCGCTGGCCGGCGGAGGCGACGGAGTCCATGGCGACGTGCGCGGTGACGTCGCAGGAGCCGTCGGGCACCGGCGGCACCTGCCGCCCACCCCGGTATCCGGTCACCGTCCCGTCCACGGGCCGGTCGTCCGCCAGGTGCCCGTAGTCCACGGCCACCGCCAGCCCCCGGGCGATGTGCCTGACCGCGCCGGCCCAGGCTTCGTCCCTGGTCCTTCCGATCTCGGCTCTTCCGCCGATCGTCAGCGTGGGTTCCGGGTGGCCTGCCGGGACGGGCCACCACCGGTCGAGCCATGCCCGGTCGGCGGGGTCGACCGGGTCACCCACGGTCTCCTCGCCGGTGGTCGGGTCGACCAGCAGGTAGCGCCACCCGTCGGCGGTCCGCGCGGCCACGTCGAGCGGCACGTTGTCGAGCCACTCGGTGGCGACCAGCAGCCCCACGATCCGGTCGGGGATCGCGTCGGCCCAGGCGACCTGCGGGGGCAGGTGGGCCGGCCGGGGGGCCTTCTCGACGGCGGTGAGGCGTACCCGGGAGGCGAGCGGTGCCGGGCCGGCCTCCCGCACGTCCTCCACCCGCTCGACGGCTTGGAGCAGTGCGACCAGCAGTTCCCCGCGGCCGGCTCCGACGTCGACCACGTCCAGCCGGACGGGGTGGCCGAGGGCGGCGTCGACGTGGGTGAGCAGCCGGGCCAGGGT
This sequence comes from Micromonospora sp. KC213, assembly GCF_004348325.1. Taxonomy (GTDB): domain Bacteria; phylum Actinomycetota; class Actinomycetes; order Mycobacteriales; family Micromonosporaceae; genus Micromonospora. Next base: position 2,765 of record NZ_SMKF01000263.1, on the reverse strand, counting down.
CGCGGTGAAGGTGGGGGAGGCGTGCACGCTGGTGCGGAAGTGGGCGGCCGGCCCGGCCCCGGCGACGAAGAACCCGTCCGGCCCGTAGAGGGCCCGGCCCATCGCGTCCCGCCAGCGGATCGGCATCAGTTCGTTCCTCGTTGCGCAGGCGTCACCGTGCCGACCCTACGGTCAGCCGGCCCGAGACGGGTCACGGTTGCGGCGCCCCCGGCTGGTGACCGCCGGGCCGGGCCGCCATCGGCGCCCGGTCGGTGAACGATTTCACACACCCTTGTTTCGGCTCCTCGACCCCGGCGCATACTTGCGATCGACCGGTACCCCCTTTCGAGGACTGGATCATTGCCATGAGCGCACCGCTGCGCCCGCGTCCGACCGCCCCGCCCGGGGTCGTCGTACCGTCGGGAGGCGCCCCCGTCGGCGCCCTGCCCGCCTTTCCCCGCTCCCTGACCGTCGGTGTCGTCGGTGCCGGTCGGGTCGGTGCCGTACTGGGCGCCGCGCTCGTGGCCGCCGGTCACCGGGTGGTGGCCGCCTCCGGCGTCTCCGGGGCCGCGCAGGCCCGGATCGCCCTGCTGCTGCCCGGCACCCGGAACCGTTGCGTGGCATCGGTCGCTCGCGCCGCCACCGACCTGCTGGTCGTCGCCGTGCCGGATGACTCCCTGGCTGCCGTGGTGGTCGGCCTGGCCGAGACCGGCGCGTTGCACCCCGGCCAGGTGGTCGCGCACACCTCCGGCGCGCACGGGCTGGCCGTGCTGGCTCCGGCCGCCGCGGTGGGCGCGTACCCGCTGGCCCTGCACCCCGCGATGACCTTCACCGGTACGCCGGACGACCTTGGCCGGCTCGCCGGCATCTCCTACGGGGTGACCGCCGCGTCCGGGCTGCGCCCGCTCGCGGCGCGGCTGGTGGCCGACCTTGGCGGGGTGCCCGAGTGGATCGGCGAGGCGGACCGGCCGCTCTACCACGCGGCGTTGGCGCACGGCGCGAATCACCTGGTGACCCTGGTCAACGAGGCGACCGACCGGCTGCGTGACGCCGGGGTCACCAGCCCGGAGAAGGTGCTTGCCCCGCTGCTGCGGGCGGCTCTGGAGAACGCGCTGCGGTACGGCGACGACGCGCTGACCGGCCCGGTCGCCCGGGGTGACGCGGGCACCGTGCGCCGGCATCTGTCCCGGCTGGCGCAGACCGCACCGGAATCCGTGGCCCCCTATCTGGCGTTGGCGCGGCGTAGCGCCGATCGGGCGATCGCGGCGGGCCGGCTGCGGCCGGTCGACGCGGAGTCGCTGCTGGACGTGCTGGCGGAAACTCAGGTGGCAGCCGAGCCCCGCAGTCGCGAACGCCAGGGGTTTCGGTGAGCGCGAGGAGTGAGCCGGTGTTGCGAGCCCCGCAGTCGCGAACGCCAGGGGTTTCGGTGAGCGCGAGGAGTGAGCCGGTGTTGCGAGCCCCGCAGTCGCGAACGGAGAAGACGCCATGACGGAGTTGGTGCACAGCCGGGCGGCACTGGCGAAGGCCCGGGACGGGCTGACGGGCACCGTCGGCGTGGTGATGACCATGGGCGCGCTGCACGAGGGGCATGAGGCGCTGGTCCGGGCCGCCCGGGAGCGGGCCGACCACGTGCTCGTGACGATCTTCGTCAACCCGTTGCAGTTCGGGCCGAACGAGGATCTCGACCGCTATCCGCGCACTCTCGACGCCGACCTGGAGGTCTGCCGTCGGGCCGGGGCGGACCTGGTGTTCGCGCCGTCGGTGCTGGAGATGTACCCGGACGGGCAGCCGGTGGTACGGGTCAATCCGGGTCAGCTCGGGGAGGATCTGGAGGGGCTGAGCCGCCCTGGTTTCTTCCACGGGGTGCTCACCGTGGTGTTGAAGCTGCTGCAACTCACCCGCCCGCAGCTCGCCTTCTTCGGTGAGAAGGACTACCAGCAGCTCACCCTGGTTCGGCGGATGGTCCGTGACCTGGACGTGCCGGTGGAGGTGGTCGGCGTGCCGACCGTCCGTGAGCCGGACGGCCTGGCGTTGTCCAGCCGCAACCGCTATCTCTCCCCGCAGCGGCGGCGGACGGCGGCGGGCCTGTCGGCCGCGCTGCGGGCCGGCGCGACCGCCGCGGACGAGGGAGCCGACGCCGGGGAGGTGCTGGCCGCCGCCCACCGGGCGTTCGCCGCCGTGGGCGGGGACGCGGAACTGGACTACCTGGTGCTCACCGACCCGGATCTGGAACCCGGCCCGGTGTTCGGTCCGGCCCGGCTGCTGGTCGCGGCCTGGGTGGGCGACACCCGGCTGATCGACAACATGGCGATCCGACTCGCCCCCCGTTCCTGACCCCCCACCATCTGCTGAGAGGCTCCCATGTTCCGGACCATGCTCAAGTCGAAGATCCACCGGGCCACGGTGACCCAGGCCGACCTGCACTACGTCGGCTCGGTGACCGTGGACCAGGACCTTCTCGACGCCGCCGACCTGCTTCCCGGCGAGCAGGTCGCGATCGTGGATGTGACCAACGGGGCCCGGCTGGAGACGTACGTGATCCCGGGCGAGCGGGGCAGCGGCGTGATCGGCATCAACGGCGCGGCGGCGCACCTGGTGCACCCGGGTGACCTGGTCATCCTCATCTCGTACGGGCAGATGGACGACGCCGAGGCGCGCGCCTACCAGCCTCGGGTGGTGCACGTGGACGCCGACAACCGGGTGGTCGACCTGACCGCCGATCCCGCCACGGCCGCCCCGGGCACTGCCGGTGCCCCGATCCCCAACCCCCTGGCCCTGCTCAACTG
>NZ_SMKF01000262.1 GCF_004348325.1 Micromonospora sp. KC213 | reverse complement strand
CGGCTGTGGAGGGCGGCGGCGGCGGCGCGTTCGCTGCGCTGCTCGGTCGCGTACGCCAACCGGACCGCCTCCTCGGCGCTGGCCACCGCCTCGACCGGCTGGCCACAGGCGGCCAGCGCCTCGGCCAGCACGCTCGCCCCGATCACCTGGCTGCGGACGTCCTCGGCAGGCGCGGCGACCGCCCGACGGGCCCAGTCCAGCGCCTGCTCCCGCTGGCCGTGAGCAAGCAGAGCGGAGGCGTACCGGGCCATCGTCTGGCGGCGGGAGAAGAGCAGCGTCGGGTTGCTGGACGCGGTGGTCGCCACCGGGGCGAGCAGACCGACGGCGGTGGCCGGATCACCGGCGGCCAACCGGGCCGTGGCCAGCAGCACCCGGGGGGCGACCTGGGCCGGTGCCTGCGGGTTGTGCGGTTCGACGGCCGTCAGCACCGCCCGGGCGTCCCGTTCGGCGGTATCGCAGTCGCCCATGTCCAGCGCCACGAAGCCGCGCAGGGTGCCGGCCATCCCGGTGAGCAGCGGGTGCGAGGTGCGCCCCGCGTACGCCAGGGCGTCGGTGAGCAGGTCGGCGGCGTGCTCCGGCTCGCCCAGCCCGCGCGCCACCACCCCCCGCGCCACCAGCGCGAACCCACGCCCCCAGTCGTCGGAGACCTCGGCGAAGTCCCGGTACGCCCGCCGCGCCGCCCGGTCCGCCTCGGCGATCTCCCCCAACTCGGCCGCGGCGAACGCCTCGACGGCGCGCAGCGTGCCGACCGCCCACGCCTCGCCGACCCGCTCGCCGAAGGGGAGGAACACCCCGGCCAGCCGGCACGCCTCCCGGAGCCGACCGGCGAGCAGCCGGGCGAAGGCGGTGGTGCCGCGCAGCCAGGCCCGGCCGTACGGGTCTCTCAGCTCGGCGAAAAGCCGGGCGGCCCGGCCGAGCACCGCATCGGTGCCGGCGAAGTCACCCCGGGTGGTGGTGACCCAGGCCAGGTTCTGCAACGACCACGCCTGCCCACGCGGGTCCTGCGCGGCGAGACTCACCTGGTACGACGCGGCAAGCCGGCTGCTGGCCTGGCCGAGCCGGCCGGCGATGAAGTCGGCCATGCCGAGCCGGCGCATCGCCGAGGCGCGCAGCGTGGGCAGGCCGCCGGTGGTGGCCACCTGCAACGCCTCCTGCCAGGCGGCCGTCGCCCGGCCCTGGTCGCCGAGAGCCTGGTGGGCCTGCCCGGCGAGCAGCAGGGCGCTGGTCCGCACGACCGCCTCGTCCCCGGCGTTGGCGGCGATCTTCTCGGCGAAGGCGAGCGCGTCGCCCGGCCGCCCGACCTGCAGCAGTGCCCGGGCATGCACCACCCGGTCGGCCGCGGGCACCCCGTCGCCGGCCAACTCGGCGGCCCGCTCGGCGTACTCGACAGCCAGGGCCGGCTCCCCGGCCTGCAGCGCCCGGCGGGCGGCTCGGCCCAGCGCGGCCACGCCCAGTCCGGCGACGGTCCGGGCCGGCGCGTCGGGACGCAGCTTGACCGCGTCGGCGAGTGCCGCGGCCCGCGCCACGTGCTCGGCGACGAAGTCGTCGCGGGCCGCGTCGGTGAACCCACCGGGCGGGGTGCCGGTGCCGCCGGGAGCCGCCCAGCGGGCCAGCGCGGCGTGCCGTTCGGCCAGTTCGGCCTTGCTGACCCCGGCGTACGCGGCCTCCCGCATCAGCGGGGTGGCGAAGGCGTAACCGGCGCGGGTGCGGTGCAGCATCCGCCGCTGCAGCAACTCCTCGACGGCCCGCGTCAGCTCCACGGCGGCGACCGCGGCGGGCCGGCCGCCGAACCCGGCCCGCTGCTCGCGCAGCGCCTCCAGTGCCCCGTCCGGCACGGTGTCGCCGACCACCGCGGCGTCGCGCAGGACCGAGCGGGCGTCCGGTGGCAACGCGTCGATCCGGGCCGCGAGGACGGCCGCCAGGTCGCGGGAGAGCAGCCGGCTGCCCAGCGAGCCGGGCGCCAGCCGCCAGCCGCCGGGTCCGCCGCGCCGCTCGGCGTACGCGGTGAGCGCGCCCCGCTCCATCAGCAGGGTGACCAGCTCGGCCAGGTAGAACGGGTTGCCCTGGGCGGTGGCCAGCAACCGGTCCGCGTCGGCCTGGGGCAGCTTCCCACCGTTCAGGTAGCTGGTGAGCAGCCGGGCGGCGTCCGCGCCGCGCAGCGGCGGCAGCGCGTGCACCTCGGCGTCGGCGACGCGGGTCAGCGCGCCGGCGGTGCGGACCAGCTCCGGGCGGCCGAGCAGCAGCACCAACACCGGGCCGGTGAGCCGGGAGAGGGCCAGCCCGAGCGCGCTGATCGTCTCGGCGGTCGCGTCGTGCAGGTCGTCGACGATCATCACCAGCGGTGTCTCGCCGGCCAGCGCACTGAGCAGACCGGCCACCGCGTTCGGCACGGCTTCGGCGTCGGCCTGGGTGCTGCCGGCGCTCCACTCCCCGTGGTCGGTGGCGGCGCCTGTCCCGGTGGGCAGTTCCGCGTACCCGAGCAGGGCCAGCAGCTGGTCGGTGGCGAGCGGGCCGCCGCCGCGCTGCCCGAGCCGCTGACCGAGCCGGCGCAGCCGTTCCTCCACGGCGGGACGGGTCAGCGCGGTGGACGTGTCGCTGGGCAGGCCGACCGCGGCCCGGACCAGGTCGGCGAGGGGAGCGAGCCGGCGGCGTTCACCGAAGGCGGCGCAGCGTACCGAGAGCACCCGGGCGCCGGTGTGCGCGGCGTACCGGCCGGCGCCGACGTCGTACCCGGCGGCGAGGCGTTCCACCTCGGCGGCGAAGCGGGACTTGCCGATGCCCGCCTCGGCGGTCATCAGCAGCACCCGGGGTTCGCTGCGGTCGATGACCTCGGCGAGCCGGCCGGCGACCCGACCGATCTCGGTTTCCCGGCCCACGAAGGGCGCCTCGTCGCCGAGGCCGGAGCGGGTGCCCGGGGCGTCCAGGAGGCCGAGCAGCTCGTACGCCTCGACCGGTTCGCGTTTGCCCTTGAGCCGCAGTGGGCGCAGCGCCCGCCAGGAGGCGACATGCCGGGTGGCGGCGGAGGTGCGGGCACCGGCGTAGACGGCCCCGACGGCGGCGGCGTCGGCCAGCCGGGCGGCGGTGTTCACCGTGTCGCCGATGACGGTGTACTCGATGGCGGCCTGGATGCCGGCGATGACGTCGCCGGTGTTCAGCCCGACCCGCAGGCCGAGCGGGGCACCGCCGCCCCGTTCGTCGTCGAGCACCCGGCGGACGGCCCGCTGCATCGACAGCGCGGCGCGGACGGCCCGTTCCGCGTCGTCCTCGTGGGCGACGGGTGCCCCGAAGACCGCCATGATGCCGTCGCCGGTGAGCTTGTCGACGTGCCCGCCGAAGGTCTTGACCGCACCGGCGAGGGCGGCGAGCACCCGGTCGGTGACCGCACCGACCCGTTCCGGGTCGAGGTCCTCCGACCAGGAGGTGAAGTCCGACAGGTCGCCGAAGAGCACGGTGACCACCCGGCGTTCGGCGGTGGGCAGGCTCGCGGCGGCCGGCAGGGCCGCGCCGCAGTTGTGGCAGAACCGCGCCCCCGGGACGGCCAGCGTGCCGCAGACCGGGCAGGTCACGGCTGCTCCACCCCGAGGTGTTCCAGCTGGGCGCGGACCGACCACTCGGCGGCCCACCACAGCGACCGGTCGACGTCGGCGTACACGGCCGCGACGACCTCGGCGGCGGTGCGGGCACCGGCGGCGACCGCGGCGCGGACCTGGTCGAGTCGGGCCCGGCGGTGGGCCAGGTAGAACTCGGCCGCCGCGCCGCAGTCGGCCAGGGCCGGGCCGTGCCCGGGCAGCGCCGGGATCCCCCGGTACGTGGTGAGCAGTTCCAGGCTGGCGAGGTAGTCGCCGAGGTGCCCGTCGGGGTGGGCGACCACGGTGGTGCCGCGGCCGAGAATGGTGTCGCCGGTGAGAACGACCTGCTCGTCGCCGTGCCGGGCGAGGAAGCAGACGGAGTCGCCGGTGTGGCCGGGGGTGGGTACCAGGCGGATGCCGAGGCCGGCCACGTCGAGCGGGTACCCGTCGGTCAGCGGGTCGCCGCCGATGGTGTGCGCCGGGTCGGCGGCCCGGACGGGAACCCCGTCGAGCCGCCCGGCCAGCGGCGCTGCGCCCTCGGTGTGGTCGGGGTGCCCGTGAGTGATCAGCACCGCGCCGATCGGGCCGTGCGCGACGATCCGGTCGAGGTGGCCCTCATCCGCCGGCCCGGGGTCGACCACCACGGCGGGTGCCCCGGGGGTGGCCCGCAGGACCCAGGTGTTGGTGCCGTCGAGGGTCATCGGGCCGGGGTTGGGCGCGCGCAGCAGCGTCACCCACTCCGGCAGCGCGTCGGCGAGCGCCGCCGCCGGCACGGTCAGATGCCCGGTCATGGCTGCGATCGTACGACCCTGCCCGCCACTCCCCGCGATCTTGCTCAGTCCGGCCGGCGTTTGTGCTTCTTCGTGCCTCTTCGTCCGGCACCGGCGGTGGGCGGATCGCGGGGGGTGGCGGGCAACGCTCAGGCGACCTCGACGATGACGTCGATCTCGACCGGCGCGTCCAGCGGCAGCTCGGCGACCCCGACCGCGGAACGGGCGTGCCGACCGGCCTCTCCGAAAACCGCGCCGAACAGGTCGGACGCGCCGTTGACCACGCCGGGCTGGCCGGTGAAGCCGGGCGCGCTCGCCACGAAGCCGGTCAGCTTTACGATCTTGACGACGTTCTCCAGGCCGACCAGCGCATCCACGGCGGCGAGGGCGTTCAGCGCGCAGCGCGCGGCCAGGTCCTTGGCCTGCTCGGCGGAGATCCCGGCGCCGACCTTGCCCGTGGCGAGCAGCTTGCCCTCGGCCACTGGCACCTGGCCGGAGACGTAGACGTGCTGCCCGGACTGCACCGCCGGGACGTAGCTGCCCGCCGGCGAAGCGACCTCGGGCAGGGTCAGACCGAGCTCGGCGAGCTTGGCGTGTGGACCGTTGCTCATGCCTTGGGCCGCTTCAGGTACGCGACGAGCTGCTCCGGGTTCGGGCCGGGAACCACGGAGACCAGCTCCCAACCGTCCTCGCCCCAGTTGTCGAGGATCTGCTTGGTCGCGTGGACCAGCAGCGGGACCGTGGCGTATTCCCACTTCTGCATCGGTGGAAGGCTCCCTTGCCTGACGTGGACGTGTTACCGGCACAGCCTACGGTCCGGGCGACGGGCGGGGCGCGGGACGCTGTTCCGGTGTCGCCGGCGCCTCGCCGCACGGTCCCTCGTGGTCGTACGGTTGCGGGCAGCGGGAGCGGTCGGGCAACAGCAGGTCGCAGAAGACCCGGTGCCGGTTGTTCTGGTCGTCGGCGGTGGAGACGGTGGTCTCCCCGGCGTCCAGCTCGGCCAGGAAGCCGAGCGAGGTGGCCACCGTGCCGGCCAGCGCGGTCGCCGCGGCGAGGTCGGCCACCCGGATCGGCAGGTGGATGACGTAGCCGGGCTCCTCCTCGTCCCGGGCGCGATCGCTGGAACTGTTCAGGATGCGCAGCACCTCGTGCGGTTCGGCGTGCCGCCGGTAGGACCGCTCGTTGACCGGCAGCCCACCAACCGGGGTGCCCGCGTCACCC